>CALRYY010000053.1:0-26958 GCA_943372515.1 Ramlibacter sp. 2FC | reverse complement strand
CACATTGGTTGCGAATACAAGCCGCGCACCACCACCACCGCTGGCCTGGGCTGGCGCCAGACACTGATGCAACCGCAAGAGGCCATGGCATGACGAAATCGGGACTGAAGGTCGGCTTTATCGGGCTGGGCATCATGGGCGCGCCCATGGCAGGCCACCTGCTGAACGCGGGCCATGTGCTGTACCTGCACACGCGCGGCAAGGTACCGCAGGCGCTGGCCGACAGCGGCGCCACCGTGTGCACCACGGCGCAGGGTGTGGCGCAGCGGGCCGACATCATCTTCATCATGGTCCCCGACACGCCGGATGTACAAGCCGTGCTGTTTGATGAACACGGCGTCGCGTTCGGCCTCCGGTCCGTTCCGACCGGCAAGCTCGTGGTGGATTGCAGCTCCATCGACCCCATCGCCACACGCGGCTTTGCAAAACGCATCCGCGCACTGGGCTGCGGCTATGTGGACGCCCCCGTGTCCGGTGGCGAGGTCGGCGCCAAGGCTGCGAGCCTGACCATCATGTGCGGCGGCAGTGAGGATGATTTCGAGCGCGCGCGCCCGTTGCTGGCGCTGATGGGCAAAAACATCACCCGCGTGGGCAATGTGGGCGACGGCCAGGTGTGCAAGGTGGCCAACCAGATCATTGTGGCGCTGAACATTGCCGCCGTGGCCGAGGCGCTGGTGTTTGCCGCCAAGGCCGGGGCCGACCCCGCCCGCGTGCGCGAGGCCCTGATGGGCGGCTTTGCGTCCAGCCGTATCCTGGAGGTGCATGGCGAGCGCATGGTCAAGCGCACGTTTGCGCCGGGCTTTCGCATCAGCCTGCACCAGAAGGATCTGGCTCTGGCGCTGCAGGGCGCGCGTGCACTGGGTGTGGCGCTGCCGCAAACGGCGGGCGCGGCGCAGCTCATGCAGGTGTGCGCGGCGCTGGGCCACGCCCAAGCCGACCATTCGGCCCTGGTGCTGGCGCTGGAGGCGATGGCGCAGCATGCCGTGAACGAGCCTGGGTCCGTCGCCCCCTGAAAGCACCCTGACGCCGCAGCAACGTATCGCCGGGGCACGCTGCATGCGCCGATATGATCAGTCGCATGAAACCTACCGCAGCACTGCCCGTCTGGTCCCTCGCCGCGCCCGCCGCCGGCTGGCTGATACTGGGCGGCTCGTTACTGGGGCTTTCAGGCTGGTACGCCGTGATGCTGGCGGCCGGGCTGGTGGCCTGCGTGCTGGCCGCTGTGCACCATGCCGAGGTCGTGGCCCACCGCGTGGGCGAGCCCTACGGCACGCTGGTGCTGGCCGTGGCCGTCACCATCATCGAGGTGGCGCTGATCGTGTCGCTCATGCTCAGCGGTGGCGAGGCGACGGCTGCGCTGGCGCGCGACACCGTGTTTGCCGCAGTCATGATCATCCTCAACGGCATGGTAGGCCTGTGCCTGCTGCTGGGCAGCCACCGCCATGGCGAGCAGACCTTCACGCTGTCGGGCGTGAGCGCATCGCTGGCGGCGCTGGCGGCCATCGTCACGCTGACGCTGGTGCTGCCCAACTACACCACGTCCACACCCGGGCCGGTGTACACGGCCAGCCAGCTGGCCTTCATCGCCATCGTGTCGCTGGTGCTGTACGGCACCTTCGTGCTGGTGCAGACGGTGCGCCACCGCGATTACTTTTTACCGTCGGATGCCGATGTGCGCGAAGAGTCCCACGCCGAGCCGCCGACGGCCAGAACTGCCCTGATCGGCCTGGCCCTGTTGCTGGGGTCGCTGGTGGCCGTGGTGCTGCTGGGCAAGGCACTGGCGCCCACGATTGAAAAGGCCGTGGCCGCCATGGGCGCGCCGCAGGCGCTGGTGGGCATCATCATTGCGGCGGTGGTGCTGATGCCCGAAGGCCTGGCCGCCGTGCGCGCGGCGCGCGCCAACCGCCTGCAAACCAGCCTGAACCTGGCACTGGGCTCGGCTCTGGCCAGCATCGGCCTGACCATCCCCGCCGTGGCCATCGTCTCGCTGGCCACCGGCTGGACGCTGATGCTGGGCATCGACGTCAAGTCCACCGTGCTGCTGGTGCTGTCACTGATGGTGGCCACGCTGTCGCTGGGAACAGGCCGCACGACTGTGCTGCAGGGCGTGGTGCACCTGATGATTTTTGCGGTTTACCTGTTTACGACGGTGGTGCCGTAGGGTGCGTTTCACTTGGGGCATTGAAGATGAGTAGCTACTAAGAACTACACTTCTTCGTTAACTTCTCCGACGTATCCCTCATGAGCCAGGAAGATCAACCGCCGCTGTCCGTCACCGATATCGCGCAACGCATCCAGATAGTCCGTGGGCAGCGCGTGATTCTGGACGATGATCTGGCCGCGTTTTATGCTGAGACGACCAAACGTTTTAACCAGCAGGTACGCCGCAACCTGCAGCGATTTCCGGCAGATTTCATGTTCCAGCTCGATGCACAGGAGTTCTCATCTTTAAGGTTGCAATCTGCAACCTTAAAGACAGGACGCGGGCAGCATCGCAAGTACCTGCCACTTGCTTTCACCGAACATGGTGCGATCATGGCTGCAACGCTTTTGAACAGCCCCCGTGCCACGCATATCAGCGTTCATATCGTGCGTGCATTCGTGGAACTCAAATCCTTGCTCACCAGCAACCGCGAGATGTCCAACAAGCTCTATCAGCTGGAGCGCAGGGTATCGCGGCACGATCAATCGATTGCGGAGTTGATTGATTCCATGCGCGAACTGCTTACTGCTCCAGTGCCGCCGAAACGATCCATCGGTTTTCTCGAACCGAAGAGCAATACGCCGGCAAAGTCAACACGCGCCAGGCGCTGACTGTCGGGCTGGCGACAGTTCAGCACCCCACCCCTTCGCTCGGCAGGGTATTCCCCATGCGAATTGCAAGAGGCGCAGCCTGCCGTTCACAGAAAATAAGCACTTCCTTGGTGCGCAAACACGCCCCCCGGCACCGAATTTGCTTTGTGTCTGTTTGTACTATTTCCCTGTCCTGGAGCCCTTCAAATGAAAAAACGCGTTTTCCTCAAGACCACCGCAGCCCTGGCTGCCGCTGCTGCCTTTGGCTCCGCCCATGCCCAGACCACGCCCATCAAGTTCCAGCTCGACTGGCGCTTTGAAGGCCCGGCCGCCCTGTTCCTGGTGCCCGCTGCCAAGGGTTATTTCAAGGACGCCAAGCTGGACGTGACGATTGACGCGGGCAACGGCTCTGGCGGCACCGTCACGCGCGTGGCATCAGGCACCTACGACATGGGTTTTGCCGACCTGGCCGCGCTGATGGAATTTCACGCCAACAACCCCGACGCGCCCAACAAGCCTGTGGCCGTGATGATGGTCTACAACAACACGCCGGCCGCCGTCATGGCGCTCAAGAAGTCGGGCATCAAGACGCCCGCCGACCTGAACGGCAAAAAGCTGGGCGCCCCGGTGTTTGACGCCGGCCGCCGTGCGTTCCCGATCTTTGCCAAGGCCAACAGCGTCAGCGGCGTGCAGTGGACCGCCATGGACCCGCCGCTGCGCGAGACCATGCTGGCCCGCGGCGATGTGGACGCCATCACCGGCTTCTCGTTCACATCCCTGCTGAACCTGGAAGCGCGTGGCGTCAAGGCCGAAGACATCGTGACGCTGGCTTACCCCGACTACGGCGTCAAGCTGTACGGCAACGTGATCATTGCCAGCCCCAAGATGATCAAGGAGAACCCGGCCGCCGTGAAGGCCTTCCTGGTGGCATTCTCCAAGGGTGTGAAGGAAGTGATTGCCAAGCCTGATGCAGCCATTGAGACCGTGAAGGCGCGCGACGGCATCATCAACACGGCCCTGGAAACGCGCCGCCTGAAGCTGGCGATTGACTCCGTGGTGGCCAGCCCCGATGCACGCGCCGAAGGCTTCGGCCAGGTCGTGCCGGGCCGCCTGTCGCTGATGGCGTCGCAAGTGTCGGATGCTTTCAACACCAAGACCCGCGTGAACCCCGACGCCGTGTGGAACGGCTCCATGCTGCCCACCAAGGCCGAATTGAACGTGCTGCCCCCGGTGAAAAAGTAAACAAAAAAAGGACTGTCATGCCGGGCTTGACCCGGCATCCATGGCGGCGATATGCCACGGTGGATTGCGGGTCAGGCCCGCAATGACAGGCAATGCATGGAAACACCCTATTTCGTTGACTTTCGCGACGTCTGGCTCGCCTACAACGACGAGCTGCTGGCCGCCAACCACTTTGCGGTGGAGGCCATTGACCTGAAGGTCCGCCAGGGCGAGTTCATCGCCATCGTGGGTCCGTCGGGCTGTGGCAAGTCCACCTTCATGAAGCTCACCACGGGCCTGAAGATGCCGTCCATGGGCAAGATCCTGATCGACGGAGAACCGGTGACAGGGCCGCTGAAGATCAGCGGCATGGCGTTTCAGGCGCCCAGCCTGCTGCCTTGGCGCACCACGGTGGACAACGTGCTGCTGCCGCTGGAAATCGTGGAGCCCTACCGCAGCAACTTCAAGGTCAAGCGCAAGGAATACGAGGAACGCGCCCGCAAGCTACTGCAGAAGGTGGGCCTGGGCGGGTACGAGGACAAGTTCCCCTGGCAGCTGTCAGGCGGCATGCAGCAGCGTGCCAGCATCTGCCGCGCGCTGATCCACGAGCCCAAGATGCTGCTGCTGGACGAGCCCTTTGGCGCGCTGGACGCCTTCACGCGTGAAGAGCTGTGGTGCATCCTGCGCGACCTGTGGACCGAGCAGAAATTCAACGTCATCCTGGTCACGCACGACCTGCGCGAAAGCGTGTTCCTGGCCGACACCGTGTATGTCATGAGCAAGAGCCCGGGGCGCTTTGTGGTCAAGAAAGAAATCGAGCTGCCACGCCCGCGCGACCTGGAGGTCACCTACACCAAGGAATTCACCGATATCGTTCATGAACTGCGCGGGCACATTGGTGCCATGAGGAAGACATGATGGCCATGAACAAGAAACAGGTAGAGATGTGGTCGCCGTGGATCCTGCTGGTGACGGTGATCGGGCTGTGGCAGTTCATCTGCGCGGCGTTCAATGTGTCGGAGTTCATCTTCCCCAGCCCCTGGCGCATCTGGACGCAGCTGGTTGAATTCAAATGGATCATTGCGGGCCATGCCTGGCGCACCTACTGGGTGACGATGGCGGGCTTTGGCATTGCCATTGTGGTGGGCGTGCTGCTGGGCTTCATCATCGGCAGCTCGCGGCTGGCGTATGCCGCCGTGTACCCGCTGATGACGGCCTTCAACGCCCTGCCCAAGGCGGCATTCGTGCCCATCCTGGTGGTGTGGTTCGGCATTGGCGCGGGCCCGGCCATCCTCACGGCGTTTTTGATCAGCTTCTTCCCGATCATGGTGAACATCGCCACGGGCCTGGCCACGCTGGAGCCCGAGCTGGAAGACGTGTTGCGCGTGCTGGGCGCCAAGCGCTGGGACGTGCTGGTCAAGGTCGGCCTGCCGCGCTCCATGCCGTACTTCTACGGCTCGCTCAAGGTCGCCATCACGCTGGCGTTTGTGGGCACCACGGTGTCCGAGATGACGGCCGCGAACGAGGGCATTGGCTACCTGCTGATCTCGGCCGGCTCCGCCATGCAGATGGGCCTGGCGTTTGCCGGCCTGGTGGTGGTGGGTGCCATGGCCATGATCATGTACGAGCTGTTCAGCGCCATTGAAAAGCGCACCACGGGCTGGGCCCACCGCGGTTCGCAAAACACGTGAACGCGGATCAGGCAGCGCGGCACCTGCTGCGTGCCAACGACGTGGCGCGGCGCGCCATGTCGCTGGGCCGCCACCCCTTCGGCGCCATCCTGGTGGCACCTGATGGGGAAACCGTGCTGGCCGAGCAGGGCAATGTCGACACGGTGAACCACGCCGAATCGGTGCTGGCCCGCACTGCTGCGCAGAACTACAGCGCAGACTACCTGTGGCAATGCACCCTGGTCACCACCGTGGAGCCCTGCGCCATGTGCGCGGGCACGCAGTACTGGGCGCACATCGGCCGGCTGGTGTACGGCATGACCGAGTCACGCCTGCTGGAGTTGACCGGCAACCACGACGAGAACCCCACGATGGCCCTGCCTTGCCGCGAGGTGTTTGCGCGCGGGCAGAAGGCTGTGGAAGTCATCGGGCCGGTGGCCGAAGTAGAAGAAGACATTGCCGCGTTGCACCGCGGCTTCTGGCAGAGATAACCCCCGCCGCCTGTCACCCCGGGCTTGACCCGGGGTCCATGGTGGCGTGCGCAGATGGATCCCGGGTCAAGCCCGGGATGACAGCCAAGTCAGCGATGCACCTCAGCCTCGCCATGACGAGACAACAACTCCATCAGCTTGCGCCGGATCAAAATCCCGGGCCGGTCCGAGTCCATCGAGTACTCAATCCCACGACGGCGCAAATCCACAACAGCATCCGGGTCGGTGGACTCCAGGATGTCCTTGTCCTCGCGCGTGATTTCGTCGTCAAAGTCGATCAGCATCTGCGCGGCGCAATCTTCTTCGGTGTCGTTGCGAAACAGCCATTGGCACAGCTGCATGCGGCTGTCGTCAATGGGTGTGAAGCAGTTGATGATCACGTGGCGGCGCCCCGGCTTGCCGTTCGCGCCGGGGTATTCAATGTCCAGCCGGCGCGAGAACGGCAGGAAATACGCGTTGCGCATGTGCCGCGTGGTCACGGCGTCGCTCACACCGCTGATGGGGTGGAAGCGTGCCGGGTTGGCCGCGGCGATGACGGTCTCGGCATAAAAACCGGTGTCGTTTTCAATGATCTCGTACTTGCTGGGCTGGGGTGCATCAGGCACGCCAAAGGTGGCGCGGTGCACAAAGCTGAAATGCGAGTTGTCAAACGAGTTTTCCAGCGCGCGCAGGGGGCTGGTGTTCCAGGTTTCATAAAACTGGAAGATCGTGCGCCACGCCGGGTTGCTGAACTCGGGAATGTCCGGTATGTCGGCAATGGGTTCTTCCAGCGCCACCCAGGCATAGCCGTAGCGTGCGGTGCAGTGGTAGGCCGTAGTCTTGTAGTCAGGCGGCACGGCGCGGCCCTCGTCGTACTGCGGTATGCGGATGACCTTGCCGCCGCGGTCGTACGTCCAGCCGTGATAGCCGCACTGGATATGGCCTTGGGCACAGGCCTGGCCCTGCGCGTCCACGCACCAGCCCTTGGACAGCTTGGCCGTGCGGTGGCAGCAGCGGTCGCGCAGCGCAGCAGGCTCGCCCTGCGCGTCCAGGAACAGGACGATGGATTCGCCGAGCAGCGTGAAGGGTTGGGGGCCGGATGCAAGCTGGGACAGCGGCATGACGGCATGCCAGAACTTGCGGAAAACGGGTTGTTGGGTAACCAGCATGGTGAAGCGCTCCTGAATGGAAATGTTGCCAAGAGCAATTTCCGGCCAGGTGGAACACCCGGGTGAACGCTTCTACTCTTGCTACGGATGTTAGCAAGACATGCGCCAGCGCATACTGGCACACAACCTGCATTGATCTGCGTCAAAGAGTAGAAGCGTTCAGTGTTTGCGCACCAGCTTGATGCGCGCCACCCGGAAATTGCTCTTGAATGCCCCGGCATGGCGCACGCGCTTGCATGCCGGGTTTTCAAGTGCTTTTGCCCACCGGAGCCCGCCATGAAACGCCGTCTTTTCCTTGCCACCTCATCTGCCCTGGCCGCCCCTGCGGTGTGGAGCCAGGCCTCGCCCAAGCTCACCCCGCTGAAGTTCACGCTGGACTTTCGCATCACGGGCCAGACCGCACCCTTCTTCCTGGCGCAGGCCAGGGGTTACTACAAGGACGAAGGCCTGGACGTGACGATTGACACGGGTGCAGGCTCGGTCGCGTCCATCACGCGCATTGCCAGCGGTGTGTACCAGCTGGGCCTGGGCGACATCAGCTCGTTGATCGAGTTCAACGCGCAAAACCCCGGCACGCCGCTGGTGCAGGCCGTGTACCAGTACTACAACCGCGCGCCGTTTGCCATCATCGGCCGCAAGGACCGCGGCATCACCACCGACTTCAAGAGCCTGCAGGGCAAGAAGATTGCCGCTGCCGCGGTGGAGTCCACCCGCCGCGCCTGGCCCATGGTGGCCAGGAAGCTGCGCACCGGGCCCGATGTCTTCAACTGGGTCACCACCGATTTCAGCGCCCGCGACAACGTGGTGGTGCGCGGTGACGTGGACGGCGCCACGTACTTTCATGATTCCGCCGTGTCGCTGTTTGCCCGCATGAAGCTGGACGATCTGTCGGTGCTGAAATACTCTGACGCAGGCGTCAACCTGTATGGCAACGCCATCCTGGCCAGCAGCGCGTTGATTGCGCAAAACCCCAAGGTCGTGGCCGCCTTTTTGCGGGCCAGCAACCGCGCGATTGTGGAGAGCTTTGCCAACCCGGCGGCGGCCATTGCGGCCACGCGCCAGCGCGAGCCCATCCTGAACGAGGCCGTGGAGCTGGAGCGCTGGCGCATCACGTCGCAGTATGTGGGTGCGGACGATACGCGCGGCCACGGCCTGGGCGACATCCGCAAGCTGGTGCTGGAGCAGCAGGTGGACGACGTGGCCGAGGTCTATGCGCTGAAATCCAGACCGGCCGCCGACGGCATCTTCAACCTGTCCATGCTGCCGCCCAAGGGCGAGCGCATGCTCAAGGCATGAGCGAGCCGGTACTGAGCGCGCACGACGGCATCTACCTGCGCCGCGCGATTGAATGGTCGC
Source organism: Ramlibacter sp. 2FC (assembly GCA_943372515.1). GTDB lineage: Bacteria > Pseudomonadota > Gammaproteobacteria > Burkholderiales > Burkholderiaceae_C > RAM1. Next base: position 18,279 of record CALRYY010000053.1, on the reverse strand, counting down.
GCACCGCGCGTGAGCGCGGCAACCGCCCGTTTGGCGCCGTGGTGGTTTCGGCTGACGGCACGGTGCTGGCCGAGGCGTACTGCAACACAACCGAGACGGGCGATTGCACCGGCCATGCCGAGACCAACGCCGTGCGCGATGTGTCGCCGCGTGTGGGCCGCGACGTGCTGGCGAAGGCCACGATCTATTCGTCGGGTGAGCCGTGCGTGATGTGCGCCGGCGCAATCTTCTGGTCGGGCATCCAGCGCGTGGTGTTCGGCATCGACGCGGTGAGCCTGCGGGTGTTTCGTGGCGATGTGGCCACGCAACGCGACGCCGAACTGTCGTGCCGCGATGTGTTCAACGCCTCGCCCCACCCGATTGAATGCATCGGGCCGGCGCTGCTGGACGAAGCCAGCGCGCCGCACAACGGCTTCTGGAAATAGCCCTCAGGGGCTGCGCCGCCCCACCACGTTGGCGGCGGTCTCCAGCTCCTGCACGGACCGCAAGCGTCTGGCGACGGCCTCCAGGATGACGGGACTGATGACGGCGCCCACATCGGTGGCCGCCGCAGCCCGCTCCAGCCGTGCCTTGCCCAGGTTACCCGACGCAAGTTCGGCCCGGGTACGGGCATCGCGCAACGCTGCGCTGCGAGCCACCAGATCTGACGCGGCTTTGACCTGCCCGGCCTGGGCAGCCTCCAGCGCCGACTGCATCTGCGCCACCAGCGTGGGGTTCTGCGGGCTGCCTTGCTGCGCGCCATTCAGGTTCTGCTGGGCCTGTGTGACTGACTGGCCGGCCAGGGCCAGGGTCTGTTCAGCGGCAAGCTGCTGGGCCTCCAGCGGCGCAAGCGCGTTGCGCGCCAGTGTGTCTGCGTCCTGCTCGGTCTTGACCAGGTCGGCATTGCCCGCCACCGCAGCCTGCAACTCGCGGCGGTAGGCATCCAGCGCCTGCAACGACGCAACGATGACCGCCGATGCAGACCCGGTGGCCGCGAGTGATGCCGTCACCTTGCTGAATGACGGGGTCAGCGTTGTAGCCAGGGCATCCAGCCGGGTGCGGCGTGCAGCGTCGCTGACGCTGGTTTGCCAACGCAGGCTGACGCTGGCGGGCAGGCCTTGCACGCCGGCTGACAGCGCGCCCAGGTCCCGCGCTGCCTGGTTGGCATAGTTGGCGCGGAACAGGCCCAGCGTGGTGCTGCGCTCGGACGTGGCGCCAAAGCTGCCGCCGCCGCGCCTGGCTTCCTGGAGTTCCTCGATCTGCGATGTGAGGCTTTGACGCTTTGTCCCGGCGTCGGTGCCGGTGTCGTCGTCCAGGCTGTCCAGGCGGGTCTGCAGCTGGTTCATGCGCAGCAGGTCGGCATCGATCTTGCCCCCGGCGTTGAACAGCGCCAGGTTTTTGGCGGCGTTGACCATGGCCTTGGGGTCGTTGCCCATGGCCTTGACGTACCAGTTGCCCACATCGTCCTTGGCCAGCACGTAATTGGACGAGCCCGCCGCGCTCACGCGCACGGTGTTGATGTTCTGCCAGTAAGCCTTGTCCAGCGAATCACGGATATCCGCCTTGCGCCGGGCCTCGCCGCTCTGGCCGCCAAAGGCATTGCCCAATGTGTCATTGAGCATGTTCTGCCAGCGCAGGCTGGCCCCGGTCTGCGAGAAGGTGGACGCAAACGCCGAGCGCAGGTAGGCACTGGACGGGCGAACAAAGGTCATGCCCGCGCGCCGCTGGCGGGCCTGATCCAGCGCCTGGGTGATCTGGCGCGCTTCGGCGCTGTCGCCGCCACGCGCGAGCGCGTCAATGCGCCGGTATTCCAGCTGCGCAATCACGGCATCGACCACTTCGATCGCAGTGCCATAGCCGCCGCTCTCGCCTCGCCCGGGCCCCGCCGAGGCCCCAAAAGGATTCAAGGTCGCCGTGCCGGTGCGCCCCACGGTCTTGCCTGCCATGGCCGCAAGCTCTGCTTTCACAGCGCTTTCCTGACGGGCCTCATAGGCGGTGTGCACACGCTGCTGGTCGGCCTGCACCATGAGGGTGTTGGCCACGGTCTCCAGCAGTGCCTTGAAGGTTTCCTGCTGTTCACGCCCGATGCCGCTGGTGATATCTCCGGCGTCGATCAGCCACAGGTTGGTAGCCAGGAACTGCATGCGCCCGGACAGGTCCACCAGCATCTGCGCCAGCTGTTTTTCAGCGCGATTGCGTTCCCGCTCGGTCGATCGCGCAATCCCCTGCTCGTAATACATGCTGCGGCTCACGTTGTCGGCCAGCGACTCGATGCCCAGCGCGGGCCGGCCGCGGTCAAACCCGGCGCTGGTGCCCCCAAGGTAGATGTCACTGGCGTTTTGCACCGCACCGACCAGGTCACCCAGCGGCAACGGCTCCAGCGCGCTCGGGCTTCGCACAACACCACGGTCAGCCACCGGGTTGCGCAAGGCCTGCGCGAGCGTGCCGGACTCGTCAGCGCCCAGGCCTGACACGGTTGACGTGGTGGTACAGGATGACACGCTGGGCGAGTAGTTGCGCAACTTGTTCAGCGCGTCGGTCGGGTCGTCTGCTTCCAGGTTCAGCGCCAGTTGCTGCCGGCTGAGCCGCCCGCAGGCATACAAGACAGGTTGCGTCAGTTGCGCGAGCAACCGCGCCATGCTGCGCTGCACAGTCTTGCGCAGCCCCGCGCGGCCAGCTTGTGGCGGCCAGTAGCGGTTTTGCTGTTGTGCCATGGCGCCCGCCTGGCTCCACACGTCCATCAACGCGATCTGGGCCTGCGTGAAGGCAAGGGTCACCGTGGCGTCATTGGCAGTGGCGACAAAGCTGTCGATGCCGGCCCTCTCCATGCGCTGCTTCTCGGCGTCGGTCAGCCCGCGCCTGAAGTCGCGCATGGCGCTTTCATAGCGATTGACCGCCGCGCGCAGATCATCAAACACCGGCGCCAGCGAAACGCCGTCACGGTCGTCGTAGAAGCTCAGCACAGCATTCAGCTGCGTCGCGCGCTGCAGGTCGAGCTGGCCGGCACTGCCGCGTTGCAGGTCGGCAAATTTCGAGGCTACATGCGTTTGCCACTGCGCCTCGCTGATGTGGCCCACACGGCTTTGCCCTGTGGGAAACGGCATGTAAGTTTCAATCAGCCGGTTGCGCATGGTGCTGATCAGCGGCTTGGCGGTCAGGGCCATGGAGGCCAGTTGCTGGACCTGCGTTTCCTCGGTGTTGGCCAGCGGGCCCTTGTACACATCCACGTCCACCTGCAAGGCAGCGCAGCCACACAGCAACAACGTGCACGCCAGCGCCGCCCAACGCCCGGCCCGTCGTACGGCACCATTCATCTGCGGGTTCATGGACGGCCCCCCTGCGTGTTGGCCTGCTGCAGCTGGCGCAGGCTGTCTTTTTCATCGGCCAGCTTGAGCAGCAGATCCATGACGGCGTCATTCACCGCCGCGCCGCCCTGGCCAAACTTGACACTGGCCACCGTACCCAGGGCCGAGGCAAAGGCCTGCTCAACCTGTTCGGGGTCGGACCCCATCACGATCACCAGCCGGTGGTTGCGCGGCGCCTCGCGAAAGCCCTCGGGACCAAACATGATCATGCCGCGGCCCACGTCCAGGCCCTTGGCGCCGGCCGTGCCGGTGGCCTGCACGTCCAGGCTGCTCTTGTCCTTGAACGAAATGGAGCCCGTCAGTGCATCCACCACCTCGGCTGGCACCCAGCTGGATGCAAAGCGCGTGCGGTTGAGCACGCTGGACTGGCCGCGCACGCGGATGCGGTAGATGGCCGGCGGCACCTGGTCCTGCGGATCGAAGCTGCCCAGGTAATAGGTCTGCTCGATGTCGGCGTTGGGTGTGGCCGCCAGCGTTGCCACCGTGGCAGCCGTGAGGCTGTTGCGCGTGGCTACATGTTCGATCGCGCATCCTTGCAGCAGCGCCGGCACAGCCAGCGCCAGCAGCGTCAGACGTACGGTTGGAAGTTTTCTCATGAGGCACCTGCAGTCACATGACTGGACACGTCTGAGCGTAGGGGTCCGCGCAAGGGCTGTCATCCCCACAATTGGGGAGACCCGCGCGAAGCCCTAAACTTCGCCGCATGCCCTGGCACGCCCGACTCTCACTCGACTACACCCTGGAATCGGGCCGCACCGTGGCCCGCTTTGCCCACGACGGACCGCTGCGCATTTTGCAAAGCCTGTACCCCGAGGGCGACGCTGTCTGCCACAACGTGCTGGTGCATCCGCCCAGCGGCCTGGTGGGCGGCGACACGCTGGACCTGCGCATCACGGCCGCCGCCGGCACGCACGGCCTGGTGACCACACCGGGCGCCAGCCGCTTTTACCGCTCTGAAGGCCCGGTGGCGGTGCAGCGCACGCAGATCACGCTGCAGGCCGGCGCCCGCGTGGAATGGCTGCCCCTGGAGGCGCTGTGCTACAGCGGCTGTGTGGCTGAGAACCACCTCACGCTCAACCTGGCGCCCGGCGCCGAGCTGGTGGGCTGGGACATCACGGCCCTGGGCCTGCCGCATGCGCAGCTGCCATTTGAGCGCGGCAGCTTTTTGCAGCACATCGAGCTGCCGGGCACCTGGCTGGAGCGCGGGCGCATTGACGCGGCCGACACGCGCCTGCTCAACGGCCCGTTGGGCCTGGCCGGCCAGCGCTGCATGGCCACGCTGTTCCTGGCGGCCGGCGAGCCGCTGTCGCGCGCGCGGCGCGACGAAGCCCTGGCCCTGGCCCGCGCGGTGATCGACGCGCACCCTCTGGCACTCCAGGCCGGCGCTACAGCCCCCAACAGCCAGGTGGTGGTGGTGCGCGCGCTGGCGCCCGTGGTGGAGCCGGCCATGGGCCTGCTGCGCGCGGTGCGCGATGCCTGGCGCACGGGGCTGTGGCAGATGCCCGCCACCGCCCCGCGCGTCTGGTCCACCTGATCCGGCCTGCCGGACAGTTCCTACGCCGCATCGCGCCTTAGGCGCCCGGCGCCCGGCGCGCTGTCGTTCAGGGTCAAGGCTCCCGCGTTCCTAGACTGGTTGCATCGAATGTCCATTCCAAGGAGCACCTCATGAACATCCTGAACAAACGCCTTGCACTCATCGGCGCGGCTGCCTTGCTGGCCGCTGGCGCTGCCAGCGCCCAGATCGCCAGCGGTACCACCGGCATTGACGCCTCTGGCAACACCCGCACCGAGCGTGCCGCCTGCATGAGCGGCAACACGCAGCAAGACCGCGACACCTGTCTGCGCGAAGCCAACAACGCTGCGGCCGACAAACGCGCAGGCAAGCTGGACAGCGGCAATGACTATGCCGCCAATGCCCTGGCCCGCTGCGACGTGCTCACGGGCGAAGACAAGGCCGCCTGCCAGGCGCGCATTGTGGGCTACGGCAGCACGGCAGGCAGCGTGGCCGGCGGCGGCGTGATCCGCCAGGTAGAGACCGTGGTGGTGCCCGCCAACGCCACGTCAGTGGTGATCGAGCCCAAGACATCCGATCCCGTGGTCGTGATCCAGCCGGCCAGGTAAGTACGCTGCATTCAGGTGGCAGGCGGCATCAGCCCGTCTGCCTTGAACATGGCCTTGATGCCGCGCACCGCCTGGCGGATGCGCGGCTCGTTTTCGATCAGCGCAAAGCGCACATGATCGTCGCCCTGGTCGCCAAAGCCGATGCCGGGTGACACGCAGACCTTGGCCTTCTCCAGAAGCTGTTTGGCAAACTCCAGCGAGCCCAGCTTGCGGTACGGCTCGGGGATGCGCGCCCAGATGTACATACTGGCCTTGGGGCAATCCACCATCCAGCCCGCTTCACTCAGGCCTTTGTAGAGCACGTCGCGCCGGCGCTGGTACTGCGCGGCGATCTCCTTCACGCAAGCCTGGTCGCCCTCCAGCGCGGCAATGGCGGCCACCTGCAGCGGGGTGAACGTGCCGTAATCGTGATAACTCTTGATGCGCGCGAGCGCCGCCACCAGGTCGGCATTGCCCACCATGAAGCCGATGCGCCAGCCCGCCATGTTGTAGCTTTTGGACAGGGTAAAAAATTCCACCGCCACGTCCTTTGCGCCCGGCACCTGCATGATGGACGGCGCCTTCCAGCCATCAAACACGATGTCGGCATAGGCCAGGTCGTGCACCACCAGGATGTCGTGCTTCTTGGCCAGGGCAATCACGCGCTCGAAAAAGTCCAGCTCTACACACTGCGCCGTGGGGTTGGACGGAAAGCCGAAGATCATCATCTTGGGCTTGGGGTAGCTGCCGCGGATGGTCTTTTCCAGCTCTGCAAAAAAGTCCACATCGGGCGACACCGGCACCGAGCGGATGTCTGCGCCTGCGATTACCGCGCCATAGATGTGGATGGGGTAGCTGGGGTCGGGCACCAGCACGGTGTCGCCACGGTCCAGCGTGGCCAGCATCAGGTGGGCCAGGCCCTCTTTGGAGCCGATGGTGACGATGGCCTCAGTATCGGGGTTGATCTCGACCCCGTAACGCTCGCCGTACCAGTGGCTGATGGCACGGCGCAGACGCGGGATGCCTTTGCTGGCCGAATAGCCGTGGGTGTCGGGGCGCTGCGCCACCTCGGTCAGCTTGGCCACGATGTGCGCCGGGGTGGCGCCGTCGGGGTTGCCCATGCTCATGTCGATGATGTCGTCACCCCGGCGGCGCGCCGCGAGCTTGAGCTCGGCCGTGATGTTGAAGACGTAGGGGGGAAGGCGATCGATGCGCGCAAAGCGGCGCTTCGCGCTGGAAGAAGCGGTCATGTTTGAAATCTCACGTAAGCGCCCGGAACCGTCCGAGCGACGTGGCCGACCATGAGGGCCGGCCCGCAGGAATATTAACCCACGGCGATCAATCCAGCCTCGCGCGCTGCAGCACCACGCTGGCATTCAGCCCCGCCCCCTCGGGCGGCGCACCGGCCGACCAGCGTGCGCCCATCAGGGCGGCGTACTGCGTCACGATGGCCAGCCCCAGGCCCGCGCCCTGGCGCAAGGCCAGCCCCTGCTGGCCTTGCGCCCAGCGCTGGGCCAGCGTGCTGGCCATGTCCGGCGGCAGGCCGGGTCCGTTGTCCACCACGCTCAGCACCACCTGCCGCGCGTCGCAGGCCACGTCCACTGTCACACGGGGCGGGCTGCCGTCCCCCGGCCGGCCATAGCGCAGGGCGTTATCCAGCAGGTTGTTGAGCAGGCCTTCCAGCAGCGTGGGGTCGGCCATGACCCAGACCGGGTCTTCGGCGCCGCGCGCGCCCAGGTCCACGCCCTGCGCGTCGGCGCGCGGCAAAAAGCGCATCACGGCGTCACGCACCGCCTCGTCCAGCGCCACGGGCTGCAGCGTGATGCGGGCACGTGCCTCGTCGGCCAGCGCCAGCGCCAGCAGCTGGTCCACCAGCCGGCTGGCGCGCGCCTGGCTGCCCACAATGCGCTGCAGCTGTTCGCGCCATACCGCGGGGTCGGCATGCGACAGGCCATAGTCGGCCAGCGCGCGTATGCCCGCCAGCGGTGTGCGCAGCTCGTGCGCCACATTGCCCGCAAATTCGCGCTGCGCGCGCACGCTGTCGTCCAGCCGCGTGAGCAGCGAGTTGATGGCCTGCGCCAGCCGCTCCACGTCGCGGGTGCTGGCATCGGCGTCCACCGGCGCCAGGTCGCGCGCATCGCGCCGGTCCACCGCCTGCTGCAGGGCCGCCAGCGGCTGCATGTCGCGCGCAATGGCGCGGCGCAGCCACCAGGCCAGCACGGCCAGCAACAGCAGCTGGGGCGCAGCAGACCAGGCCAGCAGCCGCTGCAGCATGGCACGGCGGCTTTGCGTCGTCTGCGCCATCACCACCATGAACGGCGCGGGCCGCTCACGGCGCAGCGTCACTGCGCGCAGGTTGCGCCCGTCGTGCTGGATGTAGGAAAAGCGGTACACGGCGTTGCCCACCGGGGTGCTGGCCTGCAGGCCGGGTGTGCCTTCGATGTGCACTCCCGCCGGGTCCACCAGCGCCAGGAAAGCCTTCTCGTCCTGGTCAAACAGCACAGAGCCCACTTCTCGCGGCGACAGCGCCAGCGCCAGCCGCGCGCCTTCCAGGTGGACGTTGGAGGCCACCAGGTAGGCATCGTCCAGCAGCGAGCGGTCAAACGCCTGCTGGGTAAAGTGGCTGGCCACGCCGATCATCACGGCCGTGCCCACGGCCCAGGTCAGGGCCAGCGGCACCATCACATCGCGCAGCAGCCGGTGCAGCAGCGAAGGGCGGCTGGGCGCAGGGTCAGTCGGCGTTGTCAACCCCGGCCTCCAGCACGTAGCCCAGGCCGCGCAGTGTGCGGATGTGCGCGCCCGAGCCCTGCAGCTTCTTGCGCAGCCGCGAAATAAAGGCTTCCAGTGCGTTGTCGCCCAGGGCCTCGTCCAGCTCCGACAATTTGTCTGACAGGGTGCGCTTGCTCACTACGCGGCCCGCAGGCGTCATCAGCTCCCACAGCACTTCAAATTCGCGCGCGGGGATGTCCATGGGCTGGCCCCCGCGGCTCAGGCGGCGCGCGCGCCGGTCCAGCAGCAACTCGCCCACCTGCACCACGTCGTCGGTCCCCTGGCTGCGGCGCACCAGCGCGCGCAGCCGAGCCTCTACCTCGGCCAGGTCAAAGGGCTTGCCCAGGTAGTCGTCGGCGCCGGCGTCCAGCCCGGCAATGCGCTCTTCGGTGCGGTTGCGCGCGGTCAGAACCAGCACGGGCGTGCGGTCGCCGCGCGCGCGGGCGCTGCGCAGCGCGCGCAAGCCACTGCCCAGGCCCGAATGCGCCGCGCCGGACAGCGGCAGGTTCAGGTCCAGCAACACCGCGTCAAACGGCTGCACGTGCCACAAATGCTCGGCCTGCTCCACCGTTTCGGCAACGTCCACGCGGTGGCCCGCGTCGCCAAGGCTGCGCACCATGACGTCGCGCAGGACCTGATCGTCTTCAACCAGCAGGATTCGCATGACACCTGCAATTCTGGGGCAAGGCCGCTACGCGTTATCACGTAGCCCCCCGGTCAGCCACCGGTCAGTGCCCCGGCCCGATAAACGGGGCACCGTATCCAACCTTGTCCGTTTCACATGAAGATCAAGAGCCAGAAAGACTTTGCCGCCGGCGCCATGTTCAGCGCCGTGGGCGTGGCGTTCGCCTGGGGCGCCACCACTTACACGCTGGGCGAAGGCGCCCGCATGGGGCCGGGCTATTTCCCGCTGATGCTGGGCGTGGTGCTGTCCATCCTGGGCATGGCCATCATGTTCCAGGCGCTGGTGGTTGAAACCGAAGACGGCGAGCCCATAGGCGCCTGGGCCTGGAAGCCGTTGCGCTACATCCTGGGCGCCAACCTGCTGTTTGGCGTGCTGCTGGGCGGGCTGCCCAGCGTGGGCGTGCCCGCCATGGGGCTGGTCATCGGCATCTACGGCCTGACGCTGGTGGCCAGCATGGCAGGCGACAGCTTCCGCCTGCGCGAAGTGCTGATCCTGGCGACCGTGCTGGCCGCCGGCAGCTACATCGCCTTCATCCTGCTGCTCAAGTTGCAGATCCCCGTGTGGCCCACGTTCATCAGCGGCTAAGGATACTTTCATGGACCTGCTTTCCAACCTTTCCATTGGCTTTGGCGCGGCGTTCACGCTGCAAAACCTGCTGTACTGCTTTGCCGGCTGCGTGCTGGGTACGCTGATCGGCGTGCTGCCGGGCATCGGCCCGGTGGCCACCATCGCCATGCTGCTGCCCGCCACCTATGCACTGCCGCCGCTGGCGGCGCTGATCATGCTCGCGGGCATTTACTACGGGGCCCAGTACGGCGGCTCCACCACCGCCATCCTGGTCAACCTGCCGGGCGAGTCTTCGTCGGTGGTGACTTGCATCGACGGCTACCAGATGGCTCGCCAGGGGCGGGCCGGGCCGGCGCTGGCGGCGGCGGGCCTGGGCTCGTTCTTTGCGGGCTCGGTGGGCACGCTGATCCTGGCGGCGTTTGCCGCGCCGCTGACCGAGGTGGCTTTCAAGTTCGGCCCGGCCGAATACTTTTCGCTGATGATCCTGGGCCTGATCGGCGCCGTGGTGCTGGCTTCGGGCTCGCTGATCAAGGCGATTTCCATGATCGTGCTGGGCCTGCTGCTGGGGCTGGTGGGCACCGATGTGAACTCCGGCGTGGCGCGCTTTTCGTTTGAAATCCCCGAGCTGACCGACGGTATCGGCTTTGTCGTGATCGCCATGGGTGTGTTTGGCTACGGCGAGATCATCAGCAACCTGTCGCAAGCCGAGGACAAGCGCGAAGTGTTCACCGCAAAGGTCCAGGGCCTGCTGCCCACGCGGGCGGACTTCATGAACATGGTGCCTGCCGTGCTGCGCGGCACGGCACTGGGATCCATCCTGGGCATCCTGCCCGGCGGCGGTGCGCTGCTGGCGGCGTTTGCGGCCTACACTGTCGAGAAGAAAACCCGGCTCAAGCCCGGCGAAATGCCGTTTGGCAAGGGCAACATCCGCGGCGTGGCCGCGCCCGAGTCGGCCAACAACGCCGGCGCACAAACATCATTCATTCCGCTGCTGACGCTGGGCATCCCGCCCAACGCCGTCATGGCGCTGATGGTGGGTGCCATGACCATCCACAACATCCAGCCCGGCCCGCAGGTCATGACCAGCAACCCCACGCTGTTCTGGGGCCTGATTGCGTCCATGTGGATCGGCAACCTGATGCTGATCATCCTGAACCTGCCGCTGATCGGCATCTGGATCAAGCTGCTGAGCGTGCCCTACCGCTTCCTGTTCCCGGCCATCGTGCTGTTCTGTGCCATCGGCGTGTATTCCACCAACAACAACACTTTCGATATCTGGATGGTCGCCATCTTCGGCTTCATCGGCTACAGCTTCGTCAAGCTGGGCTGCGAGCCCGCGCCGCTGCTGCTGGGCTTCATCCTGGGGCCCATGATGGAAGAGAACCTGCGCCGCGCGCTGCTGCTGTCGCGCGGCGACTGGAGCGTGTTCGTCACGCGCCCGCTGTCGGCCGGCCTGCTGGGCGCCGCAGTGCTGCTGCTGGTGATCGTGCTGATGCCCGCCGTCAAGAAGGGGCGGGAAGTCGCATTCGTTGAAGACTGAGCGACCGCCAGAACGACTCCCCGGTTCTGGCCTTCAGCCGGCTTTTCCGCAAGGGAAAGTCGGCCTTTTTTCCATCTGCAACAGAAATTCACTACGATGGCGGCATGACACTGCGTATCGCATCGTTGGCCATGGCGGCCCTGCTGGGGGCCTGCGCTGCACCACCCCGCAGCGAGCCGAAAGAATCAGGCTGCAGCAAACCCACCCCGCCCGCCGCACCCGCTGCCAGGGTCGGCGAGCCCGCAGCACTGCTGGCCCGCGTGTGGCAATGTACCGGCGGGCGCTCTGTCACCGTCTACCCCAGGGCAGACGCTGCGGACATCGTTGTGAATGGCTGCCAGATGGCCATGACACGCGTCGCCTCCGACACCGGCACGCTCTATGAGAACAAGACCCTTGCGTTCTGGGATCAAGGCACCAACGCATCTCTGGTGAGCAAGGCCGGCGCGGTCATGGGCTGCCGCGAAGTACCGCTGCTGTCACACATCGAAGACGCCCGCGTTCGCGGGGTCACCTGGCGCGGCCACGCTCTGGACGGCAGCTGGCATATCGACATCGGACCGGGCCCGTGGCTTGCGTTTGTACAGGCCGGTGCGCCGGCCCAGGTGTTCGGCCGGTCAGCCCGGGTGACCAACCCGAACACAGGCTCAACGCTGTACACGGCCAACCGTGGCGAGCGCACCATCTCGGTGGAGGTCGCCACGCAAGTGTGCCGCGACCGATCGGGAAACACCCTGCCGGGCAGTGTCCAGATCAGCCTGGAAGGCGCCGCCTACCAGGGCTGCGGCATCCCGCTGTCGCGCTGACCCCAGATGCACATCGTCGTTCTGGGCACCGGCATTGTGGGCACCTGCACCGCCGCGTGGCTGCAGCGTGACGGCCACCGCATCACGTTCGTGTCCCCCGTGCCGCCGGGCGAAGCCTGCTCGTTCGGCAACGCGGGCTCGCTGTCGCCCAGCGCCTGCCTGCCCGTGGGCCTGCCGGGCATGTGGAAGCAGGTGCCCGGCTGGCTGCGCGACCCCGACGGGCCGCTGACCATCCGCGCGGCCTACCTGCCCACGGTGCTGCCCTGGCTGGTGCGGTTTCTGCGCCATTCGCGGCGTGACGAGGTGGTGCGCATTGCCACCGCGCTGCGCGGGCTGCTCGCGCCCATTTTCGAAAGTTACGCGCCGCTATTGGCCCATGCCAATGCGCAGCACCTGGTGCGCCAAAGCGGCTGCCTGTACGTGTACAGCTCGCAGCAGGCCGGGTCGCGCTGGCAATGGGGCATGAACCTGCGCCGCAGCCTGGGTGTGGACTTGCAGGATGTGGACCGCGACGCACTGGAGCAACTGGAGCCCGACCTGAAGGGGCGCTTTCGCTTTGGCATCCTGGCACCTGACAACGGCTCCACGCTGGACCCGTCGCAACTGGTCAAGGCATTGCACGCGCAGTGTGTGACCGATGGTGCGCAGCTGGTGCAGGGCGAGGCCGCGCGGTTTGACCGCCAGGGCAGTGCGGTGCGTGCCGTGGTGCTGGCGGACGGCCAGCGTGTTGAATGTGACGGCGTGGTGGTGGCGGCCGGCGCCTGGTCGGCACCGCTGGTGCGCGCCCTGGGCCTGCGTGTGCCGCTGGAAACCCAGCGTGGCTACCACGTGACGGTGCAAAGCAGCAACCTGGCGCTGCGCCACACCGTCATGGCGCCTGAATACAACCTCATGGTCAACCCCATGGCCATGGGCCTGCGCCTGGCCGGCAGCGTGGAATTTGCCGGCCTTGCGCCGCCGCCCAACTACCGCCGCGCCGACGTGCTGCTGGCCAAGGGGCAGGAGATGTTCCCGCACCTGGACACATCACGCACCACGCGCTGGATGGGCCACCGCCCCTGCCTGCCCGACAGCCTGCCGGTTATCGGCCGCGCGCCGGCGCTTGACAACGCGTGGCTGGCGTTTGGCCATGGTCACGTGGGCATGTGCGGCGGCGCCACCACGGGGCGTGAAGTGGCGCACCTGGTGGCGGGGCGCGCACCGCAGGTGGACCTGGCGCCGTTCCGGCCCGACCGGTTCTAGGCCGCGCCATGCATCGCATTGCACTCGTGTGCACCCAGGGCTTTGCCGATGTGCTGAGCCTGGGAAGGCAACACCGTGCCGACCCGTATGCGCTGCATGTGGGTCAGTCGCCCTGGGTGGCCGCCCTGCCCGACGCCTGGCGGCTGGAGGTGCCCGGCCGCATGGCTGCCGATGGCAGCGAGGCAATGCCTTTGGACATGCAGGCGCTGCAGGCCGGCGCCGACGCCCTGCCCGCGCAGCCAACGCATGTGGCGGTGTGCCTGCTGCACGCCCTGCGCAACCCCGCGCATGAACAGCAGGTGCGTGCCGCGCTGCTGGCCCGCTGGCCCGGCACCCACGTGACCTGCTCGCACGAAGTACCTTTGCACGGTGAGCCTGCCGGCGAATTTGAGCGCACTGTGGCCACGCTGATGGCTGCCGGTATGACCCTGCCTGCCCCGGTGCCGGCGCAGACCGAGGCGCCAACCGGCCTGGCTGCGCAGCTGGAATCCCTGGCCAACGCCATGCAGGCCTGCCTGGTGGCGCAGGCGGTGTCGTCCGTGGTGCGCGAAGCCATGGACTGCGCCACCGCCGTCTTTTTGCCCGACGGCCGCCTGCTGGCGCAGGCCAGATCGCTGCCATTGCTGCTGGGCAGCCTGTCGCCGGCCGTGGCGGGGCTGCTGGACGTGTTTCCCGCCCACACCATGCAGCCGGGCGACGGCTACCTCAGCAACGACCCCTGGGCCGGTGGCACCCACCTGCCCGACTTTGTGTTGCTGCGGCCGGCGCATGCAAATGGCGCGGTGCGTGCGCTGGTGGCGTGCATCCTGCACCACCAGGACGTGGGCGGCATCACGCCGGGCTCGGTGCCCACCGACGCCACCAGCATCCAGCAAGAGGGCCTGCGCATTGCGCCCGTGCAGCTGTACCAACAGGGTCGTGCTGATGCGAACCTGATGCGCCTGCTGCGCGCCAACAGCCGCATGCCCGACAACCTGACGGGTGACCTGGCCGCGCAGTGGTCTGCGCTGGACCTGGGTGAACAGGCGTTGCAGCCGCTGCTGGCCCAGCCCGGCTTCGACACACAGGCCCGGATGCTCATCACCGCATCTGAAGCCGCCACACGCGCCGCCTTGCGGGCGGTGCCCGATGGTGAATGGCCATTTGATGATGCACTGGACGGCGACGGGATCAGCCCCGACCCCGTGCCGTTGCGCGTGGTATTGCGCAAGCGGGGTGACGCGCTGCAGATTGACCTGCGCGGCTGCGCGGTGCAGACGCGCGGGCCGGTCAATGCATCGCGTGGGGCCGTGTGGGCCGCTGTGACCTACTTTGCCCGCATGCTGGCACCACATGCCCACAGCAACCACGGCTGCACCGCGCCCATGGAGCTGCTGACGCAGCCCGGCACGGTGGTGGACCCTGCATTCCCGGCGGCCGTGAATGCACGCACCAACCTGGTCAAGCTGCTGGCCAATGCGCTGCTGGGCGCCTGGGCCCAGGCCAGCCCCGCCCAGATGCCCGCACCCAACGCCGGCGTGGCCGTGGTGCTGTCGCTCAGTGGTGACGCAGCGGGCCAGCGCTGGATGTTCACCGAAATCATCGCCTCGGCTGCGGGCGGCGCGCCCTGGGGGCCGGGCGGCTCGGGTGTGTCCACCGACGTGGGCAATGCGCGCAATACGCCGGCCGAGGTGATCGAGTCACAGGCGCCGCTGCGCATGCAGCGCATTGCGTTGCGCCGCGGCTCGGGCGGCGCGGGCCTGCATGCGGGCGGCTGCGGCGTGGTGCGTGCGTACCGGCTGCTGGACGGCAGCGGCCTCATCTCGTACCGTGGTGAACGCCACACCACGGCACCGCAGGGCGCGGCCGGCGGCCTGCCCGGCGTCTGTGGCACAGCGCGCATTGAACGCGCCGACGGTACGACACAAGTGCTCACGGCCAAGGCGCGCGCGCACTGGCACGCAGGTGACCTGCTGGTGATTGAAACCGCAGGCGGCGGCGGCTGGGGTAAGCCCGTGGCCGGCGGTGCGGATTTTGCGTAAGACTTGAAACCTCAAACACCGAAGCGAATCGAGAACCCCATGAAGCACAAGCACCTACCCACCCGGCGCGAATTCGGTCTGCTCACCGCCGGCCTGCTGGCCGCCGCCACACCCCTGGCCCACGCACAGGCCTGGCCCGGCAAACCCATCAAGATCGTCGTGCCCTTCCCGCCGGGCGGCAGCACCGACCTGCTGGCGCGCCGCCTGGGCGAAAAGCTGGCGCTGGCGCTGGGCCAGCCCGTGGTGGTAGAGAACAAACCCGGCGCCGGCGGCACCACCGGGGCGGACGGCGTGGCCAAGTCGCCCGCCGATGGCTACACGCTGCTGATGGGCGTGACCGGCAGCAATGCGATTGCCGCAAGCCTGTACCCCAAGCTGCCCTATGACCCCCTCAAGGACTTCACGCCTGTCAGCCAGGTGGTGTCGGCCCCGCTGGTGCTGGCCGTCAATGCCGCGAACCCGATCAAGACGGTGGCCGAGTACATCGCCGCGGCCCGGGCGCAGCCCATGACCTACGGGTCGCCCGGCAACGGCACCTCCATGCACCTGACCGGTGAGATGTTCGACCTGGCCACCGGCGTCAAGCTGACGCACGTGCCCTACCGCGGCAGCGCACCGGCCATGAACGACCTGCTGGGCGGCTCGCTGGCCTCGATGTTTGGCGACTTCCTGGTGCTGTTGCCCCAGATCAAGGCGGGCAAGGTGCGCGCGATTGCCGTCACTTCGGCGCGGCGTCACCCCCTGTTGCCTGAGGTACCCACCATCGCTGAATCGGGCATTGCCGCGCTCAACGGGTTTGAAGCCAGCTCGTGGCAGGGCCTGTTTGCCCCGGCGGCCACGCCGCGCGACATCATGACGCGCCTGAACACCGAGGTGGTCAAGGCGCTGGACAGCGCCGACATCAAGGAATTTTTCGGCAGCCAGGGCTTCATCGTCGCGGGCTCGTCGCCCGAGCAATTCAAGTCGTTCATCGAGGTCGAGGTCCCCAAATGGGGCCGCGTGGTCAAGGCGGCCAACGTGAAGGTCGAATGACTTCGCCCGACGACATCGCCGGCACGGTGCAGGTGCTGGCGTTTGACATCTTTGGCACGGTGGTGGACTGGCACGGCAGCATCCAGCGTGAAGTGCAGGCGCGTTACCCCGGTGTGGATGGTGACGCCTTTGCAAGGGCTTGGCGGTCCGGGTACAAGCCTGCCATGGCCCGGGTGATGTCTGGCGAACTCGGCTGGACGCTGATCGACGACCTGCACCGCATGATCCTGGACCAGATCCTGCCGGACTTCGGCCTGAGTCACCTGGGTGAAGATGAGCGGCGGGACCTGAACCGGGTGTGGCACCGGCTGGACGCCTGGCCCGACAGCGTGCAAGGCCTGACTCGACTCAAGCGCAAGTACACCATCTGCTCACTGTCCAACGGCAACATCGGCTTGCTGACCAACATGGCCAAGCGTGCCGGCCTGCCCTGGGACTGCGTGCTGAGCGCCGAAGTGTTTCGCGCGTACAAGCCCGCGCCCGAAACCTATCTCGGTGTGGCCCGTGTGTTTGACCTTGCACCGGCCCAGGTGATGCTGGTGGCCGCGCACCACGACGACCTGGTGGGGGCGCGCGCCTGCGGCCTGCGCACGGCCTATATTGAGCGGCCCATGGAATTTGGCGCGGGCCACATCAAGGATGTGGCACCGCGCCAGGGCAATGACCTGCATTGCAGCAGCATCAGCCAGCTGGCCGATGTGCTGGGCTGTTAAAACACGCCGAACAGCATCAGCAGCAGCACGACACTGAGGGGCACGCCGAGGAGCCAGAGGATGATGGGCATTTGGAATCTCCTTTGAAAGTTGATGCTTTCAAAGATAAACATCCGGGTGCCTCGGGCTTGCGCGACAGATTCGCGCATGGGGGTAGGCTGATGCCTACTTGCGCATGTAGACGATCTGTTTGCTGCCGCTGCCGCAGGTGGCCACCACCTTGCCTTCGGCCTTGGCGTCCTTGCCCACGATCTCCAGCGAATAGGCCTTGACGTTCTTGCCCTTGAGCTTGGCTTCTATGCGTGCCTTCATTTCGTCGCAGGTTTCGGCGGCAAAGACCGCCCCGGGCAACAGCATCAGGCCCGTGCAGATGGCAAACACGTTTTTCATGGCATCTCCTCTGACTGTATTCATGAAGCCCTGATTGTGCCAACGGTAAAGTTCAGATGGCAACGAGCTGTCGAATACCCTTGGCTTCCATTTCGCTGCCGGGGCCGCGCGCAATGAATTCGCCACGCTCCATGACCAGGTAGTCATCGGCCAGCTCCTGGGCAAAGTCGTAATACTGCTCGACGAGCAGGATGGCCATGTCGCCCCGGTCGGCCAGCATGCGGATCACGCGGCCGATGTCCTTGATGATGCTCGGCTGGATGCCCTCGGTGGGCTCGTCCAGGATCAGCAGCTTGGGCTTGGCCGCCAGTGCGCGCGCAATGGCCAGTTGCTGCTGCTGGCCGCCCGACAGGTCACCGCCGCGGCGGTTGAGCATCTGCTTGAGCACGGGGAACAGTTCGTACAGTTCGGCCGGGATGGGTGTGGACGCGCTTTTGTACGCCAGGCCCATGCGCAGGTTTTCTTCCACCGTCAGGCGCGCAAAGATTTCGCGGCCTTGCGGTACAAACCCGATGCCGGCGCGGGCGCGCTCGTAGGGTGTGGCGTTCTGGATTGGCTTGCCGTCGAATTCAATGCTGCCGGTCTTGATGGGGACCAGGCCCATCAGGCTTTTGAGCAACGTTGTCTTGCCTACGCCGTTTCTGCCCAGCAGTACGGTTACTTTGCCCAAGTTTGCCTGCAAGCTCACGTCGCGCAGGATGTGGGAGCCGCCGTAGTACTGGTTGATGTTTTTAACCGTCAGCACTTGTTTACTCCTCTACCGCGCGGCAAAGGCGCGCGCGGACACCCGTCAACGCTTCACTAAAGCGGTCGCCTACGGCGACTGCCTTGCGCTGCTCGGTCATGCAGCCCACCGCAGAACTCGCTACGCGCTGCGCGCTGCGCTCTAACAGCCGCGGTGAGTCAGAAACGAAGCGCGCTGCGCGCGCGGCTGCATGCCCTGCGCTGCTCAGCGCTTTAGAGGCGCATTGCCGGGTGTCAGCGCACGCCTTTGCTGAAGCGATGTTGGTGTACCCACAAGTGGCGCGCCCACACCCGGCTTCGCGGCAGGCGGTGCCCGGCGGGGGCGA
>CALRYY010000052.1:0-27692 GCA_943372515.1 Ramlibacter sp. 2FC | reverse complement strand
CGAGCACCGCAGCGGAGTCTGCGCAACGCGCAGACCGCCACAGTGTGAGCCCCCGCCGGGCACCGCCTGACGCGAAGCCGCGCGCGCAACACAACACCACAGAATGAAAAAAATCATCGCCATCGACTGGGGCACAACATCACTGCGCGCAGCATTGCTGGACGCCAATGGACAAGTGAAGGAAGAAAGATCCTCGCCCCAGGGAATCCTCACAGTCCCCCCAGGCGGCTTCCCCGAAGCATTCAACGCCATCTGCAAAGGCTGGCAAAAGGACGACACGCTGGCACTGATGTCCGGCATGGTCGGCAGTCGCCAGGGCTGGATGGAGGCGCCCTACTGCCCCTGCCCCGCCGGCTTTGACGACATCGCACGCCAGCTGGCCTGGGTGGAGCCGGGCCGCGTGGCCATCGTGCCCGGCATGAGCTGCGAACGCGATGGCGTGCCCGATGTGATGCGCGGCGAGGAAGTACAAGTATTCGGAGCGTTGCAACTGCTGGGCCTGAGCGACGCCACCGTCGTGCTGCCCGGCACGCACAGCAAATGGGTCTGGGTGCGCGGCGGGCGCATTGAACACTTTGCCACCTGGATGACGGGCGAGTTTTACGCGCTGCTGCGCCAACACTCCATCCTGGCGCGCACCCTGCCTGAGCAAGATGGCGAGCTTGACATGGCCGCGTTTGACCGCGGCGTCGACCACGCGCTGCAAGCCGCCAGCCTGATGGGCTCGGCCTTCAGCGCACGCACGCTGTCGCTGTTTGACCAGATGCCTGCCGCGGCCCTGCCCAGCTACCTGTCAGGGCTGGTGATCGGCGAAGAACTGCGCGCGCAAGCCCCGCAGACCAGCTCTGTGGTGGTGATGGGCGCGCCGGCGCTGACGCAACGCTACGACCGCGCCCTGGCCCACTGCGGCATCGCCACGCAGCACCTGGGCGCCCAGGCGACCTGGCAAGGCCTGTGGGCGATTGCACGCACCCTGGAAGGAACGCCATGACACCACAAGACAAGTTTGCCCGCGCCCTGCAGACACTGCCGCTGGTGGCCATCCTGCGGGGGCTGACACCCGCCGAGGCCCCGGGTGTGGGCGCCGCGCTGACCAACGCCCGCTGGCAACTGATCGAGGTGCCGCTGAATTCACCGCAGCCCTTGCAAAGCATCGCCACCCTGGCCACACAGCACCCACAGGCGCTGGTGGGCGCGGGTACGGTGCTGCATGCCGACCAGGTGCGTGAGGTGCATGCAGCCGGCGGGCAGCTGATCGTGTCGCCCAACTTCAACGCCGAGGTGGTGCGCGAAGCCGCGCGCCTCGGCCTGGTCTGCCTGCCTGGGGTGATGACCGCGACAGAGGCGTTTGCCGCGCTGGACGCGCGCGCCACCGGGCTCAAGCTGTTCCCCGGCGAAATGGTCACGCCCGCCGTGGTCAAGGCGCTGCGCGCGGTGCTGCCCGCCGGCACGCGCGTGTTCCCGGTGGGCGGCATCTCGCTGGCCAACATGGCGGCCTATCGCGCGGCCGGTGCGGACGGTTTTGGCATCGGCTCGGCCCTGTACAAACCGGGCATGACGGCGGCGCAGGTCGGTGAATCCGCAGCGGCGTTTGCTGCAGGGTACGCCGGTATCATCCGTGCATGACACAGCAGATTTCATTCGGGTTGCAAGGCCGTGTGGCCATCGTCACAGGCGGATCACAAGGCATTGGTGAAGCCTGCGTGCGCCGCTTCGCGCAGGACGGCGCCCACGTCGTCATTGCCGATATGGCCGATGCGCCAGGCGCAAAACTGGCCGGCGAACTTGGCGCGCTGTATGTGCACTGCGACGTGGGCGACAAGGCCCAGGTCGATGCCCTGGTGGCCGCTACGCTCAAGCGCCACGGCCGCATCGACATCCTGGTGAACAACGCCGGCATCTTCAAGGCGAGCGACTTCCTGGAAGTGAGCGAGGCCGACTTTGACGCCGTGCTGCGTGTGAACCTCAAGGGTTCGTTCCTGGTGGGCCAGGCCGTGGCACGCGAGATGGCGAAGGTCGGCAAGGGAAGCATCGTCAACATGAGCTCGGTCAACGGCACGCTGACCATCCCCACCATTGCCAGCTACAACGTCAGCAAGGGCGGCATCAACCAGCTCACGCGTGTGATGGCGCTGGCGCTGGCCGACCGCGGCATCCGCGTGAACGCCGTGGCGCCCGGCACCATTGCCACCGAGCTGGCCGCCAAGGCCGTGCTGACGAGTGACGACGCCAAGGCCCGCATCCTGGGCCGCACGCCCATGAAGCGCCTGGGTGAGCCGCACGAAATCGCCGACGCCGTGGCCTACCTGGCCAGCGACGCGGCCAGCTACGTGACTGGCGAAATCCTGGTGGTGGACGGCGGGCGCATGACGCTGAACTACACCGTGCCGGTCTGACGGTCATGAGCCGCTGGGCCATCAACGAAGACGAAGTCGTCTTCACCGCCATCCGGGCCCAGGGTGCGGGCGGGCAGAACGTCAACAAGGTGTCCAGCGCGGTGCACTTGCGCTTTGACATCGAGGCGTCTTCCCTGCCCGACGACATCAAGGCCCGGCTGCTGATGCTGGGCGGCCAGCGCATCACCGACCAGGGCGTGGTGGTGATCAAGGCGCAGACCAGCCGCAGCCAGGAACAAAACCGCGCCGAGGCCCTGGAGCGCCTGCAGGCCATGGTGGACAGCGTGGCCGTGCCTCCCAAACCGCGCAAGCCGACCGAGCCCACCCGCAACTCACAGATCCGCCGCGTGGACGCCAAGACCAGCCGGGGCGAAGTGAAGAAGCTGCGCGGGCGCGTCAGCAACAACGACTAGAAAGCGCGAACGTCAGCCCTTGGCCACATGCATGGCGTACAGCTTCTGCATGCCGCCGATCCAGCGGTCGTAGTCCTGCCCCTTGGCGCGGAAGTACGTCAGCACCTCGGGGTGCGGCAGCACCAGGAAGTGTTCATCACGGATGGTGGCCATCACCTCGGCTGCCACCTGCTCGGGCGTGAGGATGCCGTCGTGCCCCGCAGAACCACCGTCGCCCGTGACCATATCGGTCTGCACAGATTGCGGGCACAGGCAGCTCACACGCACACCACGGCGGCCGTAAGCAATGCGCAGCCACTCGGCAAATGCCAGCGCCGCATGCTTGGTCACGCCGTAGGGCGCTGTTTCCACAATGTTCAGCAGGCCCGCGGCAGACGCGGTGACCATGAAGCAGCCCTCGCCGCGCGCCACCATCTCGGGCACCACAGCGCGTGCAGCCCACACATGGGCCATGCCGTGGACCTGCCACATCTTGTCCCACAGCGCGTCTTCCAGCTCAAAGCCACCCATGGTGCCCAGGATGCCCGCGTTGGAAAAATAGGCGTCCACCTGGCCGAATTTTTTGCGCGTGGCAGCCACCAGCGCCTGGATGTCGGACTCCTTGCTGACGTCGCAGGCCACGGCCAGGCCACCGCATTCGGCCGCCACGCCCTGGGCGCGTTCCAGGTTCACATCGGCCACCACAATGCCGCGTGCACCGTCTTGTGCCAGCCGCAAGGCCAGCCCGCGGCCAATGCCGCTGGCGCCGCCGGTCACGATGGCTACTTTGTCACGCAAGTCCATGGGGTCGCTCCTTGAAAACCCCCAAGTATGAAAGCGCCCGCACAACCGGTGTGCCGCTTGGGTGACAGTGTGTCACCGCCGCGCGGCCAGGACCGCCGGGGACCGCGGCCAGCCCGGCCGTCCGAACCAGGCGCCCCCCGCCACCGACCAGGCATTCACGCCGCCATACACCACCATGGCAGCAGCCTGCGCCGCGAACACAATCGTGAGGCTGCCGCCCCATTGCAGCGCCAGCCAGCCCCCGGCGGCCGCCACCGCCAGCCGCGCCGCATTGCCCACCACCGGCCACAGCAGCTTGCCCGCCCCCTGCGACGCAAAGTACAGCACCAGCCCCAGACCAAAGAAACCATAGAACGGCCCCACCACCTGCAAGTAGCGCGCGCCCGCCTCGATCATGGCCGGGTCGCTGTCAAACAGCGACAGCCAGGCGCGCGGGAACAAAGCCGCCGCCAGGCCAATCGCCTCGGTCAGCACAAACGCCATGCCCGCGCCCACCCAGGTGGCGCGCAGCGCGCGTTCACGCTGGCCCGCGCCAATGCAGGTGCCCACCATGGCCAAAAGCGGCCCGCCAATGCCGAACACCAGCGGCACCAGCAAATATTCAAGCCGCGACGCCGTGCCGTAGCCCGCAATGGCCGCCGGCCCGAACGCGCCCGCGAACGCGGTGGCAATGCCGATGCACAGGTTGGTGGCAATGGTGGACACCGCCGCCACCAGCCCCACGCGCAGGATGTCGTTGAACAGCGGCCAGCGCAGCCGGATGTGCGCCAGCGACAGGCGCATGAGGCTGCGCGGCGATCGCAGGTACGCCACCAGCGCCAGCGTGCCCAGTGCGTAGTACACCACCAGCGCCACGGCACCGCCCGCAATACCCAGGGCCGGCACCGGCCCCCAGCCAAAGATCAGCAGCGGCGACAGCGGGATCAGCACCACCAGCCCGACGGTGGCCACACCAGCGGGCACAGCCATGTTGCCCGTGCCACGGATCACCGCCGACAGCGCATTGAAGACCCAGATGATCACGGCCCCGGCAAACACCCAACCCGAGTACACCAGCGCAGCCTCCAGTGACGCACCTGTGCCGCCCATGCGCGCGTACAGAGGGCGGCCAAACACCAACAGCACCACCGTGAACACGATGCCGAAAAGCACAGCGATCACCAGCGCATGAAACACCAGCGCGTCGGCATCGGCGCGGCGCCCGGAGCCCAGGGCGCGCGCAATGGCCGACGCAATGCCACCCCCCATGGCGCCGGCCGACATCATCTGCATAAGCATCACAGCGGGAAATACCAGCGCCATGCCGGCCAGCGCGTCGGTGCCCAGCTTGCCGACAAACCAGGTCTCTATCAGGCCCGCTGCAGCCTGCGCCAGCATGAGCAGCACGTTGGGCGCGCCCAGGCGCAGCAGTGTGGGGGCAATGGGGCCGTTCAGCAGCGCCCGCGTGCGCGGGTCCATGGCAGCGGCGGTCATGCCGATGCCGGGCGTGCGGGGGGACGCGCAGGCAGGTGCGCCTCGCGGATCGGCAGGTGAATCAGCGCTGCGC
Source organism: Ramlibacter sp. 2FC (assembly GCA_943372515.1). Lineage (GTDB taxonomy): Bacteria > Pseudomonadota > Gammaproteobacteria > Burkholderiales > Burkholderiaceae_C > RAM1. The sequence goes on along the minus strand of CALRYY010000052.1, from coordinate 22,554 downwards.
CCACGGCCAGCACGATGTCGATGTACCAGACCCAGTCGTACGCGCCGGTGGCTTCAAACACTTTGCCACCCAGCCAGGCGCCCAGAAAGCCACCGATCTGGTGCGTGAGCATGACGATGCCAAACAGCGTGGCCATGTTGGCCGGGCCAAAGAACTTGGCCACCAGCCCGGCCGTGGGCGGCACGGTGGACAGGAACGTGAGGCCCATGACGGCTGCAAACACCAGCATCACCGGCCCCGTCTTGGGCGCCAGCAAAAAGACGATGACGGCGATGGCCCGAGTGGCATACACGAGTGACAGCAGCGACTTCATGCGCCAGCGGCCCACGGCCCAGCCCATGGCCACGCTGCCAATGATGTTGAACAGGCCGATCATCGCCAGCGACCAGCCTGCCCATTGCGTAGGCAGCCCGCACGCCGCAATCACGCCCGGCAGGTGCGTGGCCAGGAAGGCCACGTGAAAGCCGCAGACAAAAAAGCCCAGGCCCAACAACACATAGCTGCGGTTGCGCAGGGCCGTGCCAATGGCTTCGCGCGTGCCCACCACCTTCTGGCCGGCGGGCGCTGCCTGCAGCGAATTGCCCTTGAGCAAAAACGCCGCCGGCAGGCACAGCAGCACCAGCAGGCCCATGACCTGCATGGCGTTGGCCCAGCCGATGCCCACCATCAGTGCGGCGGCAATCGGCGCCATGACGAACTGCCCGAACGAACCACCCGCGTTGACGATGCCCGTGGCCAGCCCGCGCCGCTCAGGCGGGATCAGCCGCGTGGTGGCGGCCATCAGCACCGCCGGGCCGGCCATGCCCGCGCCGCCGGCCGACAGCACGCCAATGGCCAGGATCAGGCCCCAGGTGGTGGTCATGTAGGGCGTGATGAAGGTGCCCAGGGCCACCAGCAGCGCGCCCACAAACAGCACCCGCCCGGCGCCCACCTTGTCGGCCATGGCCCCGGCAAACGGCTGCGTCAGCCCCCACCAGAGCTGGCCGAAGGCAAACGCCAAGCTGATGCTGGCCAGGCCCAGGCCGGTGGAGGTGTTCAGCGGGCTCAGAAACAGCCCCATGGTCTGGCGCGTGCCCATGGTCAGGGCAAAGGTGCCGGCTGCGGCCAGCAATACCAGCCACAGGGCTGTACGTGCCGTCTTGAGTTGTGCGTCATTCGTCATGGGGTTCTCCATCGGCCACCGGCGCCAGCCGTGCCATGCAGTCATCGATCAGGGCATGCAGCGCCAGCACGTTGGCCACGCCCAGGGTGGTGTTGATGGCCTCTTGCGCCACGCGCCAGCGGCGCTGGGCCTCCTGACGCTTGTCGCGGCCGGCGTCGGTGATGGTCACGATGCGGCTGCGGCCGTCGGCGCCCGGCCCCAGCGTGAGCCAGCCCGCCGCCACCAGCGGCTTGAGGTTGCGAGTGAGGGTGGATGCGTCCAGCTTCAGCACCTGGGCCAGCTCGCCCGGCTTGAGCGGCCCCAGCTTGACCAGGCACGACAGCAGCGAGTACTGCGTGGTTTTCAGGCCGGTCTTGCCGACCTCGGCGTCATAGTGCTGTGCCACGCGGCGCATGAGCTGGCGCAGCTTGAGGTTGGTACAGCCTTGAGGCTTGACAGGGGTGTCCATGTCGATTATTGTAGCTGCAACTATTGCATATGCAAGCTAATTTTAAACCTACGGAAAACCCATGTCCCACAACAACAATCTGGAAACCTGGCTGGCCGAAGAACGCGAAGTGCTGGCCCGCATGAATGGCGGCGCCGGTGCCGGTGTGTCCCGCCCCGACCAGGTGGCCGGCAAGACCGGCATGGAGATGATGCAGGCCATGCTGCGCGGCGAGTTGCCCTACCCGCCCATTGCCAAGACGCTGGACTTCACGCTGGTGCAAGTCGGCGAAGGGGTGGCCATCTTCCAGGGCACCCCCGGCCCGGCACACCTGAACCCCATGGGCACCATCCACGGCGGCTGGTACGCCACGCTGCTCGATTCCGCCCTGGGCTGCGCGGTGCACACCATGATGCCTGCGGGGCGCGGCTACACCACGGCCGAGCTGGGCGTGAACCTGGTCAAGGCCATCAACATGAACAAGGCGCCGCGCGTGCGCGCCGAGGGCAAGGTCATCCATTGCGGGCGCCAGCTGGCCACGGCCGAGGCCCGCCTGTACGGACCCGACGGCACGCTGTATGCCCATGCCACCACGACGTGCCTGGTGTTTGAAATGAAGCCTGCAGGCTGAAGCAGCGCGGCCGATAATGCGGCCATGCGACTCCTACACACCATGCTGCGCGTTGGCGACCTGCAACGCTCCATCGACTTCTATACCAACGTGCTGGGCATGACGCTGCAGCGCCGCTCCGAGAACCCCGAGTACAAATACTCGCTGGCCTTTGTGGGCTACGGCGGCAACCCCGAGCATGCCGAGATCGAACTCACCTACAACTGGGGCGTGGACAAGTACGAGCTCGGCACAGCCTACGGCCATATCGCCCTGGGCGTGCCCGACGTCTATGCGGCCTGCGACAAGATCAAGGCATCGGGCGGCAATGTGACGCGCGAACCCGGCGCGGTCAAGGGCGGCACCACCGTCATTGCCTTTGTGACCGACCCCGACGGCTACAAGATTGAGCTGATCCAGCGCCCGCAGTACGCCGAAGGCCAGGGCCTGCGCTGAGCAGGAGCGGCAGCGGCCCGGCCTACTTCAGGCCACGGGCTTCGCGCGCCAGCTGCGTGATGCGCTCCCAATCACCTTGTGCCACAGCGTCGGCCGGCGTCAGCCAGGACCCTCCCACGCAGGCCACGTTGCCCAATGCCAGAAAATCCGCCGCGTTGGACGGGCTGATGCCGCCCGTCGGGCAAAACCGCACGTCGCCAAACGGCCCCTGCCAAGCTTTGAGCATGGCAAGCCCCCCCGCTTGCAGGGCGGGAAAGAACTTGAGCTCGGTGTAGCCGTCTTCCTGTGCGGCCATGATCTCGCTGCCGGTCGCCACGCCCGGCAGCAGCGCCAGGCCCAGCTCATGGCAGGCGCGGCCCACTGCGTGCGTGTAGCCTGGGCTCACGGCAAAACAGGCACCAGCCAAGGCGGCAGCCTGCGCATCTGCAGCGCTGCGCACCGTACCGGCGCCCACCACGGCGTCGGGCACGTCGCGCGCGATGGCCTCAATGCAGGCCAGCGCCACCGGGGTGCGCAGCGTGACCTCCAGCATGCGGATGCCACCGGCCACCAAGGCGCGGGCCAGCGGCACGGCGTGGGTGATATCGCCCAGCACGATCACAGGGATGACGGGGGCGTCCTGCATGACCTGCAGGGCGGTCAGGTTCACAGCCATGCGCAGGCTCCTTGTTCAGCTACAGATGCATTGCGGCGAAAGCCCGCAAACAGCTCACGGCCCATGCCGGTGTGGTTGGCCGCGCGCAGTGCGTCAGGCATGGCGGCCGTCTTGCGCTGCGCCCATTCATCCTCGGGCACCAGGGCCTGCAGCGTGCCGGCCACGGCGTCCAGGCGGATGATGTCACCGTCGTGTACACAGGCCAGCGGCCCGCCCGCAGCGGCCTCGGGCGACACATGAATGGCCGCCGGCACCTTGCCCGACGCACCGCTCATGCGCCCGTCAGTGACCAGCGCCACCTTGAAGCCGCGGCCCTGCAACACGGCCAGCGGCGGCGTGAGCTTGTGCAGCTCGGGCATGCCGTTGGCCTGCGGGCCCTGCCAGCGCACCACGCACACCACGTCGCGGTCAAGCTCGCCCGCCTGGAAGGCCACATGCAGCGCGTCCTGCGAATCAAATACCCGCGCCGGCGCTTCAATCACATGGCGGTCGTCCGGCACGGCCGAGACCTTGATGACACTGCGGCCCAGGTTGCCTTCCAGCAGCTTCAGCCCGCCCGTCGCGCTGAACGGCGCCGACGCGGGGCGCACGATGGATTCGTCGCGCGATACGCCGCTGTTACGCCACACCAGCGCGGCGCCGTCCATGGCGGGCTCGCGTGTGTAGTCGCGCAGCCCGCCCGCGCTGACGGTCAGCACGTCAGGATGCAACAGGTCGGCGTCCAGCAGTTCGCGCAGCACGTAGCCGGTGCCGCCTGCGGCCTGGAACTGGTTCACGTCGGCCGAGCCATTGGGGTACACACGCGCCAGCAGCGGCACGGCCGCCGACAGCTGGGCAAAGTCGTCCCAGTCGATCAGGATGCCGGCGCTGCGCGCCACGGCCACCCAGTGGATCAAATGGTTGGTGGAGCCACCGGTGGCCAGCAGCGCCACCATGGCGTTGACGATGGCGCGTTCGTCCACCAGTCTTCCTATCGCAGGGCAACCCTTGGCCAGAACGGTACGTGCAGCCTCGCGTGTCAGCTCATCGCGCAACGCGCCACCGGGGTTGACGAAGGCCGTGCCCGGCACGTGCAGACCCATGGCCTCCAGCAGCATCTGGTTGCTGTTGGCCGTGCCGTAAAAGGTGCAGGTGCCCGGCGCGTGATAGGCCGCCTGCTCGGCGGCCATCAGCGCGTCGCGGCCCACCAGGCCCTGCGCCGCCTGCTCGCGCACCTTGGCCTTGTCGCTGTTGGACAGGCCGCTGGGCATGGGGCCAGCCGGCACAAACACCGTGGGCAGGTGGCCAAAGTGCAGTGCGCCGATCAACAGGCCCGGCACGATCTTGTCGCACACGCCCAGCATCAGCGCGCCGTCAAACATGTCATGGCTGAGCGACACCGCCGTGGCCATGGCGATCACGTCGCGGCTGAACAGGCTGAGCTCCATGCCCGGCGTGCCCTGGGTCACGCCGTCGCACATGGCGGGCACGCCGCCGGCCACCTGCGCCGTGGCACCGTGTTGGCGGGCTTCGTCCTTGACCAGGTCCGGAAAGCGCGCCAGCGGCACATGGGCTGACAGCATGTCGTTGTAGGCGTTGATGATGGCGATGTTGGGCGCGCGCTGCGTCACCACCTTGAACCGGTCGTCGGCCGGTATGCCGGCAAACGCATGCGCCACGTTGGCGCAGCCCATGCGCTCAGCGCCACGGCCGCGGCCGGCGGCCTGGTCAATCTGGCGCAGGTAGGTGCTGCGCGTTGGCCTGCTGCGTTCACGGATGCGGTCCGTGACCGCGTCGATCACCGGGTGGAGTTTCATGTGGGATTGGTAACTAAATTACGTTCGCCATGGTACCCCTTCATACCCCTGGCGTGGACGTCTGCGGTTACAGACGGGTTACCAACATGGCGCGGTGAAAGGATTTGGGCACGGCGCTAAAGTGGCGGCTGATGACACTTACCGTCAAACCCCTGCGTGACCCGGCGCCCCTGCTCGCCCAGACGATGCGCGAATGGGGCGGGCATTCCGACCTGTGGCTGTTTGGCTATGCGTCGCTGATCTGGAAGCCAGACTTTGACTATGCCGAGCGACGCCCGGCGCGCGTGCACGGCTGGCACCGGGCGCTGAAGATGTGGAGCCGCATCAACCGCGGCACACCCGAATGCCCGGGCCTGGTGTTTGGCATGCTCTCGGGCGGCACCTGCCAGGGCATGGTGTTTCGCATCCCGCAGGCCGATGTGCCCGCCATCATGGACAAGGTCTGGGCGCGCGAAATGGTCACCGCCGTGTACGACCCGCGCTGGCTGACTTGCCACACGCCCCATGGCCCGGTGAAAGCACTGGCATTTACCTTGTCACGCAAAAGCCCCAACCACACCGGCGAGCTGACCGAGGCGCAGTACAGGCAGATCTTTGCCGACGCCTGTGGCCGCTACGGCACCACGCTGGAATACGCGCAGGCCACGCTGGATGAGCTGAAGCGGCACAACATCCGCGACAAGGCCCTGGAGCGGCTGTTGCGGATAGCGCAGCGCTGAATGGCGGCAGCGCGCTAGCGCTTGATTGCACGCAGCGTGCGCTCTGCCTTTTGCAGGTCGCCGACAGTGTCCACGTCGGTCACAACGCCCGCATCGTCTACTGCCAACAGCGTGGCGCCCCACGCCTTTACCACCGGCGCCGCGCCCTGCTCGCCGCCCAGCGCCATCAGCTGCGCCCCACATTCCGCCGCAAACCCCACGGGGTGACCGCGCTCGCCCTGATGCACCGGCACCACCACCGCATGCCGTCCCAGCGCCTGCGCCACAGCGCGCAGCGTCGCGGGCTGCACCAGCGGCAGATCACCCGGCAGCACCAGCCAGCCAGCCGCATCGGCCGTGGCGCGAACACCGGCCGCGATGCTGTCGCCCATGCCGGGACGCGACGGGTCGGCGTGCACCACGTGGTGCGCCAGGCCGCTTTGCGCCACGGCGTCCAGCACATGCTGCAGCACGGGTTTGCCCGCCAGCAGGGCCTGCAGCTTGTGGGTGGTGCCGCCCGACGCGGCAAAGCGCTCGCCGCGGCCGGCGGCCAGCACCAGCACAACGGGTTGATGCACATCAGTCATGGTGTCTTTGGGGCATGCCTATACTCAATGAGTATGTCAGACACACCCCAATCCATCGCCGACCTGCGCAAGAGCTACGAGCGCGCCGAACTCAGTGAAGACGCCTCCCACGCCGACCCGCTGAAGCAGTTCGGCCAATGGCTGCAGGAAGCCATCTCGGGCAAGGTGCCCGAGCCCAACGCCATGACGCTGGCCACCGTGGGCAGCAACCTGCGCCCCAGCACCCGCGTGGTGCTGGTCAAGGGCTACGACGAGCGCGGCATTGTCTGGTACACCAATTACGACAGCCGCAAGGGCCAGGAGCTGGCGGGCAACCCGTTTGCCGCGTTGCAGTTTCACTGGGTGGAGCTGGAGCGCACGGTGCGCATTGAAGGCCGGGTAGAAAAAGTCAGTGACGAAGAAAGCGACGCCTACTTTCACAGCCGCCCGCTGGATTCGCGCATTGGCGCCTGGGCCAGCCCGCAAAGCCAGGTGATCCCCAGCCGCACGGTGCTGGTCACCAACGCCGCCAAATACGGCGCACAGTACCTGCTTAACCCGCCGCGCCCGCCACACTGGGGCGGCTACCGGCTGGTGCCTGACACCTGGCAGTTCTGGCAGGGCCGCAGGAGCCGCCTGCACGACCGGCTGCGCTACACGCTGCAGGCCGACGGCGGCTGGTTACGGGAGCGTCTGGCGCCCTGAGCCGCTCGCGTGCGGCGTGAGGTCTAACCAGCGCCCAGCAGCAGCATCACCACCGACACCGAGACAAGCCCCAGGCCCGTGGACACGGCCACGCTGGCCGTCACCACCTGTTGCGCCACCTGGTAGCGCTGTGAGAACAAAAACACGTTCGCACCGATAGGCAGCGACGCGGCAATCACCATCACCGCCAGCGGCACACCACGCAGGCCCAGGGCCCAACCCGCGGCGGCCATCAATGCCGGGTGGGCGATGTTCTTGGCCAGCGCGACCATGAAGGCGCCGCGCAGCTGTGTGCCGGCCGGGTTGGACGCCATGGTCGCGCCCACCATCACCAGCGCCAGCGGTCCGAATGAATTGCCCAGCAGCTGCAGCGGGCGGTCGATCACGTCGGGGATCTGCAGGCCCGTCTGGGCAAACAGCAGCCCCGCGATGATGGGCAGCGGCACGGGGTGAATGACGGCGTTGCGCACGGCCAGCAGCACGGTGGACGCCATGGCCGCGCGCGTGGCCGGCTGGCCCTGCACGGCATGCTCGCGCGCCACGGCAAACTCCAGCACGACGGTGGCCACCGTCAGCAGCACCAGCGCGTGCAATGAAATCAACGTGAACAGGATGAACAGGCCCGCGTCGCCATACGCCAGCCCCACCAGCGGCACGCCGATCATCACCGTGTTGCTGAAGGTGGCCGCCAGCGCCAGCACGGCCGAGCGGCGGCTGAAGCCCAGGGCGGCAATGACACCGAAGTACACCACCAGCGCCACGCCAAAGTAGATCGCCAGCGCCTTGAAGTCCACCTGCAGGTTCTGCTGCGACGCCATGGTGCGAAACAGCAGCGCCGGCGCCAGCACCATGAACACCAGGCTGGACAAATCCTTGACCGACGCCGCACCAATCCACTGCCGCTTGCCGGCCAGAAAGCCTACCGCGATCAGCAGCACGACAGGGATGAGGGCGGAGGCGACGGGGTGGTTCACGGCAGGGATTGTGCCGGGTACATGCTGCAACGCTTCAAAAAGGCCCCGGCTGGCACAATGCCCGCGCGGACAGTTCCGCGCAGGAGGACTCATGCAAGCTGTATCCATCCACGTTGTGGACGTTGCCAACGGGCTGGTGGCCCGTGGCATGAAGGTCGAGGTGTTTTGCCTGACCGGCGGCACCGAACGGCATGTGGTGACCGGCGCCGTAGGCGGCAACGGCGTGGTGGAGGGGTTGGACAGCCGCGAGACGCTGTTTGACGTGGGCACCTACGAGCTGCGCCTGCATGTGGGCGACTATTACCGCCAGCGCGGCACCGCCCTGCCCCAGCCGGCGTTCATGGACGTGCAGGTGTTCCGCTTTGGCCTGGCCGACCTGTCTGCGCATTACCACCTGCCCGTCAAGCTCACGCCCTGGGGGCTGTCGTGTTTTCGGGGGGCGTGAGCCGTTGCGCAGTTTCTAGAACGTTGCCTGCAGCCCGAGCTTGATGCTGCGCCCGGGCAGAGGTGACTTGCCCGGCGCCGTCTGCGTCAGGATGGACGTGGCGCTGTAGGCCAGCCTGTTGCCCGCGTTGTCCAGCCGCGCGTACCACAGCAGGTTGGACGCACCGGCCTTCACGCGATACGTCAGCGCCGCCTTCCACAGGGTGTAGGCATCCGTCACACGCTCGCCCACCGGCACACGGTCCTGCCGCGCGGCATGGTCAAAGCCCAGCTGTGCGCCCCAGGCCCCTTGTGCCCACACCAGCGTGGCACCCGCACGCAGCGGCGCGATGCGCGCCAGCGGCTGGCCGGTGTTCAGGTTGGTGGCACGCACGGTATCGCCGCGCAGCTCCAGGTCCAGTGTTTGCGGCCCGCCCAGCAGCCGCAAGGTGCCGCTGGCCTCCAGCCCGGTGAAGCGGGCGCGCACCTGACGGTAGGCGAATTCGGGCAGGTCATCTGTCACGTTGCCGGTGGACTCCAGAGCGATGTAGTTGGCAAAGCGGCTGGCAAAGGCATTGAGTTTGAAGCTGTTGGCGCCGCCCTTCCACTGCAGGCCCACATCGGCGTTGGTGGATCGCTCCACCTGCAGCGCGGCGTTGCCCACCTCGTACGCGGCCGTGGCCACGTGCGGGCCATCGGCAAACAGCTCGTAGTCTTTGGGCGCGCGCTGGGTACTGGCCAGACCCGTGGTGAGTTGCCAGCCCGGCGCCACATTCCACAGCGCGCCCAACGCATGGCTGGTGGGGTTGAAGCTGCGGTCGCCCGGCACAAAGCGCGCGACGTCCGGGTTGCCAAACGACTGCACCTTGACCGATTCACGGCGAGCGCCAAAGCTCAGGCGGCCCCAGCCGGTAGTCCACTCTTCATGCACAAACACGGCGCTCTGGCGCGTGCGGCTGAACGGCGCAAAGGCTTCGTCGCCCACGGCTGAAAAACGCGTGGTCTCACCCTGCACGCCGATCACACCATCGATCGCTCCCAGCCGGGCGTGGCGCGCCTGCAGACGCAAGTCATTGCCCTTGTTGCTGAATACTGTGCCCGGTGCACCGGTGTCAAACTCTGTGTGGCGGTAGTCGGTATGGCTGGCCTGGGCTTTGATGCCCTGCAACCAGCCCACGGGGTTGCGCCATTCGCCTTCGACTGCGTGGCGCGTGGACTGCATGGCGATGGTCACTTCGTCTTCAGCCACCGCGCCGTAGTCATTGCGGTAGGTGCTGACGGACGCACCCAGGTAGCCCTGGTCAAAGAACACCGAACCGCCCACGGCACCGCCGCGCACATCGCTGGCTGAATTGCAGATGCGCCGCGCAAAACCGGTTTCGCCGCTTTTCGTGCAGGCCAGCGACGCGGGAACCCGCACGTCGCCTGTGCTGCGATTGAACACATCCGCATGCAGGCCCACACGGCCATCGCCGCCCTCCACCATGAAACCCGCGCCCTTGCCGTGATTGCCGCTGGACGCGCCCAGGTCTGCCTTGCCGGCAACGCCGTTGACGGGCTCGCGCGGGATGCGGTTGTCAATGACATTGACCACGCCACCCACAGCACTGCCGCCATACAGCAACGCGCCGGGGCCGCGCAGCACTTCGATGCGTTCGATGCTGAAGGGGTCAGCCGGCACGGCATGGTCATAGCTCAGGCCCGACGCGTCGATGGTGGCGCCGCCATTGCCCAGGATGCGGATGCGGTCGCCGTCCAGCCCGCGAATGACGGGGCGGCTGGCGTTGGGGCCAAAGTACGTGCTGCCCACACCGGGCGTGCCGTCCAGTGTTTCGCCCAGCGTCGTGCCCTGGCGCAGCAGCAGCGTGGGGCCGTAGTAGCTGACGGCCGGCGCGATGAGATCGGCAGCGCCCAGCGGGTTGCCGGTGACGGTGATTTCAGGCAGCGTGGCAGGAGATGAAGGCGTCTGCGCGGCGGCGTGGCCGAGCGACAACACGGCAGCGCACACCGCACTGCAGCGAAAAAGAATTTGCATGATGGATTCGTAGGAAAAAAGGGGAGCACCCGCCGGGCATCGCGCGGCGGAAAGGGCTGTCACAGAGGTCTCAACGAATCGAAGGAGGCGCGCGCGCTTCAAACAGCGCGGCATGGCGGGCGACGGCTTCGCCCTGGAAATACGCGAACAGCGTGGCGGGCAGCTGCAGCGGCAGGCTGACGGACGGCACACAGGCGACTGTGTCGCCATGGCTGAGCTGGTCGTACAGGCGGCATTCGGCGTCTGAGCCGTGGCCTGAGAACAAGGTGTCGATGAGGCCGTGGGCAGCATCATCGTGCTGCGCAGCGGCTGCGTGGGCAACCTGCTGCACCGGGCTGTGCGCGACGCCGTGCACCAACCCCAGCGTCTGCGCCACAAGCAGCGCCAGCACCAGCGGCCACAGCAACACCCGACGCAGCAGCACAGGCAGCCCTTACTTCACGCCCACCGCGTCGGTCACGCGGTAGTACAGGCCATAGGGGTCGTCGTTGAGCACGGCAAAGCGGCCCTCGACCGTGACCGGCTCCATGGTGTAAGCCACGGGGGTTTTGGTCTTGACTTCAACCATGCTCTCGGGCCCGCCGGGTGTGCAGAACGAGCAGGTCAGCGGCACCGAGCTGAGCAGGAAGTGACGCTGCTTTTCGCCGGGCTCCAGCGGCATCATGAAGCCCTGGATGCGTTGCGTCTTCTGGTTCAGCGCGATCTGCTGGGGATCAAACACCGGCAGGATGCGGTTCTTTTCGGTTTTGGTCTTCACAGCCGTCAGCACCGACCAGGGCACGACGTCGGTGCGCTGGGGCAGCGGCGCAAACGGGCTGCCCGCGCCATGCACACCGGCGCCGCTGCCCTGGGGCACAACGCCAGGCATGGGTGAACTCAGCTGCGCCTGGGCCGACAGGGCGGCGGCGGCAATCAACAACGGGGCGAAGAATTTCATGGGTTGCTCCAGGCGATTGGCGGGCACGGCTCAGTGCTCGTGCTTCATGCCGCAGTATTTGCCAATCGCCAGACCCTTGCAAGCGGCCTGGAGTTCCTTTTGACAGGCGTCATGCTTCTTGCCGGATTCCAGGCATTTGGCGGCGGCCTCGTGGGCTGCAGCCATGGCACGGTGGCGCTGGGCGTCCTGTTTGGCTTCCTTGTCACCGTGGGCCTGGGCTTGCGCCAGGCCGGCGGCAAGGGTCAGGGTGGCGGCAAGGGTCCAGAGTTTCTTCATATGCATTACCTCGTATTCAACAGTTGGGCCACATCCGTGCGGCGGGCATGCAGGGCCGGGATCAGTGCTGCGGCGATGGCCACCACGGCGGCTGCCACCGGCACCCAGGCAACAGCTGGCACCCAGATCCACCCCGTCAGGGGCAGCGAGCGTTCAGCTTGCAACAACCAGCCTACCAAACCTGTCAAGAGGTGCCCCAGTGCCAGCCCCAGCACGCAGGCCAGCAGGGCCAGCCACAGGGCTTCGCACACCAGCAACGCGGCCACGCGGGCGGGCGGCGCGCCCAGCATGCGCAGCAGGGCCAGGTCCGCGCGGCGCTCGCGCACCGCGCTCCACAGCGCGATAAACACGCTCAGCATGGCCGCCAGCAGCAGCACCACACCAAAGCCGCGCAGCACATCGGTGCCCACGCCTACCATGCGCAGCAGGCGCGTGATCTCCACGGCGGGGGCTGCCGCCTGCATGTCTGTTGTGGTGTTCACAAAACGGGGGAAGGTCACCGCTGCAAGAGGCGACTTGTAGCGGATGAGCGCCAGCGTGATTTCGCGCTCGGCCTCCAGCGCCTTGCGGTCGTCTTCGTCCACGGCCGTGGCTTTTTCGTGCACCTGCCAGACGGACTCCGTGGCCGTCAGGATGAGCCTGTCCAGCACGCAGGCACAGGGCGCCAGCACGCCGGCCACGGTATAGGGCGTGTCGCCATGCGCATGCCCGCCCCCGCCCAGACCGTGCGAGCCAATGAACTTCGTGCCCGGCGCCAGTGCCGCCGCTTTCGCAGCCTGCGCACCCGCCACGGCCTGCATGGGCCCGGTCCACAGGGCCCCTTGCGCAAAATCCGCGCCATAGTGCGTGATGTAGCCGGGCGTGGTGCCCACGATGCGAAAGCCGCGAAAGCTGTCGCCCAGGCTCAAAGGTATGAGCTGCGCGACTTGCGCATTGGCCTCCAGCGCTTTCGCCTCAGCCAGCGGGATGTTGCCCGGCGGCACGTCAATGTGGAACACACCCGCCAGGATCAGCTGCAGGGGGCTGCCTTTGGCACCCACCACGGCATCAATGCCCGCCAGATCGCGCTCAAATGCGCGGTCCACCTGCGTGCTGACCAGCAGCACAAAGGTGATGGAGGCCAGCCCCAGCGTCAGCAGCAGCAGGTTCAGCGCGGCGGTAAGCGGGCGCGACCACAGGTAACGCAGCGACAGTGACGCCAGCTCTTTCATGCGGCACCTATCCTGTGCTCCACCGCGCCGCCCAGGGTTTCGCCCACACGCCGGTCGTGCGTGGCAATGACCAGCGTGGCCCCGCATTGCTGCGCGCTGCCCGCCAGCAGTTGCAATGCTGCAGCAGCCGATGCATCGTCCAGGCTGGCCGTGGGTTCATCGGCCAGGATCACGCGCGGCTTGAGCAGCACGGCACGCGCCAGCGCCACGCGCTGCGCCTGCCCGCCTGACAGCTGCGACGGCCTGCGCGCGGCCAGTTCCGCCACGTCCAGCGCAGCCAGCGCCTGCGCCACGGCAGCAGGGTCCACCGGCAGCCCGGCGGCAAAGTAAACGAGGTTGAGGTTTTGCCGCACGTTGAGCGCCTCGCTCAGATGCAGCTTTTGCGGCAAAAAGCCCAGCGTGCGGGCGCGCCAGGCATCGCGCCCCGATTGCGCCAGCGCGCCGGGGTCACTGCCCGCCACGCTCAGGCTGCCCGCCGTGGCCGACAGCAGCCCCGCCACCAGCGCCAGCCAGGTCGACTTGCCCGAACCGGAGTTGCCGCGAAGCACCAGCGTTGCGCCCTGGGGAACCTGCACGTCGGCAAACACCAGCGAGGGCCCGTGCAGGTACTGGTAGCGCAGACCCTGCGTGTGGATCACGCGGCAACCTTCCTGAGGGCCCTCATGCCTTCACGCGGTCCTTGAAGGTCTTGCGGAATTTCTCCACCTTGGGCGCGGCCACGGCCATGCAGTAGCCCTGGTAGGGGTTCTTCTCAAAGAAGTCCTGGTGGTATTCCTCGGCCGCTGAATAGTTGGACAGCGCCAGCACCTCGGTTACCACCGGGCGGCCAAACAGCTTGTCCTGGCTGATCTGGCGGATCATGTCGTTGGCCACATCGCGCTGTTCGTCGGTGGTGTAGTAGATGCCGCTGCGGTACTGCGTGCCGCTGTCGTTGCCCTGGCGGTTCAGCGTGGTGGGGTCGTGGATCACAAAGAAGATTTCCAGGATCTCGCGCACCGTGATCTGCTGGGGGTCGTATTCGAGCTTGACCACTTCGTTGTGGCCGGTGGTGCCGGTGCACACCTGCTCGTAGCTTGGCTGCTGGACGTGGCCGTTGCAGTAGCCCGACTCCACGTCGGTCACACCGCGCACTTTCACAAACACGGCTTCGGTGCACCAGAAGCAGCCGCCGCCGAGCACCAGGGTCTGGGGGGATGGGGTCATCGATAAAGCTCCGGCTCAAAAGAAAACCGTCAGTCGTGACGAAGGCCCGCATCTTACGCCGCCACGTTGGCGGCGCGGGTATGTCAGGACCGCTTGCGGCTCTTGCTGTCGCGCAAGGGCCCGACGAGCTTGCGCATGAGCTTGAGCAGCAGCAGCATCACCACTGCGCCGGCAATGGCCATGGCCAGCGAGCCAATCTTGAAGTCGGTGTCGTTGACCACGCCGCCGTTCAGGGAAGAAACGATGAAGTCCCCCCCCACAAAGGCGCCGAAGACGCCGGCCAGAATGTTTTCGATCAGCAGCGGGCGTGCGCCACCTGTCATTTTTGTTGCCAGCCAGCCAACGGCAGCCCCGACCAGACACCAGATGTACGGGTTAATGCCGCTCTCCTGAAATTGCGTGAATCACCCATGGTGACAGCTTTCAGTGACACGCCGCACTTATATTTATTTCGGGGTGCCAGCCCGCACTGCATCTACAAACGCCGCCAGCGCCTGGTGGTCGCGCGCGGCCTTCCACAGGCAGTAGGTGTCATAAGGCAAGCTGCTGCCGGCCAGGGCGACGAAGGCCGCGCCCGGCAGTGCTGACTGCCGCAACGCCTGCGGTACCAGCGCCACGCCCAGCCCCTGGGACACCAGCGACACCACGCTGAGCCAGTGGCGCAGCTCGTAGCGGATCTCGGGGGCAAAGCCCGCGTCCATGCACAGGCTCACGATGCGCTCGTGGTAGTCCGCTGATACACCGCGCGAGATGCACGCAAACGGCTCGCCCTGCAGCGCCAGCAGTGGCAATGTGCGCTTGCGGGCCAACGCATGGTCTGCCGGCAGGCAAGCCACAAACGGCTGGCTGGCCACCTGCACCTGCGCCAGGCCCGGCGGCACGCGCGTGGTGTGCACAAAGCCCAGGTCCAGCCGCTCATGGGCCAGCTCGATCAGCTGGTCGCTGGAGCTCAGCTCCTTCAGCGTGAGGCGCAGCCGCGGGTGCTGGGCCTGAAAGCGCCGCAGCAGCGCGGGCAGGCCCCGGTACAGCATGGTGCCCACAAACCCCACCTGCAGGCTGCCGGCCAGGCCATCGGCCACATCGCGCGCATGGCGTGCGGCCTGCTGTGCCTGCTCCAGCAGCGCCCGGGCCTGCGGCACAAAGGCACGGCCGGCTTCGGTCAGCTGCACGGCCTTGCTGTTGCGGGTGAACAGCTTTGCGCCCACAGACGCTTCCAGCTGCTGGATGTTGGTGGACAGCGGCGGCTGCGAGATGGCCAGGCGCTGGGCGGCGCGGCCAAAGTGCAACTCTTCAGCCAGCACCAGAAAGTAACGCAGGTGGCGAAATTCCATGAATACGAATTTTGTATCGTTGAATAGGTATTCAATATTAGACGGCTATTCTTGCCTGTCTGACAATAGGGCACATCTACAGGAGACATCCCCATGAAAGCCCACTTCAACTGGCAAGACCCCTTTTTGCTGGCCGACCAGCTCAGCGACGAAGAGCGCGCCATCGTCGAGGCCGCCCACACCTTTTGCCAGGACAAGCTGCAAACCCGCGTGCTGATGGCTGCGCGCCACGAGAAGTTTGACCGCGAGATCATGAACGAGGCCGGTGCCATGGGCTTTCTGGGCTCCACGATTGAAGGCTATGGCTGCGCCGGCCTGAGCTACGTGGCCTACGGCCTGATCGCCCGCGAGGTGGAGCGGGTGGACAGCGGCTACCGCAGCGCCATCAGCGTGCAGAGCTCGCTGGTCATGCACCCCATCAACGAGTACGGCAGCGAAGCGCAAAAGCAGAAATACCTGCCCAAGCTGGCCACCGGCGAATGGGTGGGCTGCTTTGGCTTGACCGAGCCCAACCATGGCTCTGACCCGGCCAGCATGCTCACGCGAGCCAAACCCGTGGATGGTGGCTACATCCTCAAGGGCGCCAAGATGTGGATCACCAACGCGCCGATTGCCGACGTGTTTGTGGTGTGGGCCAAGGTCGAGGACCCCGACGGCAAGGTCGGCGGCCAGGAAAGCATCCGCGGCTTCATCCTTGAAAAGGGCATGAAGGGCCTGACGGCACCCAAGATCGAAGGCAAGATGAGCCTGCGCGCCAGTATCACCGGCGAGATCGTGATGGACGACGTGTTTGTGCCCGAAGGCCAGCTCATGCCCAATGTGGCCGGCCTGAAGGGCCCGTTTGGCTGCCTGAACAAGGCGCGCTACGGCATCGCCTGGGGCGCCCTGGGCGCAGCAGAAGACTGCTGGCACCGTGCCCGCCAGTACACCCTGGACCGTGTGCAGTTCGGCCGCCCGCTGGCACAAAACCAGCTCATCCAGAAGAAGCTGGCTGACATGCAGACCGAGATCGCGCTGGGCCTGCAGGGCTGCCTGCGCGTGGGCCGGCTGATGGACGAAGGCCGCGCCACGCCCGAGATGGTCAGCCTGATCAAGCGCAACAGCTGCGGCAAGGCGCTGGATATTGCCCGCATGAGCCGCGACATGCACGGTGGCAACGGCATCCATGACGAATACCACGTCATCCGCCACATGATCAATCTGGAAACAGTGAACACCTACGAGGGTACGCACGATGTGCACGCCCTGATCCTGGGCCGGGCCCAGACGGGTCTCCAAGCGTTTTATTGATTCCCCGAAGCGCTTTACACAGCTTTACCGGCATGAAGCGTGGCGCCACAGGCGCCACCGTAAGCTGATGCCTTGACGGTTGGGTAGCCGAAAGCTACATTACTAACCAGTCAGTCATTAATTTTTCATGTCCCTTTCCAAGTTCATCCGTGCCCGCTCAGACGAGGCGTCGCCCAAGCGTGAGCGGCGCAAGGAAGCCCGGCCCGGCGAGTTGCTGGATGCGGCGCTGGACCTGTTCGTCGAAAAAGGCTTTGCCGCGACCCGTGCAGAAGAGGTCGCCGCACGTGCCGGGGTCTCCAAAGGCACGCTTTTTCTGTACTTCCAGAGTAAGGAAGAACTGTTCAAGGCCGTCATCAGCGAGAACATTGCGGGCCGCTTTACGGAATGGAACGCCGAATTCGCCGCGTTTGACGGCAGTTCTTCCGACATGCTGCGCTACGCCATGAACATGTGGTGGGAGCGCATCGGTGCCACCCGCGCATCCGGCATCACCAAGCTCATCATCAGCGAGGCGCACAACTTCCCAGAGGTCACCGCGTTCTACCAGACCGAGGTCATCCAGCCCGGCCAGGCACTGATCCGGCGCATCCTGCAGCGCGGCGTGGACCGCGGCGAGTTTGCCGTGGACGACATGGACCACGCGGTGTACAGCGTGATTGCGGCCATGGTGTTCCTGGTGATGTCCAAGCATTCGGTGGGGGCCTGCGTGCCGGCCAACCGGCCTCTGGACCCGAAGCGTTACATTGAGTCACAAGCAGGCATCATCCTTAACGGCCTGCTGGTGCGCGGAGAAAAAAAATGAAACGTGGGCTCAAGTGGGTCATCTGGGCTGTGGTGTTGCTGGCCGTGGTGCTGGGTGTGGCCCGTGCCCTGTCTGCTCGCAAGGCACAGCAACAGGTGGTGGAGCAAGCCGCAGCCACCCGCGCCCAGGCCGCTGTGGAGCTGGCCGAGGGCGATGTGGTCAAGGCGCAGCAGCGCGACATTGCCCAGGGCCTGCCGATCTCGGGATCGCTCAAGGCGTTCAATACGGCGGCCGTCAAGGCCCGTGTGGCCGGCGAGCTGCAAGGCCTGACCGTGCGCGAGGGCGACGTGGTCAAAGCCGGGCAGGTCGTGGCCCGTGTGGACCCGACCGAGCTGCAGTCGCGCGTACGCCAGGCCCAGGAACAGGCCGATTCGGCCCGCTCGCAGATCGACATCGCCCAGCGCCAGTGGGACAACAACAAGGCGCTGGTAGACCAGGGCTTCATCTCGCGCACGGCGCTGGACACCTCCGCCAACAACCTGAGCGCCGCGCAGGCCAACCACAAGGCCGCCCTGGCCGCCGTGGACGTGGCCCGCAAGTCGCTGGACGACACCGTGCTGCGCGCGCCCATCTCGGGCGTGGTGTCGCTGCGCGCGGCCCAGCCGGGTGAGCGCGTGGGCGTGGACGCCCGGGTGATCGAGATCGTGGACCTCTCCCGCCTGGAGCTGGAAGCCACGATGAGCGCGGCTGACTCCGTGGCCGTGCGTGTGGGCCAGCAGGCCGTGCTGCAGATTGAAGGCAATGCGCAGCCGGTCACGGCGCGCGTGGTGCGCATCAACCCCAGCGCCCAGGCCGGCAGCCGCAGCGTGCTGGTTTACCTGGGCCTGGACCGCGTGGACGGCCTGCGCCAGGGCCTGTTTGCGCAAGGCACCCTGGGCACTGCACGCACCAGCGCCGTGGCCGTGCCGCTGACGGCCATGCGCACCGACCGCCCTGCCCCCTATGTGCAGGTGGTGGAAAACGACAAGGTCGCGCACAAGCCGGTAGATGCCGGCGCGCGCGGGCACGATGCACAGGACGCGGCCGGCGAAACGCTGGTGGCCGTGCAGGGCATTGCTGCGGGCACACTGGTGATCCAGGGCAGCGTGGGCAGCCTGCGTGAAGGCACCCCGGTGCGATTCACCAAACCTTCCGCTGCGCGGGCCCCCTGAGCCATGTGGTTCACCCGCGTCAGCCTGCAAAACCCGGTCTTTGCCACCATGGTCATGCTGGCCATCGTGGTGCTGGGCCTGTTCTCGTACCAGCGGCTCAAGGTCGACCAGTTCCCCAATATCGACTTCCCTGTGGTGGTGGTCACAGCCGAATACCCGGGCGCGTCGCCTGAAATCGTTGAAAGCGAAGTCACCAAGAAGATCGAAGAAGGCGTCAACTCCATCGCCGGCATCAATGCGCTGACCTCGCGCAGCTACGAAGGCCAGGCAGTCGTCATCATTGAATTCCAGCTGCACATCGACGGGCGCAAGGCCGCCGAGGACGTGCGCGAAAAGATCGCCTCCATCCGCCCGACCTTTCGCGACGAGGTGAAAGAGCCGCGCGTGCTGCGCTTTGACCCGGCCAGCCGCGCCATCTGGTCGCTGGCCGTCTTGCCCGATCCCGCCAAAGGCAAGGCCATGAATGCCGTGGAGCTGACCAACTGGGCCGACCAGGTGCTCAAGAAGCGGCTGGAGAACGTGCGCGGCGTGGGCTCGGTCACCCTGGTGGGCGGCACCAAACGCGAGATCAACATCTACCTGAACCCGCAGGCCATGGAGGCGCTGGGCATCACGGCCGACCAGGTGGTGGCGGCCGTGCGCAACGAAAACCAGGACCTGCCGGTGGGCGCGATCCGCTCGCTGCAGCAAGAACGCGTGGTGCAGATCGACGCGCGCATGCAGCGGCCCGAGGATTTCGGGCGGATCATCGTCGCCAGGAAGGGGGCCACGGCCATCCGCGTGGACCAGGTTGCCACGGTGAATGACGGTGCGCAGGAAGTCGACAGCCTGGCGCTTTACAACGGCGAACGCACCCTGCTGCTGACGGTGCAAAAGGCGCAGGACGACAACACCATCCAGGTGATCGACGGCCTGAAGGTCACGCTGGCCGAACTGCAGGCGCAGCTGCCGCCCGGCGTGCGGCTGGAGCCCATCCTGGACGGCTCGCGCCCCATCCGCGTGGCGGTCGAAAACGTGCGCCGCACGCTGATCGAAGGCGCGCTGCTGACCGTGCTGATCGTGTTCCTGTTCCTGAACTCGTGGCGCTCCACCGTCATCACGGGGCTGACGCTGCCGATCTCCATCATCGGCACCTTCCTGTTCATGAACATGTTTGGCTTCACCATCAACATGATCACGCTGATGGCGCTGAGCCTGTGCGTGGGCCTGCTGATTGACGACGCCATCGTGGTGCGAGAAAACATCGTGCGCCATGTGCAGATGGGCAAGGATTCATTCCGCGCTTCGCTGGACGGCACGCAGGAGATCGGCCTGGCCGTACTGGCCACCACGTTTTCCATCGTGGCGGTGTTTTTGCCCATCGGCTTCATGGGCGGCATCATCGGCAAGTTCTTCCACGAGTTCGGCATCACCATCGTGGCGGCCGTGCTCATCAGCATGTTCGTCAGCTTCACGCTGGACCCGATGCTGTCCAGCATCTGGCACGACCCGGAAATTGATGCGCATGGCAAGCCCCGCGGCAACTCGTTGTACGACCGCACCATCGGCCGCGTGACGGGCTGGTTCGACCAGGGCACCGAGCGCCTGTCAGAAGGCTACCAGCGCATCCTGCGCTGGTCGCTGGTGCACAAACTGGCCACGGTGTTGATGGCGGCGGGCATCTTTGTGGCCAGCGTGTTCATGGTGCCGCTGCTGGGCACTGAATTTGTGCCCAAGGCCGACTTCTCGGAAACATCGCTGACTTTCTACACACCGGTGGGCTCGGCGCTGGAGGTGACCGAGGCCAAGGCCCGTCAGGTGGAATCCATCGTGCGCGAGTTCCCTGAGGTGCGCTACACCCTGTCCACCATCAACACGGGCAACGCCCAAGGCAAGATTTACGCAAACGTCTACGTGCGCCTGGTGGACCGCAAGCAGCGCAGCCGCAATGTGGACCAGATGTCGGGCGCTTTACGCGCACGGTTGGCCCAGGTGCCGGGCATCACAGTCACCCACGTGGGCTTGCTGGACTCGGTCGGTGGCGCCAAGCAGGTGGAGTTTTCGCTGCAGGGACCCGACCTGAAAGAGCTGGAACGCCTGACGGCGCTGGTGACGCAGAAGATCCGCAGCATCCCCGGCCTGGTGGACCTGGACTCCAGCATCAAGGCTGACAAGCCCGTGATCGACATCGAGGTCAAGCGCGACGCAGCGTCTGACCTGGGCCTGAGCGTGGGGCAGATCGCCGGCCAGCTGCGCACGCTGGTAGCTGGGCAGACCGTGGGCAACTGGCGCGCCAGCGACGACCAGACCTATGACGTGATCGTGCGCATGGCGCCGGGCGCGCGCAACGCGCCGCAAGACCTGGAGCGCCTGCCCTTCACCCTGGGCAGCAACGCCGACGGCACCCCGCGCATCGTGCGGCTGAACCAGGTGGCGACCGTGCGCGAAGGCACCGGGCCCAACCAGATCAACCGGCGCGACCTCACGCGCGAAGTAGCCATCAACGCCAACGTGTTCAACCGCTCGGCCGGCGAGGTGTCCGCCGATATCCGTGCTGCGCTGGACAGCGTGAGCTTTCCGCCGGGCTACCGCTACCAGTTCAGCGGCTCCACCAAGAACATGGCTGAATCATTTGGCTACGCCGTGTCGGCCCTGGCCATGGCCGTCATCTTCATCTACATGATCCTGGCCAGCCAGTTCAGGAGCTTTCTGCAGCCGCTGGCGCTGATGACCGCGCTGCCACTCACGCTCATTGGTGTGGTGCTGGCGTTGATGATGTTCCGCTCGTCGCTGTCGATGTTCTCTGTGATCGGCGTGGTGATGCTCATGGGCCTGGTCACCAAGAACGCGATTTTGCTGGTGGACTTTGCGATCAGGGCAAGGGAGGACGGAATGGAACGCGCCGAGGCCCTGCTGCTGGCCGCCAAGGTGCGCCTGCGCCCCATCCTCATGACCACGCTGGCCATGATCTTTGGCATGGTGCCGCTGGCCTTTGCCCTGACTGAAGGCTCCGAGCAGCGCGCGCCCATGGGCCAGGCGGTGATCGGCGGCGTGATCACTTCGTCGCTGCTGACGCTGGTGGTGGTGCCGGTGGTGTATTGCTACATGGACGACCTCGCCCACTGGATGCGGGCACGATTTGCCGGCCGGGCCGCGCCCCCTAAAATTCAGGGTTTGTCCTGATCCTGCCTGGAGTACCCCCAAAAATGACCACGCTCACCCCCCTGGAACAAGCCCGCTTCAACATGATCGAGCAGCAGATCCGCCCCTGGGACGTGCTCGACCCCGAAGTGCTGGCCCTGCTGTCGGTCGTCAAGCGCGAAGATTTCGTGCCGCTGGCCCACAAGGCCCTGGCTTTTGTGGACATGGAGCTGCCTTTGCCCGAGGGCGAATGCATGCTGGCGCCGCGCGTTGAAGCCCGCTTGCTGCAAGCGCTGCAGGTGCAAAAGACCGACAAGGTGCTGGAAATCGGCGCCGGCTCGGGCTACATGGCCGCCTTGCTGGCACACCGTGCGCAACGCGTGATCTCGCTGGAAATCAAGCCCGCCCTGGCCCAGCTGGCCCGCGCCAACCTGCAAAAGGCCGGCATCACCAACGCCGAAGTACGCGAAGCCGATGGCGCCAAAGACGTGTCGGTGGACGGCCCGTTTGACGTGATCGTGCTCAGCGGCTCGGTGGCCGAAGTGCCGCAGGCCCTGCTGGCCCAGCTCAAGCCCGGCGGCCGCCTGGCAGCCATTGTGGGCAACGAGCCCATGATGCGCGCCACCTTTGTCACCCGCACCGGCGAGGCTGGCTACACCACCACCCAGCCCTGGGACACCGTGGCGCCACGCCTGTCGAACTTCCCCGAGCCTTCGCGCTTCAACT
>CALRYY010000051.1:0-27703 GCA_943372515.1 Ramlibacter sp. 2FC | reverse complement strand
CTCGCCGCGGCTGTTAGAGCGAAGCGCGCAGCGCGTAGCGAGTTCTGCGGCGCAACCCCGAATCGAGCACCACAGCGGAGTCCGCGCAAAGCGCGGACCGCCGAAGTGTGAGCCCCCGCCGGGCACCGCCTGACGCGAAGCAGCGAGAGAAACAAGCGCAACAAGATAGAGTTGACCCATGAACATCCAGGAAAAACCCGCCTTCGCCACCCCGTTCGAATGGATAGGCGGGGAAGACCGCGTCAAGGCGCTGACCGAACGCTTTTATGACCTGATGGACCTGGAGCCCGGTTACGCGGCGCTGCGGGCGGCCCACGGCAGCGACCTGGTCAATGCCCGCCAGCGGCTGTTCTGGTTTCTGTGCGGCTGGCTGGGCGGCCCCCAGCACTACACCGAGCAATTTGGCCACCCCATGCTGCGTGCCAGGCACATGCCATTTGCCATCGGCATCAAGGAGCGCGACCAGTGGCTGGCGTGCATGGACCAGGCCATGGGCGAAACCGGCGTGCCTGAGGACCTGCGTAGCCGGCTCAAATCCAGCTTTTTCCAGACGGCCGACTGGATGCGCAACACCAAGGTGTAGGCGCCAGGCCGCTGTCAGCCCGGCGCCAGCAGCACCACCACCGCCCCCGCGCCACCCTCATCGGCGCGCGCCTGCACATAGGCCAGCACCTCGTTTTTCTGGATCAGCCAGCTGTGCACCTTGCCCTTGAGCACGGGCACCTTGCCGGGCGAGCCCAGGCCCTTGCCGTGCACCACGCGCACACAGCGAATGCCCTGCTTGTGCGCGTCGCGGATGAACGCGCCCAGCAGCTCGCGCGCAGCGTCGCTTCGCTGGCCGTGCAGGTCCAGCTCGCGCTGGATGCTCCAGTGCCCCTTGCGCAGCTTGCGCGTTACATCAGTGCCGATGCCGGGGCGGCGAAAGCTCAGCGCGTCGTCCACGTCCAGCAGGGTGCTGGCGTCAAATTCGTCGCTCAGGCTTTCCAGCAGCACGCGCTGGTCGTCCAGCTGCTGCTGCACCGGGATGGGCGCGGGCTGCTCGGTGGCCAGCCGCACGCGTGGCGGCTGGCGTATGGGTTTGACGGCGCCGGCCGCGCGCTTGAACAGATCTTCTTCGGCGCGGCGGCGGCGCTCGGCCTCTTGCCGCGCGGCCTCCTGGGCCGCAGCCAGCTTTTGCTGCTCGGCCAGCTTTTTCTGCACCAGCTTCAGGTCCTGGAACGATTTCATACCAGTCCTTTTTCTGCCATTGACAGGGCCTCACCCGTGCCGACGATCACATGGTCCAGCACGCGCACGTCCACCAGGGACAGCGCGGCTTTGAGCGTGCTGGTCAGCGCCTCGTCGGCGCGGCTGGGCTGCACGCTGCCGCTGGGGTGGTTGTGCGCCAGCACCACGGCGGCGGCCTGGTGGTGCAGGGCGCGCAGCACCACCTCGCGCGGGTACACGCTGGTTTGCGTGAGCGTGCCGCGAAACAGCTCCTCCAGCGCCAGCAGGCGGTTTTGCGTGTCCAGGAACAGCACGGCAAACACCTCGTGGTGGCGCGCGCCCAGGTGCAGCTGCAGGTAATGTTTGACGGCGCCCGGTGTGCAGAACACCTCGCGTTCGCGCAGGCGCTGCGCCACGGCGCGGCGCGCCAGCTCCAGCACGGCCACCATCTCGGCCCGTTTGGCGGTGCCGCCCAGGCCCTTGATGCGCTTGAGGTCGTCGGCGTTGGTGTTCAGCAGGCCGGCCAGCCCGCCAAATTCGTCCAGCAGTTCCTGCGCCAGGCTGAGCACGCCCTTGCCGGTGATGCCGGTGCGCAGGATCAGCGCCAGCAGCTCGGCGTCGCCCAGGGCGGCAGCACCTCGGGCAAGCAGCTTTTCGCGCGGCTGCGCATCGGCGGGAAGGTCTTTGAGGCGCATGGGGCGGGCCGGGGCCGGGGTTTCTACAATGGGGGCCAGTTTATAGAGAGTTCCATGGCATCCACTCCACCCCGCGTGCAAGCGGGATCGTTCCTGACGCTGCACTACCGCCTGGCCGGGCCGGGCGGCGACATCATCAATACCTTCGCTGACAAGGCGGCCACGCTGTCGCTGGGCACGGGCGAGCTGTCGCCGGCCATGGAGCAGCGCCTGATCGGCCTGGAAGAGGGCGCGCGCGCCACGTTTGACATCCCCGCCGGCGAGGCCTTTGGCGAGCGCAACCCCGACATGCAGCAGTGGGTGGCGCGCAAGCTGCTCAATGAAATGGGCGACCCGAACGAGCAGTACCAGGTGGGCGACGTGGTGCAGTTCCCCACGCCTGACGGCATGGGCAGCTACGCAGGCGCCGTGCAGCAGGTGGGCAAGGACGGCGACGGGGACGGCAAGGCCGACGCCGTGCTGTTTGACTTCAACCACCCGCTGGCGGGCAAACCCGTGACCTTTGAAGTGCAAGTGATTGGAGTCCTGTGAGCAGCACCCTCCCCAACCCCGAAATGGAAATCCTGCTGGCCGAGCCTCGCGGCTTTTGCGCGGGGGTAGACCGGGCGATAGAAATCGTGGAGCGCGCCATTGCCAAATTTGGCGCGCCCATCTATGTGCGCCACGAGATCGTGCACAACACCTATGTGGTGAACGACCTCAAGGCCAAGGGCGCCGTTTTTATTGAAGACCTGGCCGATGTGCCCCCTGGCGCCACGCTGGTGTTCAGTGCGCATGGCGTGAGCAAGGCGATCCAGAATGAAGCCGCCGCGCGCGGTTTTGAGGTGTTTGACGCCACCTGCCCGCTGGTGACCAAGGTGCATGTGGAAGTGGCCAAGCTCGCCAAAGAGGGCTATGAATTCATCATGATCGGCCACAAGGGCCACCCTGAGGTAGAGGGCACCATGGGCCAGCTGGACCATGGCATCCACCTGGTGGAAGGGGTGGACGATGTGGACAAGGTGCAGCCCTTGCAGACCGCCAAGCTGGCGGTGGTGACGCAGACCACGCTGAGCGTGGACGATGCGGCCGAGATCAGCGCCGCCGTGCGCAGGCGTTTTCCCACCATCCGCGAGCCCAAGCAGCAAGACATCTGCTACGCCACCCAGAACCGGCAAGACGCGGTGAAGGTCATGTCGCCCCAGGTGGACCTGCTGATCGTGGTGGGCAGCCCCACCAGCTCCAACAGCAACCGCCTGGCCGAGCTGGCGCGCAAGCTGGGGGTGGATGCCTACATGGTCGACTCCGCCGACGAGCTGCAGGCGCAGTGGCTGGAGGGCAAGACGCGCGTGGGCCTGACGGCGGGTGCGTCCGCGCCCGAGGTGCTGGTGCGGGCGGTGATCGACCGCGTGAAGGCCATGGGCGCGGTGTCGGTGCGCAAGATGGACGGCATCCAGGAAACCGTGAAATTCCCGCTGCCCAAGGGCCTGCGGATCGACGCATGAACCAGGGCGACATCGCGTTGACGCGCGAACACATCACAGCCGCCGCCCAGCGCCTGCGCACCGGCCCGCCGGGTTTTCTGCGTGAAACGCCTTTGATCAAACTGCCGGGCGCCGCGTTCGGCGTGAACTGCGCCGAAGTCTGGCTCAAGCTGGAGCACCTGCAGACCGGCGGCAGCTTCAAGGCGCGCGGCATGCTCAACCGGCTGATGGCCAACACTATTCCCCAAAGCGGCGTGATCGTGGCCTCCGGCGGTAACGCCGGCATTGCCACCGCGGCGGCAGCCAGGGCGCTGGGCGTGCGCTGCGAGGTGTTCGTGCCCACGGTGTCCAGCCCTGCCAAGCAGGCCAAGCTGGCCGAGTTGGGCGCGCAGGTGGTGGTCACCGGCGCCGCATATGCCGACGCCCTGCAGGCCTGCCTGGCGCGCCAGCAGGAAACCGGCGCCTTGCTGACCCATGCCTATGACCAGCCCGAGGTGGCAGCAGGTGCGGGCACGCTGGCGATGGAAATTGAAGCCCAGGGCGGCCTGCCTGGCAGCGTGCTGGTCAGCGTGGGCGGCGGCGGGCTGATTGCCGGCATCGCCTCATGGTTTGGCAACCAGGCCCGTGTGGTGGCACTGGAGCCCGAGCTGGCCCCCACGCTGTACCGTGCGCGCGAGGCCGGGCAGCCGGTGGATGTGGCCGTCAGCGGCGTTGCCGCTGATTCGCTGGGCGCCAAGCGCATAGGCACCATTGCGTGGAGCGTGACGCAACAGCACGTGAAAGACGCGCTGCTGCTGCCCGACGCTGCCATCCGCGCGGCCCAGCTGGGGCTGTGGGCTGAATTCAAGCTGGCCGTGGAGCCCGCAGCAGCGCTGGGCCTGGCTGCGCTGCAAACCGGCGCCTATGTGCCGCGCGCCGATGAAAAAGTATGCCTGGTGATCTGCGGCGCCAATGTGGACCCGGCGACGCTGGCCCACTGAGCCGGCCAACTAAAATTCAGCCATGCTCGATATCACCCTGTTAAGAAAAGACCTGGCCTCTGTTGAGGCCGCGCTGCAAACGCGCAAGAACCCGCAACCATTTCTGGATGTGGCCGCGTTCACTGCGCTGGAAGCTGAACGCAAGACCATCCAGACCCGCACCGAAGAGCTGCAGGCCCAGCGCAACAGCCTGTCCAAGCAGATCGGCCAGCTCAAGGCCAAGGGTGAATCCGCCGACGCCGTGATGGCGCAGGTCAACGCGCTGAAGGGCGAGCTGGACAGCTCTGCCGTGCGGCTGGAGCAGCTTCAGGCCGAGCTGCAAACGCTGCTGCTGGCCGTGCCCAACCTGCCGCACGCCAGCGTGCCCGTGGGCGCCGACGAGCATGGCAACGTCAAGGTGCGCGAATGGGGCAACCCGCGCAAGCTGGACTTTGCGGTGCGCGACCATGTGGACATCGGCGAAAAGCTGGGCCTGGACTTTGAAGCCGGCGTCAAGCTCAGCGGCTCGCGCTTTACCGTCATGAAGGGGCCGCTGGCCCGGCTGCACCGGGCGCTGGCGCAGTTCATGCTGGACGTGCAGACGCAGGAGCACGGCTACACAGAGTGTTATGTGCCCTACATCGTCAACGCCGACAGCCTGCGCGGCACCGGCCAGCTGCCCAAGTTTGAAGGCGACCTGTTCGCCGCCAAAAAGGGCGGGCAAGAGGGCGAAGCCGCGCCCGACAACGCCGCGCTGTATTTGATCCCCACGTCTGAAGTGCCGCTGACCAACCTGGTGCGCGACCAGGTGCTGGCGGAATCCGCTTTGCCCCTGAAGCTCACCGCGCACACGCCGTGCTTCCGCTCTGAGGCCGGCAGCGCCGGGCGCGACACGCGCGGCATGATCCGCCAGCACCAGTTTGACAAGGTCGAGATGGTGCAGATCACCCACCCCGACAAAAGCAACGACGCGCTGGAGGAAATGACCCGCCACGCCGAGGCCGTGCTGCAAAAGCTGGGGCTGCCCTACCGCGTGATGGCGCTGTGCACCGGCGATATGGGCTTTGGCGCCGCCAAAACCTATGACCTGGAGGTCTGGCTGCCCGCGCAGGACACCTACCGCGAGATTAGCTCGGTGAGCAACTGCGAGGCCTTCCAGGCCCGCCGTCTGCAGGCCCGCTTCAAGAACGCTGCGGGCAAGAACGAGCTGGTGCATACGCTGAACGGCTCCGGCCTGGCCGTGGGCCGTACGCTGGTGGCGGTGCTGGAGAATTACCAGAACGCAGACGGCTCGGTGTCCGTGCCCGAGGTGCTGCGCCCGTACATGGGCGGCGTGGAGCGGCTGGCACCTTGAGTTAGAATACGCGGCTTCGCACCACGCGAAACCGGATACTGGAGAGGTGGCAGAGTGGTCGAATGTACCTGACTCGAAATCAGGCGTACCGCAAGGTACCGTGGGTTCGAATCCCACCCTCTCCGCCAGCAAGTCACTGATTTTCAATGACTTTTGAGACATCGCAGTAGTTCCGGGCATCCTGGAACTACTGTTGGTTTCCCGCAATTCTCCATACTTTTCTTCCCAACCATTCCCGGCAAATGCCCTGCGATAACTGCAGGGCATTGATGGTTTTGATCGCGCAGGGGAAACGTAGCCACATCGGTTTCTTGATAAGCCCTTTGGGTTCTGCGAGCATACGCACATGCTCAGTTGCCCATGCAATCAAGTCCGGGATGCTCGCCTGTCAGGGTTGATGCTGCCGGCACTGGTCATGGCCGGCGTGCTTATTTTCCTGCCAGGCTTCCTGGCAGCTTGTCTGTCGTTCGCTGCGGTTACCCTGCCTATGGGTTTGGCTGCGATTGGAGCACTCATAGTTTTGCTTGGCGTGCTTCTCCTGACCGTCGCGGTCTTGCTCCGGGCCGTCGTTCTCGGGCTGTCGTTCTGCAGCCTGGATGTGCTGTGCGTTAGATCCGCAGCGATCATTCCTTCCCCCGTCTTCCTCTCACCGGCACCATTCGATCCGCCTCGCTTCACTGCCTGAACTTGTTTTGAAGACCCTGCGATATAGCAGGGGAAGTTCTGGTCGTAAGGAGTGTGCAATGGGTGCATCAACAATCGAAGAAGTTTTTGAGCGCGCGTGGTGTGGTCGCGCATTTGTGCAGGTCAAAGAGGCGGCGCATGCGCTGTCGATTAGCGAGCGGTCCATCCGAAATGGTGAAAACCGAATTCAGATCGGGGATCGTGTACTGAAGGCCACCACGGTCGGCGGCAGACTGATGTTCTATGCGCCTGATCTGACATCAGCGCTAGCGGCGGCGGTGCACGCTGCGCGAGTACGGGTTGACAGCGAGGCTATCCCTGGAGACACCGATACTGCGGAATCACAGGGCATTTCGCTCGGAGGGAAGAGGAAAACCGGTCGGCCTCGTCGGCAGCCGGTGAGGATCGAGGTCGTGGAGGCGACGAAATGAACGCTCGCCTTGAGAAGATCGAGAAGCTCCAGGTGCGGCTCGAACAGCTTCAGGCTGCCGAGAAAGCTGCCGCTCAACGTGCGCGTGCTGCCGCCATCAAGCGAGAACGCGCTGACGATACCCGGCGCAAAATCCTCGTTGGAGCGTTTGTTCTTGCCCACGTCAGCGTTGAAGACGTACGTCGTTTTACGCTTGGCGATGTGCTGCTCTCGAGCTGGCTCACTCGAGCAGACGACCGCGCGCTGTTCGGACTGGCTGCGCCGTCCGATGGAGCCGCAGCTGCGGCTCCCGCTGCGCTGCCCGCGCGTCCATCGCAGCTGGCGGCGTAACCCGTGCGCGCCACCGCCCGTAAGTGCCCGGAGGGCACGAAACGCGCACTGAGAGTAATCCCTGCGGGATTACGTGCGGTCATGGGCCTTGCCCCTGACAACCCCATCGCTGCAGGAGTGCCGCCGTGGCCATCTATCACTTCTCCATGAATCCGATAGGCCGTGCGCAGGGTCGCAGTGCGACCGCCGCAGCAGCCTACCGTGCTGCCGTGAAGATCGCGGATGAGCGCACTGGGCTCATCTACGACTTCACCCGGAAGCGAGGCGTCATTCACGCCGAACTTCTTCTCCCCGGCGGCGCTACTGAAGACCGAGCCGCGTTCTGGAACCGGGTTGAGGTGCACCACAAGCGCGGTGACGCCGTGCTCGCGCGTGAAGTGGAGGTGTCCCTGCCCGGCGAGCTACCCGCTCCCCTTCGACAGGTGCTCGCCATGGACTACGCCCGCGAACTGGGCGAGCGATATGGCGTAGCGGTAGACGTCGCTATGCACGCACCGCGCACCATCACCAAAAGGGAATTTGAGAGAAATCCTGATCAGTACTTTGAAATCGACGAGGTAACCGGACGCCGTCATAACGGAAATTGGCACGCGCACATCATGCTGTCCGCGTGCTACGTCGGTCTGGACGGAACGCTGGGAAAGAAAGCCGTTGAACTCGACCCAATCCATTGCCAGCGGGCCAAGATTGCCAACATTTCAGTGCAAGAGCGTGAACGCTGGAGCGAGCTGACTAATGCCGCGTTGAAAGCCATCGGGAGTTCTGTTCAGGTGAGCCATTTGAGCCTCGCCGATCAAGGCATTGATCGCGAACCGCAAGTCCACCTTGGGCCGCATGCCTCCGCCGTTGAGCGCAAGACCGGCGAGGCAAGCCGCCGTCGGCTCTGGGGTCAGCGTCGAGCAAAAGCCAACAAAAAAACCGGCAAGAGGCCTGCTCTAGAGGATGCCGTGTCCATAAACCGGGCCTCCTCAGGCGCACGCAAGTCGTCGCGAGGCGTTTCGCATCCCCCTACCAAGCCGTCACCGAGGAGAAATGAACGATGAAAAAGAGCACGCATATCAATTTGAGACCTGCGGCATTGCAAAGGCTCATTTGGAGCCGAGGCACTTCCGCCACTTGGCGCACCGTCGCTGTTTTCGACACCTCGGCCATCGCCGAGAGGGCCTTGGTTTGCTTGCCGCGCGATGACGCGCTTCGAGTCCTCATAGACCTCCCGGCTGCCATGCGGATCGGCGCGCTGACCAGAGACGGGCGACCGGAGGTTTCGTCATGCTGAAATCAAACTTCCTCGAACTTACGTTAGCTGAACGAGCCGAAATTTGCGCACTTGATCCTTTGCTGCTGGTCACAGAGAGGCTTTGGTACGGGGACTCCTCCCCCTTCAAAGTCATCTCCAGGGATGACTGGTGGTTGCCTTCTCCTGGGTTTCATCACATCCCGGACCAACTGGGAATGGTTGAGCTGAAGCCCTATGTGCTGGCACTAGAGGAGGCTGCAGCGTCACTGGCCAAAGCCATGTATCCGGCACGCGGGCAGCACCTTCGGGGTGCTGATGCCGCGTTGCTATTTGTCGGTGATCCAGACCGGTTTAAGCAGCTGATGGCCCTGTTCTTGATGGAGATGTGCATACAGACCGGGGCGTGTCCGATGGAACCGTTGCTGAATGCCCGACGTAACAGTCTTGAGGAGCCTGTGCTTGTCGCAATCACTGAAGTGCTTCGAACTCTACGGGAGCATGATGGACGACCTGCCGCCGCACTTTTCGGCAATGAACTCGATGACTGGGCAGAGGTCGAATTTCCAGGGTGGGTTAGCAATTTCACCCTTGAGCTTGCACGCTGGAAATCGGAGCCAAACGTGGAAGCTATGGGGGTAGTTCATGAGTGAATCAGCGCAATTGAGCTGGCTGATTCCGGTTGGACAATACGACATCGCCGTGCGGGAACTGCTCATCCCGATCTTTGGCAATGCCATGTCCTGCAAGGTCCCCGGCGCCGCTTGCCCCGACCCCAACCTGGAGAACGTGAGCCGCCTCACCGAAGGCCTGTTCATGGTCTTCAACGCCGGCACGCTAGTTTCCGCCACCATTCTCCTGATCTTCATCGGCCTTATCGGCTTCGTCAAAACCGCCCAGGACGGCGAGTTTTTCGGCCGCAGCTGGAATACGACCTTCACCGCACTACGCCTCGTCGCCGGCATCGCATTCATCCTGCCGATGCCGAACAACTACTCCTCGATCCAGAATTTCGTCATGTACGTGGGCCTGTGGGGCTCCGGCTTCGCCAACCAGGCGAATGCAGCGATCTCAGACGCCTATCTGCAACGCCTGTACCGCAACATGGCCAGCGCCGAGCGTGGCGCAGTGTCCATGGATTCGGACGCAGCAGAAATCCTGAAGATGCACGTCTGCGCCAGCTACACGAACAAGAAATTCGGCGGCCAGGGCGCAAACCTGCAAATGGTCAGCTCGACGACGCTGGTAGGTGCGCCCCCGCCGGTGTCGCAGGATGCACTGGGGAACACCCAGCAGACCTCTTCAGGAACGCCCGGAGAGCGCACCGAGTACGCCTACGTCGAGCGCGGCTCCTACCTCATGCGGGACACCGCGCCCTGCGGCCGCGTCGTAATCCAGCCGGCGGCCGAGTGGTACAACGACGTGCGCTCCACGTCAGGCGTCCCCAGTGCGGCATGGGGCCCTGGTGGGTTCGGCTCCCAGCCCCTCACCGCCGACGCGCGCCGGCTGCTGATGGCGTCGCTCACCGAGGTCGGCCAGAACGCCCGTCGCGCCAAGACGATCGCAATCCAGGGGCTGGTGATCGAAAACTGCTCCCTGCGCCTCTTGGCGGACCGCATTGTGGACGCCTACGACGCGGGAAGCGTGAAGTTCGATGCGGACGGCAATGTTGTCGCAACCGACACACCGGCCAGTGGAGGCGGCACCACGTCGCCCGCCACGCGGGTGACGGCCAGCTTCTCGAGGAACATCCTGAACACCTATGCGTCGATCGTGGCCAAGTCGAACGCCTCGCTGAACTCCATGCTGGAGGATCACCGTCGCAACGTGATGCAGCTGGCCACGGCCGAGGGTGGGTCGTTCTACGCCCAGACGAAAGACATGCTCGACAAAGGCGGATGGATGGGTGCGGCGGCCACCTACCGCACGATGCTCGACATGGTCTCGATCTCTTTCCAGGGAGAGAAGCAGGCACCGTACAAGATCGAGTCACGTGATGAGATGCAGACCTACCAGAGCGCCGGCACGCCGGGTGGCCTGGCCAACCAGCTCAGTTCACTCTCGTTGCTGGTGGACCGCATGCTGATATCGGACACAGCTCACGCCATTCTGTCTTCTGCCACTGGGCCGGCAAGCGCCGTCTCGTTGTCCTCTCCAAGCGTCAACCAGGCGACGCTGGAAAAGCTTGCCACTTCGAAGCTCGACACCAAAGGAGCCATGGAGCTGATCTACGGCACCACCTGGCTGAACGGCTGGCGCAACTCGCTGGTCTCGGCCTTGTCGGTCTCGCCTGACTACGACCCGCTGTTCCAGGTCAAGGCGATAGGCGACAGCGCAGCCGCCACAGCAGAGGCCCTCATCGCAGGGGAGATGCTCGTGCGCGGTGCCATGGCCCTCTCGCAAACCGCAAACGGCGCGGCTCAGGGGTCGGCTGTGGGCCGAACGGTGGATCTCGCCACGGGCTCAGTAAGTGCCTGGGGCGCCTTGAATGACGGGGTGAAATACATCCTCGCTCAGGTCTTTGCGCTGGCTCAGATGCTCTCGCTCGCGCTGGTTGGCATCGCCTTCATGTTTTCGACCTGGTTGCCGTCCATCCCGTACATCGCATTTTTGATGGCGCAGCTAGGGTGGTTGGCCGGACTGATGATGACGCTCTTCGCCGTCAATATCTGGGGCGTAATGCACCTGACGCCGGCGCGCAACGACTCATTCATCGGCTCGGAAGCTCAGGGCTACCTGCTGATCGTCTCACTGTTCTTCAGGCCCGTGATTGCAACGGCTGCTCTGGCGTTGTCATTCGTCATTGCTGGGCCGATCATGAAGTTGGTCAACCTTACGCTGTTGCCCATGGTACTTGCTGCGAACGTGTCCACAAACGCGATGTCAGCCATCCTGCTGACGCTGTTCTCAGTTCTGTTGTACTTCGTTGTCGTAAAGGGGGTGCTGATGATGGTGTTCTTTGCACCGCAGTCGTTTCCCGATGACGTCATGCGCATCGTCAGCGCAGGTATAGGCGACCTCGGCCAGACCAAGGCAATGGGCTCCATGGAAGCTGCAGCGCCTGCAGCTGGTGCCGCCGGCACGCAGCTGATGACGACTCTTCAAAGACAGAAGCCGCAGCTAGGGCAGTACACAGGCAGGATTGGCGGTGATACCAGGCCAGCGGCACCACCCGGACACTCCTCGATCAGCCACTGACACGGAGGGCGCTCCTATGTCTTGGCTTTGGCCCCGGCATCGGCTGGCATCGGCCGCGCCAGCCCGCTTTGCGGGTCGCGCTTCGCGCTCTGTCACGCCCGTTGCTGGCACCGCTGCCTGCATCGAATCGTCTCCCCGGCCTGCATCCCCCCACTACCCCCGACCGGAGGTGCGGGGGACTTGTGGGGGGATGCTGATCGGCCGGGAAGGCCGATTCGTCTGTGAACGACACACCCACCCCCAACCCCCGCCCCGCTGGCGGGGGCTTTCTCCCCCTCCGCCCCCTCCGGGGGAACGCGGGAGTCCGAGCGAGAGGATGAACTTTGGGTATCCACCCATGCTTCTCAACTTACCCAGAAGGAACACCTATGAACACGGAACAGAAGATTTACGACGCCATCGTTGTGAGCAAAACCGCCTCGGAGATTGCGTTTGAAGACCGCACGGGCCGACAGTATGCCTACGCCAGTACGCTGGGCTTTCTTGAGGTCGGCGAGGTCGGCTGCCTGACGTTGCGCATGACAGGCACCGAACCTGACTTCACTTTTCATCGCTATCCGGACCCCGCTTTGCGCCGCGCGCCGGAGCTGGACAACCACGCCCTGGGCCTTTGGGCGTGGCGCCTGGGTGACGCCCCAGAACAGCCGGTTCGGCTGGTCAGGGCAGATATGGTGCCAGGCAGGGCAGGGCAGGTGATCAAGGACACGACGCAAAAGGTCACTATCGATATTCCGTTGGAGTTCATTGCCATGGCTGCAATGCATGGACTGACGGCAGAGCAGGTACTGCGGGGTTTCGTCGCTGATCTGTGCGAGCTTCAGAACTACGTGGTACTACCTCGGGAAGACGGGTATTCCAGCAACGGCAGCGACGAGCGACGAATGGCCCAGGACTATTTTGAGCGAGCCTATGGGATGTACTGAGCGCTCAACTCTTCTGCCGAGGTCGCCCGCGCGCGCGAGACGTTGCCACTTCGATAGCGCTGTAGCGCAGCTCGATGAGCTCAGTGAATTCAGACAGCGACAGGTCAAGGGCGATAGCAAGCCTGTGCATAACGCTGAGGGTTGGCTGCTTGCGCGCTACCTCCAGCAGGCTGATAAATGGACGGTCGAGCTCCGCCCGACCCGCCAAATCTTCCTGGGACAGTCCCAATTCGGCCCGGCGCGCCTTGAGGGAGATGGCCAGAGCCTGAAGGAGAAGTTGGTTTCCACTGGGCCGCATTGCCCAATGGTCTGCAGTTTGTATACTTTAGACACGTGTCTATAGACAGCAAAATGAAGGGGTTTCCATGCTGAACGGGTCGATTGAGGAGCGCAGGGCGTTCCAAAAGCAGTTTTTCTGGTCGAAGTTTTTTCTTGTCGCCGGTATCGGTGCCCTTTGCACCATCTTCCTGGGTGCCTTTGCCTTCGTCGTCGGTGGCCTTGTCGGGTGGCCGATTGCCCGCCTATGGAGCGCTCACCTTGCTGAAAAAGCGCAGCGAACCGTGCTGAATCTGGAGCTTGAACTGGTCCGACGAGCGACAGCAGGGGATAGTTGCTACTACTACGTGGATGGAATGAATAGCCCGTGCGCTATTGCGGCTAACCCAGTCTCGCAGACTCTCACTGTGGTGAACTGGGCGGGAGCACTTAACAGCCAGCGCATTGCAAATCCGACTGACGACTGCTTTAAGGTGACCAGCGTCCTGGCGTCCGATCTCAAGGAGTGGCGTGCTTTCGAGCCCGAAGTGTTGATGCAAAAGCCAGCAGGATCGCTTGCCGGCATGAAAACGGCGGATATGGTTGCCATGCAGCGGCACAATTCGGCAGCTCGCAAACACCAGCGTGATGCCACAGGTTTGACCATCACGACCCAAAGGCTGGACCTGCCGCCGATTTTTGTGAACTGCAGTTTCGCTGTAGGCGAGCGGTGGGTGCAGTTGCTGGAACAATTTGCCGCTGGAACCTTGCACGTTCCTGAAAAGGCGACACTATTTCCCAAGCTATGAAGGTCTTGAAGCCAGTTATTGTCGGGATCGAAGCGCTGCGCAATGCAGGTTGGACCACCCAGGTTCCCCGCCGTGCAACGCTGGCCTTTTTCGGCTCAAGCGAGCCAAAAGTCCCAGACATCTGTTACGAGTTCAAGCACGAATACCGTGACCGTTCTTGGTTCGAAGTAGCGGCGCCTGGTGTTATGGAGGGATGCGAATTTTTTGACTTCCTTCACCCGGCCTGGGCACTTGCCGATATGTTGGCTCGTGAGGGGTGGGTGCAATGCGGGCTTGATGAGACTGATATTGAGTGGGATGACATCAGTCTCTCCGATGATGTCTGGCTTGCGGCATGCTCGGCATTTGGTTTGCCATTCAAGGAATTCTTCAGTATGGCCGCCTATAGCCGCTAGCCAAGGAATACCTGTGAGCCGTCAACCTGACCAGGCAGCGAATACATTGGAACTCATGCTGGAGGCGTTCTGTCCTTCCAAGCATGGAGGCGAAGTCATGGCTGGTCGAGCCATCGGTCTTGAGATTCTCCAACGCGACACGGCGCGCGGCGATCCGGAGTCAATGCGTCTCCATAACGTTGACGACCCGAAAGATTTGTAGTCTTTTAGAGTCGTAACGACTAAATGTTGATGAAGGCGTCAACGCTGATGTTCGCGATTTGTAGTCTTTTAGAGTCGTTAAGACTAAAAAACACTAACTCTTAAAGAGTCTTAAAGAGTCTTGGGCAGGTGAGCTGTGGGGGCTCGAAGACCCACCGCAGCACAGATCACTTTTGTGGCGCGCGTTTCGTATCGCTTCCACCGCGACCGGTCCGGTGCCTGTGCAGAGTTGCAGTAGCTAGACTAGGCAGGTCCAGGTGAAGCGGTCCTACTGCCACAGACCGGACATTGACGAAGGGAAGAACCAGCCGTGCGGCCCAGTAGCTGCACGCAACTTGACCCATCCGCCTTGAACGTCATCGACCACATACTCCACGGGCATCCCGTGAATGTTGCTGTTGTTAGACGGATTTAATGTCAGCGCGAAAAACCTTACCCCAGCGCCTTTAAAAAAAATCGGCGGCAGAGTTGGCACCGAGGCGGGTGGAGTTGCAGGAGGCACCTGTACTTCAATTTTTTCTACGACGGCCTTGATTGTTGTTGGTTCGACGAGGGCCACCCTGATTGGCTCCTTGTTTC
Source organism: Ramlibacter sp. 2FC (assembly GCA_943372515.1). Taxonomy (GTDB): domain Bacteria; phylum Pseudomonadota; class Gammaproteobacteria; order Burkholderiales; family Burkholderiaceae_C; genus RAM1. Next base: position 12,988 of record CALRYY010000051.1, on the reverse strand, counting down.
GCACCACGACGGGGACGGCCAAATGGTCGCCAATCTTTTCCGTCGGAATGGTTGTGTCGTTCGTCATATGTGCTCCTTTGGTCAGGCTAAAGGTATCCACAGTAGCGCAGTGCAGAACGATTCGCATCATGCAATTGGAGGAGGTCGAACGACGCCGTAGCGCTAAGCGAAAGGTCGGTGCGGCTCGCGTCGGCTGGAACTGGAATTTGGCAGGAGGCCCGTCAGGTACTTCACCTGGTCCAGCTTGCCGATGCGGTCAAAACAACCCATCTTGCTCCGGCAGATCCGGCTTCACCACCTTCCCGCTCTCCGCCCTGGGCGCCTTCTTCCGGGCCGGCGCCGGCAGATGCTCCCCCAGCAATGGCCCAGGCCAAGGCCTTAGCAGCGCCGCAGCCTCCTCCACCGTGCCATCCAGCCACCGCTGATAGTCCTGCGGCGCCAACACCACCACCATGCGCTTTTCGTCCTCGGGTTTGTGAAAGCGCTTCATGAACGGATGGTCGTCCGCATTCACCGTCAGCATCGCCATGGTGTACAGGACGCGCCCGTCAGGGTGCTTGACCTGGTCGTAGATGCCCGCAATCCCCATGGGCACAAACCCCGGCTGCCAGATGCGCCAGCGCTCATAGTGGCCGCTTTCATAGTTCGGCTCATACACGCACTCGACCGGGATGATGCAGCGCCGCCCAGACGCCCAGGCACCCTTGTAGGTCCGCTTGCGCTGCACTTCTTCGCCACGCGCGTTGAAGGTGTTGCGCGCCCATTCCAGCTTCGCCACAAAGTCCGGCACAAACCGAAAGATCGCATCCACCGCCTTCAGCGGCGGCGCGGTCAGGTCACGCCCCGTGGACTTGATCAGCATGGGTGAGAATTGCCCCGGATAGGTATCGGAGGGCGGCCCTGGATCGCCCTTGGACGATGCATTGAAGTACTGCAGCAGCCGCTGCGGATCAGTCACGCCAAGGAAGTTGGAGCACATGGGCCGAGCTTCTTTGTATGTCTGTTTTCCCAGGTCAGCCGATCTGGCTATACCTGGTTCTAGAGCTACTCTCTCGCTTGTGGCAATGTAGGAAAACCTACAGTGGCATCCTATGTTTGAGGGTTGGCAGGAATGTGAACCGACGAAGCTGGGGCTGTGGCTACCGTAATTACTTGGCTCGCGGCAGTTGTAACGATAGACGCTACAGGTACTGCAATCGAAGGTAGCGGACCTGGGAAGAATCGAGCCTTTTTATCTAGTGGATCTGAAACGGTAAGGCCACGACACATGCCATATTGATGCCGATAGCTGAATTCCAATTTCTTAATTTTTCTTTCGACTCGCTGAGCAATGATGTGCATAGATGGGTGCGTGTGGGCGTTCCTAAACCGACCGATTAGAAAGTTTCTAGATACCAACGGGAGCAATGCCGCTGATGTAATCAGATCAGCGATTTGCAAACCCGCATGGTTATCACTGATTCCAAAAACGACGGTTTCTTGTAACCGCGGGTATGCCGAGCCTGACTTCTTGTGCATCTGCGTGAATACTGAATGGGCCACATAGCGATTGCGCTTCGGATCCCGATTGTCAGCAATGATCACCCCTTGACTCTGCTGCTGGATCAAAAATTCTTGAAAGCGTTCAGCTATGCTCTGCGCACTTACCGTATACACGCTCTTGTCTATCATCGGTTGATTAATTTCCTTAATCCATGCGCGCCCAACTAGCCTAACTTGATGTCGTATGCACAAGTCTAGGAGGCTGTCCAAGAAAAGTAGTGCGCGCTTTCCAGCCGGGCTTTGAGCGCCGCGTTTTCGGACGACACGGGTGATGTCGTCTGATCCCTTAATTTCTATGAGCAACGCGTCAAAGTTTTTGGCATTCGCTAGTTCATTGGGGAAGAACAGCCGCTTCAAATTCATGAAGTCGGCAGTTAGAGCGGCCAAACTCTTCGCGTCAACAAATAGCCCGCCAATAATTAGTGCAGCCTGTTTGGCATCGTTGTATGCACTTAATGTGGAGCTGTCACCGGACTCATCGAGGAAGCAAATGTGCATGCAAGGTCCCCAAAGTAAAACAGCCGCCTTTCGGCGGCTGTGTTCTGCTTTCGCAGCGGTTGAGAACGGCATAAACCGGCCTCGGTTGCAGGTGCTTCCACCCACGGCAATGAGTATAGCATGCGTCATTGACGTAGCAATAGCCGAGTCTCTAAGGTGTCTAGAGACCTTGCGCCGCAGGCTCGCCAAGTAAAGCGCTCGCGGGTGGAGTGATGATACTGTATAAATAAACAGCTTCAAAGCACCACCGGAGCCCACCATGACCACCACTGCCGAAGACACCCGCCCCTTTGCCGTCCAGATCACCCTGAACAAGGCCGACCACCTGAGCGCCGCCGAGCGACAGGAACTCATGCAAGCCTTTCGAGACAACCTGCAGATCATCCTGGGCGGCCGCGAAGCCATGCAGGCCACCCTGATGGAGCAGTACGCCCAGCACTACGGCCCTGGCCGTGACCCCATGGCTGATGTCGAACCCCAAGGCGCCTTCCGCCGCGCCTTCATCGTCGCCGACTACACCACCTGGATGGGCCGCGACCGCCCGCTGGGTGCGCACTTCGGCATCCTGTTCGACCAACTCCCCCCGAATTGATGCACCGTGTACGAGCCGCCAGCCGTCTTGCTGGGCGCATTCGTGCCCAGCCCTGCCTTGCCCCTACCGTGGGTGTCGGGCACCGTGCGTGCGGGCTTCCCGTCCCCGGCCGATGACTTCCTGGTCAAGCGCCAGGACCTGAACGACCTTCTCATCACCCACCCCGCCGCCACCTTCTTCTGGCGGGCGCGCGGCCTGTCCATGCAATCCGCCGGCATTGGCGACGGCGACATCCTGGTGGTGAACCGGGCACTGGCCCCGCGTCACGGCTGCATCGTCATTGCCGAGGTCGACAACGACTTCACCGTCAAATACCTGTACCAGCGCGCCGGGCGCATCAAGCTGCGCGCGGCCGACCCGACGTTTCCCGACATCGTCCCCAAGGACGGCCAGACATTGACCACCGTGGGCGTGGTCACCGCTGTCATCAAACAGTTCAAGTAGCCATGTACGCCCTGGTGGACGGAAACAACTTCTACGTAAGCTGCGAGCGCGCGTTTCGCCCCAGCCTGAAGAACCGCCCGGTGGTAGTGCTGTCCAACAACGATGGCTGCGCCATCTCGCGCAGCAACGAGGCCAAGGCCCTCGGCGTGGCCATGGGCGCGCCATGGCACCTGGTCAAACAGAAGCTGCCGGATGCAGACATCGTGGCGCTGTCGGCCAACTTCACGCTGTACGGGGACATGAGCAACCGGCTCATGAGCATTGCGGCCGGCCTGGGGCCGGAACAGGAGATCTATTCGATTGACGAATGCTTTGTAGGGCTGCAGGGGGTGCGGGGTGACCTGGTGGACCGCGCCCAGCGCGTGCGCGAACGCATCTTGCAGTGGATCGGTATCCCCTGCGGCATTGGGATCGGCACCACCAAGACCCTGGCCAAGCTGGCGAATCACATTGCCAAGAGCGCGGACCGCAGGCCGGGGAGCTATCCCATTGAACTGGCGCGGGTTTGCAACCTGGCTGCGCTGGCGCCCGGCCAGCTGACGGACGTGCTGGCGGCGACGGACGTGAGAGAAGTCTGGGGTGTTGGGCCGAAGAGCGCCGAGAAGCTGCGCGCCCTGGGCATCAGCACGGTGGCTGATCTGGTGCGCATGGACCCAGTGGTGGCGCGCATGAAGTTCTCTGTGATGCTGGAACGCACCGTGCGCGAGCTTCAGGGGATGCCTTGCATTGCGTTTGAAGATGCCCCCGCCGCCAAGAAAGAAATTGCCTGCACCCGGTCATTTGGCCGGGCCATCACCGATTTACCGCCGTTGATCGAGGCCGTGACGGAGTTCGCCCTGCGCGCCGGCGAGAAGCTGCGCCGCCAGGGCAGTGTGGCCGGCAACGTACTGACCTTCGTGCACACCAGCCCGCACAAGGCCGGGCCGCAGTACAGCAAGGCGGTCACGATTCCGCTGCGCAGGCCGACGGCTGACAGTGGTGATCTGGTCAATGCCGCCATCCGGGGTATCCGTGCGGTGTACCGGCCTGGCTTCAAGATGGCCAAGGCGGGGGTGATGCTGCTGGACTTGCAGCCTGGTGATGTACACCAGGCCGAGCTGCCGATGGGCGAAGCAGCCACCGACCGCGGGCCGCTGATGGCCACGATGGACAAGCTGAACCAGCGCTACGGCAAGGGCGCCCTCATTCTGGCCAGTGCGGGCACGGCAGGTGACCAGCGGGCGTGGTCGATGCGGCAGGAGATGCGAACGCCGCACTACACGACGCAATGGCAAGACGTGCCATTGGCGTTTGCATAGCTGCTAACGTTGTTTTCCAACTGAGCGTTCAAGTGATTTAACAGAACTGTACTGGATGAGCGCCTGCTATCATTCACGCTCGATCTGCACCCCCTAAGTGCTGATAGTTGTACGCCTCGGTGGGGGCGGCACAGCCTTCGTCGGTTGCGCGTGCGTAGCCCAACTGGTGGAGCAAGTCCCCTTGAGAGGTCTTGGTCGCTGATCAATTTCTGCCGCCTGCATCCATATTCACGAAGGCTTTTTCCCGAGGCCCAACTATGGGGTAACTTCGAATTTAAGCCAGGAGCGCACCAATGCCAATCGACCTAAGAGCCATCTCAATCGATCGGGATGACCGAATCGCTTCCTATTGCGTGACCGCAGTCTGCAGGTATTCCCAGTTTCTTTCTATGACCGAGGGGGCAGAAGAGAACCTTGGGATTCAGCGCACAATCATCAAGGGCAACAAGGCGTACGCGACTTTGCGGCGAGATCTTCGTTTGGGATGTGTATTGCCCCCACTTGTGATCGCAGTGAATCTTGATCTATCGGATGACATCGCGAACCTTCATGAAAACAATGATCTCGACCGGCTGAGTAGCGATTTCTCCAAAATTAGCAGTGAGGCGGTGTACATCATCGATGGTCTCCAGCGCACGAATGCGATAAGGCAAACTGCGGCAGAACTGGACGGCGTTGATCGCGAACGGTTTCTGTCGCGATGGGTCAGAGTTGAGGTGTGGCCAAACATTCCGTTCGGAGCAATCGCGTACCGGATGCTGCTTTTGAATGCAGGTCAGCGACCTATGTCGGTAAAGCATCAAGTCGAGGTGCTTAGCTCAAAGTTGCAGGGCGACCTAGCTGACATCCCAAATCTTGAAATCTTTCGAATCAGTGATGCGCGTCGCCGCATAAAACCGGGTCAGTTTGCCCTTGCTAAGCTCGCGCAAGCGTTTCAGGCATGGTTACAAGGTCAACCAAATCTCGATCTCCGCAACACGGTTATGGAAGAACTTCTCGCCGAGTCAGCTATCGAGGTGTTAGGCCAAACAATTAATCAGGCGGGAAACGCCCACGGTGATGGTTTCCGAAGATTCGTGGACTGGCTTGTACGCTTAGATGTCGCACTCCAACAGGACGGCTTGGCCTTCCTCGGAAACGAAACCGTGCTGCAAGGCGTTGCAGCCGCCATTGGCTCTCTAGAGCGGAGCGAATCCCTCGGCCCTCGGGTCTGGCCTGCGATAAATAGGTTGCTTGCTAATGCAGAGGCCAATCAAGGGGATGCGTTGGCGCTGAACGTTTATGAGCATGTTCGGCGAGGCATTGATCCCAGCAAAGACAACGTAGGCGTTGCAACTCGCGAGATGGTGTTCAACGCCTTCAAGGAGTTCATTCGAGGCGCAGGTGAAACATCAATGGCTGAATGCTGGACTCTCGCCGCAGGGCGAAACTAGTATGGCCGTTGTTCCACCAGCAATCTGCGCGTCTTTGGGGTTGCCCGTTGGCACGCCCTTGACAGACTTAGTTGTCTACAGGGCGCAAAGCCATGACTTCCTGGATGGCCTGCTTTCGTCAGAACAGGCGAGAGCTGATGCAATTGCGGCCCTTCAAGTGCGAGACGCGTATGAATTGCACGTATTCCGGCAGGCTGGACCGGCTCAAGAAAGGTACCACCGCATCGAGATTGATGGCTCACAGGAGCCGGTACTGGTCGGATTGCTGTCAGACGAACCTGGACAAAATCTTCCTACTGCTTTTGAGAACTTGGTTTTTTGGGCAGCACTCAGTCCAACACCGCTCTTAAATTCGGGTTGGCAAAATGGTGCAGAGGGGCCAGTGAGTAACTGGCGCCGAGGCTGGGCGGCGCATGCAATCATGGCTCTCCCGATCGGTCTGGGACCAGAGGCAATGCATGTTCTATGCGGACTGTTTGATTTAGATCACCCCAGTTTTTGGCAAACATCGCGGGCTCCTTCGCTTGCCGGTCAAGCGACTACTGTGAAGATCACAAAATCGCCTTCGACGATCACACAGATTCAAATCAGATTGCTTCGCGAGGCTGCAGCCACGGGGCACCCAAAATGGCGCTGTCTTTCGCTATATCGAATCCTGGAGAATGCATATTTAACCAATATCAAGAACACGCTACTGTCGGAGTTTGATGTTGATGCTGGAAGAGCGCTAGACACTGCAAAAAAAAAGGTATCAAGCGAACTTATGCAGCTTGTCACACTTGCAGAAGACGCCGACCTTACAAATGAATTTCAACTTTTCAACGCAAAAATTGATGTGTTGAAGAACGCGCGCAATCATTTCATTACCAAACTGGATATGGGTGCAGCGAGTGACGGGCTTTATGGGGCACCTGAACTCTTTAAGAAGGGTGTTCTGCGCTTCTACAAGCTTAGGTGTTCCATCGCACACGCGGGCACATCAAGTGTTATTTACGAGCAATTCGCCGATGCGGACCAAGCTGTAACGCAATTGCTGCCTGAGATCGAGGCGATTGCGCTGAAGAGCTTGAAAATTGTCGTTTGAGTGTTCAACATTTCAATCTTTCTGCAATCTGTGACCCAGTGATTTCCAGTAAGGTATCGACAGAAGAACGGACGAACTGGGCACTTTGAGCGATGACATCGGGCCTGGTTAGCCGTACAGTCCCGCGCAGCGCGCATTCCCAGACCACCAGAACGCGCCACCCTGAGGCCTGCAGCTCTTTGATCGAGTTGTAATCGCGCGTTGCGTTACCTTCCAATTTTTTCTTCCAGAAGTCCTGCCGGGTTGCCGGTAGCTTCGACAACGCACAGCCATGCGCATGCCAGAAGCAGCCATGAACGAAGACTACAGCGCTGTACCTTGGGAAAACAAGATCGGGATGGCCCGGCAGCTTCCGGTCATGCAGCCGGTAACGCAGTCCCATGGAATGCAGGCCACTGCGAACTAGCATTTCGGGCTTGGTGTCCCGCCCTCGTATGCGACTCATGTTGAGATGACGCTGCGCTGCAGTTAGCACGTCTGTCATGGTGCTCCTGCTGCATCGGCTACGATGGTTTTCAGGCAGTCCCTCAGTTCCCCCAAGCTCATGCCTGGCCGTAGCGTGACGGCGCCGAACCGGAATTTTTCCCGATACTGAGGATGAAACAGGCGCCCTGGTACCGGCGTCGTCCTGAAGTCAGCAGAGATGTTTGGTACATGCGGAGTAAGCAGATAGGCGGCTGTGACGATGCCTTCCGTGTCGTTCCCGCCAACCTCTCGCACCAGCGCATCACGGTAGGTGTGAATGGAATTCAGCGCGTCGTTAAGGCCGTCATTGATGCGGTACTTCGCATCCAGCACGATGACGCGACGGCCGGCGCCGCCCGCTGCTCCGCTGGCGAAAACGACATCGGGCACCATCGTTCGGCTGAAGCTGCCATGACCATCGGGCTCAATCCAGTATTCACGGTATTGCCGCTGAAAGCACAGTACGTTACCGCCACCGACTGGCACGGTCACGGCGCCGGCCGCAATCGTTACGCCATCCGCTGCATCGCTAAGGAACAACTTGCTCAGGTCAACGCCTGCCGGCCCGTACTCCTCGGCCGCCGCACGCAGCAGCCGTAGGAAGCACCATAGTTCATACAACTCATAAGTTCTGGCCAGCGGCATGTTCAGAAAATCGCCGAACAGGGCTGCTAAGCCCAGGTTCATGTCCTGCCATAGCCGATAGAAGCGGCGGTAGGCTGGATCACGCCTGAAAAGCGACGACATGTGTAGCTGCGCCATTCCCTCGCCCGCTTCCATCAGGAACGGCGTTGCCGCTGCCTGATCAAGAAGTCGTGCGACCTGCCGCGTCCTGACTGCCCAAGCGCCAACCGTGCTGGTGATTTCCGGGTCGTCCGTCGCACTCCTGCTGGCCAGCACCTCGGCCACGCTGCCTAGCCACGCTGACCACGACCGCAGGCAGGCCTTCATCTGACGATGCTCAGGAATGTCCAGGCTGTTGCGTCGACGGCGCAGAGTGATCTGCGCTGGAAGCCGGCCTCCAAGCGCTTGTGGCAGGCGAGAGGGACTTACGGTCTCATGGCGGATTGCACCAGAGCGGAAAGACTTAATGATCTCGGGCCCGGTGGCGCGCGCTGCGCGGTGCGCCGGTTCCGTCATCTCTTCCGCGTGCAGGAAGTGGCGCGGAGCTCGACCTATTGCCGCTACGGTTTCTGCAATCTCGTTCGCACGAGAACGCAGGAACTCCAGGCGAGCCAGGGGAGGCGGCCGGTTACCTGGCTGCCGCGCGATCCCTTTGCGGAAGGCACTGAGGGAGAAGAGTGCGAAAGTGTCTTCCAGTACTTCACGAACCATTGCGTCGAAATCCGAGCGGGACAGTTTGCGCAGGTCAGGATCGGTTGTAATCTCGAATCGCCGTGTTCCGGTACCTGGCAGACGCAGTACAGCCTCGACCATGCCAGCATGAAAGCCGGGCTCCCAGCGCCATCGGGCCATGCGCGGCTCCCGAGAGCGCAGGGCCTCAGCCGGGACATCGTCAATCAGCAGGTCGGCAGCGAGCGCTTCGTCGCTGTCTCGCAGCTCAAAGAGGTAGGAAGCACCTTCTCGCACGGCTCCTGGTGGTATTGCATCCTGCATCGGCCACACCTGCCATGCAGGTCCGTTGCCTTCCGCCCGGATGAAGAGTTCCGTCACGGCTCAACGCATCGCCTGGAAGGAGCCGAATTCGTCGAGGTCGGAAAGCAGCCTGTGCAGGATGGCCCGAGACCGAGGCATGCCCTCGCAAGCCTTGTCGAGCTTCGTGAGCAACGAGCGCTGACGTTCCGCGCCACGCAGTTTGACCAGAATTTTCTGGAGCAGCAACTGGTCGGTCACGTCATCGGCCGCACTTTTAAGGTGCTGCGCGTCGAAGGCGTGATACCGCACGCACTCTTCGATCACCCGATAACCGAATCCAAGACTGTGATCCTGCATCAGCCCATGGATATCCGTCAGTTTTGGACCTACGGTGGAAATGGCTGCCTTCAAAGTGGGAAACCGCGCTTCTAGGGAAGCCAAGAAACCCGTCACATCGACGGAGGACATGTCAATTACTGAAGCACGGTCCAACACCTTGTCGCTGACAGGGTTGGTTGACTCGTCGACGTTGATGGTGCCGATGATGAAGAGGTTCGATGGAAGTGGTAATTCGGCTCGGATGCTGGTCCCTGTCGTGCCTTCAAGTGGCACGCTGTTGGAATGCAGTTGCAATGCGCTGCCGGTCTCCAGACAGGAAAGCACGTCAGACAGGTAATACTCGACGCGGGCCAAATTCAGCTCGTCGAGGACCACAAAGACTGGTGAGTCTCGATGCGCCGTCGCCACCAGGACAGCCTCCAGGAAGGTCGGAACAACATATCGGTTGGTGAGTACATCGTTGTAACCTGTCAGACCGGTTGGGTCCGTCCATTCTGGGCGGACGGGACAGACGAATAGCAGCGGGTCGGCCGCTTCGTTTGTCAGTCCATGCACGGCCCGAACGTATTTGAGCGCCAACTGTGTTTTGCCAGTGCCGGACAGGCCGGACAGAATTACGAAATGCTTGTGTTCGAGGAAGTTCAGCGCGGCATGAAAACGCCGCACCTCGCCATTTGGATAGTGGCCGCCAAGCGCCTTGACTGCCGCCTCTATGTCCGCGACCGGGATGGTGGCTGGCATACGGCGCATCTCTGGGTTGAGCGTAGCCGTGTCGGTCCAGACTGGCAGCTCGTGAATCTTCTGTGATCCGACCAAGCTGCCCAGCCAGCCGATGAATTCGCGCGCAAGCAGGCTGCGCCGCGCCGAAGCCGTCGGCGGATACAGCGCTACAACGACTTCATCCGGCTCGGTTGCCGGACCAAAGGGGGACATATCAAAAGCCAAGCTGTCCCAGAACTTGGCATTGCGTAGCCAGAGCCTGCCGTCTCGGGCGAGGTAAATCGGGACCAAGTTGTTGCGGGCGCTGTACTTGATAGTCGCACCGAGGGCTTCCGGCGCTTCTTCGTCCCCGCCTTCCGAAAGCAGATCGGCAGGCCCAGCGCCGGCCGCCTTTGCGGCAGCGCCCAGCATCTTCATTTCACTAAGCCGGGCAAGGAAGCTGGCCTTGTCCTTTCGGACAAGGACGGCAAAATAAACCTCGTCCTCCGGCGGAAAGCGCATGACGCAGCCGAGGATCAGCGCTTCGGTATCGTCCTTGACGTTGTCGAGATTAACGACGCCAAGCTGTATGCCGCCTTCGACGATCTTGGCGCTGTTGGAGACGCCGAACAGCTCGCGAGGACGGACTGCCTTCGATGTCCCGAAATGCTTCTGGGAAGCCTCAAGAAACCGCTGCTGCCGCTCGACGAGGTTCATTCGCGGCCTCCCTTTCTGACTGTTTGAGCGTCTTCATTATGTGCGTCGCAACAGCCTTCGCAAGTAGCGGCGGAACGGCATTTCCGATCTGCCGGAAGGCGGGATTCATCGTGCCGCAGAAAGCGAAGCCGTCAGGGAACGAGTGAAGACGTGCGGCCTCGCGCACGGAGATCGTCCGAGCCTGGCGGCTGTCGTAATGGATGTGGCTGTAGCTGTCCTTTCCCAGGTGGGCCATCAGCGTCCGAGCCGGCTGGTCGCGCCACATCTTCCTCCACTTGTTTGGAAACTTGCTCACGTCGTAGGGTGGCACGATCGAGGCCTTGATCTCTTCGTATTGCTTCGAACCTGGCTTGACCTTCACTCCTTGCCGCGCGAGTAGCGCAAGGTGCTCCCCCAGCATTTCCATTGCGTGCTCGAAGGCCTGCGGATACTGGTCACCGGGATTCATTCGGGCGAATAGCGGATAGTCGCGAGGCAGGTAGCGAATGACGTGATCAGTCAGCGCTTCCCGCGCTTCGAAGCCCGGCCAGTTACGCATCAACTTCGCATAGGCTGTCTGCGGCTCTTTTTTATAGGGCATAGGCTCGTCGAATCGACGTGCGCCGCGGCGCAGCGCGCCACTCTTCAGCAGCTTCCGTGCGTCAATAACTGGGAGGTCGCCCAATGCGTCTTCCGCAGTGATAGCGGGTGGCAAAGAGGGTGCTGCCCTGGGGGCAGAAATGTAGTGATGCGCATCATCGGCAATTTCATTGTCGAGGAACTTGAGCGCGACTGAGCGTGTACCTTCGTAGCCGGGTGGCAGATCAATGAAGTGCGTTGGCTTCGGGAACGTGACTGCATCCGCTATTTCGCGCCGATACGCGATCAGGATCATGCGCTCCCGCATTTGCGGCACCCCGTAGAAGGCGGCGTTCAGCAGGGTATAGCGGCAGATGTAGCCCTTGCTTTCCAAGACCTCAGCAATTTCTTCGGCAATGTTTTGACCGCCGTGATTGAGTACGTCCGGCACGTTCTCAACCACGACAGCGAGCGGTGAAAACGCCTCTACGTAACGCAGGTAGTCGATGTACAACTGGGCGCGTGGATCATGTTTGAAAGCTTCGGCGTGCTTATCCACCTCACGTAACTTGGGCCGTCCGACGCGGGCAAAGGCCTGGCAGGGTGGGCCGCCGACGAGCACGTCAAACGCATCCGCCGTCGGGCCCACCTTCAGTTCCTTGGCGAGTTGGTCTGGGCTGGTCTTCGTGATATCTCGTGCCCTCGAATGCGCATCGTCGCTCCCGTGGAAGTTGCGGCCATGCGATGCCGCAGCTGCCGGGTCGAATTCGACGGCGCCTGCGATGGTGAACCCTGCGGCAGAAAATCCGAGCGAGATTCCACCGCACCCGGCGAAAAGGTCGAGCACCCGAGGCGCGTCGCCTGCTTTCAAACGGGCGATCTTCTGGTGAATGGCACGCGTGTTCACAGGCATGCACCTACTTGTGATTGCTGGGTGGTCATAGGTTATTGGCTCTTCCGAAATTTGCTGCGCCGTTACTGTTGGCGGAAGAGCGGATACTGCTCCTCGACATACTTTTCGACTGCGTCCCGGACGACCCAGGCGACAGACACCTTCTTTTCCTCAGCGATCCGCTCAAGCTCGACATAAAGGTCGGCTGGAAAGGTGACTGATGCACGCGTACCGTCCTTTGTCACGGAGCGATGCTTCGCTACAAGTGCCATGATCTCGCGCCTGTGGTTCTGAGTGCACCAGAATACATCACCCTGGTGCAAAAGGAAATTATACTGTATGTAAAAACAGTATTTTGCCTAAATGTCAGCGCAAAGTGGGCGAGGTGCCGGAGGCTTAACCTGCATTTCCTCCATACGGCATGCGCAGAGGGCGCTCTAGTCGGCTGAATTGGGCGGGATCGGCTGGTAACAGTGCATGCAGTGGTCGCTCTTGTCCACCGGAACCTCTCTCTCGCAGTTTGCGCAATAGGCAAAGCGTGCCACCGGCTCGGCTTCAGCTCCTGGGTCGCCAGTGAGTCCCCCGCGCTCAAAACTGTAATAGCCGGAATCAGACTTTCTAGTGCCTGTCATTGCGAGCCTCCAAGAGTTTTTTCATCATACTCAGCTCGCTTACGGTTGCCTGCGAGGCCGCAGACAACAAACTCTGGCGGACTCAGGATTGTCTTTTCCCTCTGTGGACCAGCTGGGGGGGCCGCCGGCGGCGGGGGCCAGCAGGCCCCGCGAGGGGGAGAGTCGGCAAAAACGCTCAGCAGAGCGTTTTTGGAGGGGG
>CALRYY010000050.1:0-27780 GCA_943372515.1 Ramlibacter sp. 2FC | reverse complement strand
ACCTCGCCACCCTCAGGGACTGGCCTGTTGGGCTGTCGATGCTGGACGTGACCTGGGGCACGCTGGCCGGGGCAGCAGCCAGCGCCGCCGGCGCCTGGACAGCGCGCGCGCTGGCGTAGTCGGGCAGGTCAGTTCCCGGCGTCAACATGGCGGCTTCACGCATGGGCGGCTTCACCGTGCTTGTCATCGTTGTCAGCCGCGGCCTGGCGCCTCAGTACCTCGCTGGGCTCCAGCGCATAGGGTGACTGCCGCAAGCCCACCAGCGCCTGCAAGGCGGCGTGGGCCCGGTCCACATCCGCGCCCATCATGGCCAATGCCACCTCATGCCCCGGCTCGGTGCGGGCTAACTGCAGGTACGCCGCTCGCAGGCGATCGTAGTCTTGCTGGGCATTGACAAGCCGCTCATGCGCGGCGCGCAGCTGGGTGTATTCGGTTCGGCTGTAGCGCATGCCTGATGGTGCAGCCAGCCTTGCCATGCCAGAAGCCGGCTGCCACGCAAGACCTTGCGGGACACGCCCTCGCAGGGCTGTAGGTCACGACGTACACAAAGGCAATAAAAAAGGACTTGCGCCTTTCGGCACAAGTCCTTGATTACTTTGTATGGTGCGGCTGGCAGGAATTGAACCCACGACCCCTTGGTTCGTAGCCAAGTACTCTATCCAACTGAGCTACAGCCGCGCAGCCGCAAATTATAGCACGCTAGATAAACCGCACTTTCAGCGGCGCCAGCGGGCTGCTGAACCGGGCCGTCCATTCCTGGCCGGACGCCACGGGCCAGGCGTCGGTCCAGGTGCCAGTGGTCACAACGTCGCCCGCCTTCAGGTCCGCCGCGCCGGGGCAGGCGCGCAGCTCGTTGATGAAGTGCGCCAGCGCATGCAGCGGGCCGTCCAGTACGTTGGCACCGCGGCCCTGGTCCACCTGCTGCTCGCCCTGATGCAAGCTCACGCTGGCTGACGCCAATGCCTGATCAAGGCCGGCTGCGTCGGCGGCAATATCGCGCACCGCCATGCGCTGGCCCACCAGCAGCCGGGCATGCAGCGCGCCATCGGCCACGGTGTCGGCCGCGCGGAACTTCCAGCCAGCCAGGTGCGATTGCACAATCTCAAAACCCGGCGCCACCCATTCGATGGCGTCAAACAGGGCCTCCAGTGAAGCCCCCGCCGCCGGTACGGCGCGCAGGCCGAACACAGCCTCAGGCTCCAGTCGGGGCTGGCAGGTGCCGGCCAGCGCCACCACACCTTCACCGTCGCACTGGACCAGCGTCGTGTCCCACACCGGGCCCCAGATGGGCGCGAACACGCCGTAGGCCGGCCAGATGTTGCGGTTGGTAAAGCCGATCTTGTAGCCGCGCGGCTGTTCGCCGCGTGCCACGCGCAGCGCGCGCACCGCCAGCGACTGCTGGTAGGCATGGGCCACGTCAAAGCCTTCGGCGTCACTGGGCGCGGCATTCCACAGTTGGGCGTTGTCGTAGTGCTGGAGCAGGTTCTCAGGCGTCATGGCAGGCGGTGGCAAGTGAGAACTGATTATCTGCCGCACCCTGGCGCCTACAGGTTTTCGTGGTGCGCAGACGAGCCGCGTTTCCAGTAGGCAGCAGCGCGCACCCGGTCCTTGGACAGGCCCAGCCCATCCACCAGCACACGCCGCGTTGCCGCCATCGCAGCGGCTTCGCCCGCGGCCCATGCGTAGCCTTCGCCCGCAGGCCGGCGCAACTGCTGGACGGCCGCTGCCAGCCCGCCACCCTCCCCTTCAGTCAACCACTGCACCTGCAGCTGTGCGCGGCTTTTCAGCATCCGGCGGTCGGCCGGATCGGCCGTCTCGGCGATCACCAGCGCCTGGGTGGCGGCGGGCAGTTCCTCCAGCCGGCGGGCGATAGCGGGCAAGGCCGTTTCATCACCCACCAGCAGGTGCCAGTCAAACCCGGGGGGCACCACGAACGAACCGCGCGGCCCGCCCACACCGGCCTGCTGGCCCGGTTGCGCCTGGGCCGCCCAGGACGCCGCAAAGCCGTCGCCGTGCAGGGCAAATTCAATGTCCAGCAGGCCGGCTTCGGCGTCAAACCAGCGCGGCGTGTAGTCGCGCATGACCGGCCGCGGCGCGCCCGCGGGCAGGGCCAGACCGTCGGGCCCGGGCATGGGAAGCACCAGCGGATCGCGCGGGTCAGGCGGCAGCAACAACTTGATGTGGTCGTCAAACGATGCGCTGGCAAAGCCGTGCAGGGCTTCGCCCGCAAAGCGGATACGCACCAGGTGGGGGCTGGTGCGCTGCACCTGCCGCACCTGCACGCTGCGCACCTGGACGGGGTTGCGCACACGCTGTACAGCCAGCGGGTCAAAGGCGGTGGTGGTGTCGGTATTCATGGCATATAGTTGATAGTTACAACCATTTTTGCCGGAATGGATGATAGTGTCAACCATAAATCCTGATCACCATGAAAACATCCGCCCAAGCTGAGCTGCTGGACAGGCTTCACCTGCTGGTGTCGATCTTTCACCGCCGCATGCACGAGGCTGTGCGCGACGACGGCGAGGGCCTGGCGCCCATGGAAGCGCGCACGCTGCGCTTCCTGGCGCACCACGACGGCAGCACCCAGCGCGACATGGCGCAGCACACCGGGCGAGACAAGGCGCAGATCGCGCGCATCGTCAAGGCGCTGCTGGATCGCGGCCTGGTGCAAAGCACGCCCGACCCCGAAGACGGGCGCAGCCAGCGCCTGTACCTGACCACCGCCGGCCGCGCGATGCAGCGGCGCATGCAGCAGCACCGCGCGCGCTTCGAGCAGGCGCTGGCACAGGGGTTTGATGAATCAGAGCAGGCCGCGCTGGTCGCGCAGCTGGACCGCATGGTAGCGAATGTGCGCGATGAGGCCTGAGGACCAGACAGGGTGAGTGGCAGGTCAGGTGAGCATCTCAGGCCGCTTGCAGGATGCTGAGGTAGGACGCCACGCCCGAGCCGCCCATGTTGAACACAGCCCCCAGCGTGGCGCCCGGCACCTGCATGCCAAGCGCCGTGCCGGACAGCTGCATGGCCGCCATCACATGCTGCGAAACACCGGTAGCGCCGATGGGGTGGCCCTTGGACTTGAGCCCGCCCGAGGGGTTGACCGGCAGCTTGCCATCCTTGCGGGTCACACCGTCCAGGATCACGCGTGCGCCCTGCCCTTGCGGCGCCAGGCCCATGGCCTCGTACTCCAGCAGCTCGGCAATGGTGAAGCAATCATGGGTTTCCACAAACGACAAATCGGCCAGTGAAGCGTTGGCACTGGTCAGCCCCTGCTGCCAGGCCATGGCCGCGCCTTCGAACTTTGTCGGGTCGCGCCGCGACATGGGCATGAAGTCGTTGACCTGCGTGCGGGAGCGCCACTTCACCGGCGCCACACGCGCGCCGGGCAGCGGCTCGGTGGACAACACCAGGGCCGCCGCACCGTCGGACACCAGCGAGCAGTCGGAGCGTTTGAGCGGGCCCGACACAAACGGATTTTTGTCGCTGGGGTGGCGGCAGAAGTCAAAGCCGAAATCGCGGCGCATGTGCGCATAGGGGTTGTGCATGCCGTTGCTGTGGTTCTTGGCGGCAATGGCGGCCAGCGCGTCGGACTGGTCGCCGTAGCGCTCGAAATACTGTGTGGCAATGCCCCCAAAAATGCCGGCAAAGCCCGCCGGGTCACTGCCTTCTTCCTTGACATACGAGCACTTGATGAGTGTGGCGGCCACCTGCGACGTGGTCAGGCCGTTCATCTTTTCCATGCCGATCACCAGCGTGCGTTTCATGCGCCCGGCGCCCATGGCGTCCAGCGCCGCCCAGATGGCGGCCGAGCCGGTGGCGCAGGCGTTTTCAGTTCGCATGGACGGCGTGTGGCGAAACGCCGGCATCGCCACCGCTGGCAGCGCAGCCGTGAAGTCCTGTCCGACAAAGCCGGCATTGAAGTGGCCGACAAAGATGCCGTCGATATCTTTGGGTTCCAGTCCGGCACTGTCCAAGGCAGGCTGAACCGCATCGCGAATCAGTTGCTCCAGATCGCAGTTGTCGAGCTTGCCAAAGGGCGTGTGACCCCAGCCGGTGATGTAGGCGTTGTTCATAAAAGTCCTTGTCAAGGAGAGTCTGTAGAAGGAGGCACCACGGCCGGCTGGCCGTAGCGCTGCAACAGGGTGATGCAGGTCAGGCCGCTGCAGGCCGAAAGCAAACCGGTGGTCAGCGCCAGCACAGTAGTGCTGCCGCTGTGGAACATCAGCCCCATCCATGTGCCGCTGGCAAACGCCGCTACGGCAAAGATGAACCCACCCAGCGCCGAGGCGGCACCAGCCTGCTGCGGAAACGGCGTGGCCATGCCAACATGGCCACAAGGCTGGTAGATGCCGTAGGCCAGCAGCATGAGCCAAAGCGCGCCGGTCAGCGTAGTGGCAGTGTGGGCCTGCGCAAGCTCGGGCACCACGAAGGCCGCGGCTGCGGCCAGGGCAAGCCACCCCGCGCGCCGCACCGTGCCCACGATGCCGCTGCCCGCGATCCAGCGCCGGCACAGGAATGTGCCCACCAGGTAAGACACCGAGGCCCCGCCGATCACCAGGCCAAACACCACCCGCGAGACACCGAACGTTTCAATGAACAGGTAAGCGGAGCTTGAGAAAAAGCCGAAGTTGGCCGCATAACCAAACGCATTCAGCAGCGTCCAAGAGCGGAAGGTCGGGTGTCGGGTGATCTGGGTGTAAACGGCGAACAGCGGCTCCAGGCGCAGGGCGTCGGGGCGCAGCGTGCGCGCCGTCTCGGGCACGCGCCAGGCCACCAGCACCAGGCTGCCCAAGCCAAACAGCGCCATGGCCAGCAACGTGGAACGCCAGCCCAGCGCCTCGGTCAGGCCAGCACCGGCCACCGGCACCAACATGGTCATGCTGGCCAGCGCCGACATGGCCACTGTCATCACGTGCGTGCCGTGCTGCTGCTCGAACAGGTCGCGCACCAGCGCCCGCGCGCACACCATGGTGGCGGCGATGCCCAGCCCCTGCAACACCCGCGCGGCAATCAGCACCCCAATGTCAGGTGCCACGGCACCGATCAGGGCGCCGGCCACATACAACGCAAAGCCGGTCAGAAACACCGGGCGACGGCCAAAGCGGTCGGAGGCCGGGCCCCAGAACAACTGGCTCAGGCCAAAGCTGAACACCAGCACCGACAGCGTGAGCTGCACCACGCTGACCGATGCGCCGTATTCGTTGCGGATGGCCGGCAGCGCGGCCAGGTACAGATCGGTGCCCAGCGGCTGGGCCGCCGTGCCCAGTACCACCACCAGCACCACCAGCGCCGGCCCCATCACCCGCTGGCGGGCCGGTGTGGCGGCAGCGCTCAGCGCGGTTCCCCAGCGGCCAGCTGCTCGCGCAACTGGCGCTTGAGCACCTTGCCGTAGCTGTTCTTGGGCAATGCATCCAGGAACAGGTACCGCTTGGGCCTCTTGAAGCGAGCGATGCGCTCCAGGCAATGGGCGTCCAGCGCCGCAGGCGTGACATCGGCACCCGGCTGGGCCACCACGAATGCAATCACCACTTCGCCCCATTCGTCGTCGGGATGGCCCACCACGCTGACTTCCGAGATGCCGGCATGGGTGAGCAGGGCTTCTTCCACCTCACGCGGATAGATGTTGGAACCCCCGCTGATGACCACGTCCTTGCTGCGGTCACGCAGTGTGAGGTAGCCGCGTGCATCCAGCGATCCCATGTCGCCGGTGTACAGCCAGCCGTCGCGCAAGGCCTCGGCCGTGCCCTGCGGGTTGTTCCAGTAGCCGGCCATGACCACGTCGCCACGCACGATGATCTCGCCTATGGCGCCCTCGGCCACATCGAGTCCGTTCTCACCCACCACCCGCACGGCCACGCCGGTGCGCGCGGTCCCCACCGAGCCCAGGATGGCGTCGTCCGCCAGGGCATGGTCCTCGCGGCGCACCCAGGTGATGGTCATGGGTGCTTCGCCCTGCCCGTAAATCTGCGCGAACACGGGGCCGAGGGCGGCCATCGATTTCTTCAGCTCTTGCACATACATGGGACCGCCGCCATACACGATGCTGCGCAGGTGTTTCGGCCGGTGCCCGGACTGTTCCACAGCCAGCCGCAGCCGCTGCACCATGGTGGGCGCCAAGAAGGCACCACAGCCCGGGTGCACATCGCACAGTTGCAAAAACTCCGCCGGGTCAAAACCTTGCGAAGCGGGCACCACCTGGCGTGCGCCGCGCGCCACATAGGCCGGTATGTACAAGCCTGAACCGTGGGACATCGGCGCCGCGTGGATCTGGCTGAAGTGCTCGTCAATGCTTTCCACGTCAGCCAGGTGGCTCAGCGTCATGGCCATCAGGTTGCGGTGCGAGAGCATCGCGCCCTTGCTGCGCCCGGTGGTGCCGCTGGTGTAGAACAACCACCCCAGCGCCTGCGCATCGATGGCGATGGGTGCAGCGGCGGGCTCACCCTGAAACAGCGCGTCGTACGCGGCAGAGCCGATCTCCACCAAGCGGTCGCGCCAGGGTGCGGCCAGTGCCGCCTGCAATCCAGGGGCCAGCGTGGGGGAGGCAAAAACTACCGCCGCGTCCGCGTCTTCCACGATCTGCGCCATCTCTTTGGCGTGCAGCTTGTAGTTAAGCGGCACCACGGCGCAGCTGCCCGCCCATGTGCCGAACATCAGCTCCAGGTACTGCGGTGCGTTCTCGCTGGCGATGGCAATGCGGCTGCCCTGAGCCACCCGCGCCGCCAGCGCACCAGCCAGGGCCAGCGCGCGCCGGTGCAATCCCGCCCAGGTGAGCACACGCGTCTCGCCCAGGTACACAGCGCCAGCCTCGGGCCATTGTCGGGCCGTGCGCTCAAGCAGGCTGAATAGGTTCATGGCCGCTTTAACCTTCAAGCAGCTTGCGTTCCACCAGCCAGCTGCGGATGAGCTGCGTGGCCTCAGCCAGCAGCTCAGGCTGGCCTGCGTAGTAATGCGTGGCGCCTTTGACTTGGCAAAAGGTCTTGTCGCGCGTGGTGGCGGCGTCAAACAGCATGCGCGGATGGGCGGGAGGTGCGGCGTCGTCGGCGGTGTTCTCTATCACCAGCAGCGGCGCACGCAGGGTCTTCACACATTCCAGGCCATTGCCGCAGGAATCATCCAGCGACCATTGCGACAGCCACGAACGCAACGTGGTGAACCGCGCCAGTCCCACCGGGCCGCTGTTGACCGTCTCGGGGTTACCCATGTAGCACCAGTTCGGCCTGCGGTCGTTCGGGTCCAGCGTGGCGTCCAGAAAGCGCGGGTCGGCCAGCGTGCGGTGCACGATGAAGGGGCGCTCCACCTCACCGGTGTTGCGCGCCTTCAGCTCGGCGAGCGTCTGCTTCGCCCAGGCCGTGATGCGGCGCATGCGGGCCAGCTGGGCCGCACGGTAGCGGCGGATGTAATCAGGCGAATACGGCGGCTGGTTCGGGTTGCGTGGGTCGTAGATGTCCAGCTCAACATCGCGGTCGTCGGGGGTCAGTTCGTCCCTGACCGACGGGTCCAGTGTTTCGGCCAGCAAATGGGCGCGCGACAGGTGCGCGGCCTGGTAGATCACCGCGTCGGCCGGGATCAGGCCCGCGCCTTTGAGGTTGACCGGGTCTCCTGCGGGCGTGTGGGTGATGACGGGGTTCTCGGCATGAGCCTGGTAGCTCACGGCCAGCGCGCCACCACCGCTCCAGCCCACCAGCACCACATGCCGGTAGCCCCACACGGTTTTGGCATGGCGGATATAGGCGCCCAGGTCCAGCAGCACCTTTTCCATGATCAGCGCAGTATCGTTGCGCTGGTAGCGGCTGCCCGCGCACAGCACATGGGCGCCGGTGGCGGCCATGGCACGCGGCACCGGCAGCAACTGCAGGGTAGAGGCCGGGTGCATGAACACCATGAGTGTGCTGCTGTCGCGGCCGTCGGCGGGACGAAAACGGATGGCCTCCAGGTTCACGGCACCCTGGTTGCCGGAGAAACCGTAGGTCTCCGTAAATGCGGCGGTCTCTTCGTACTGGAGATGCACCCACTCGGTCTGGACTTGGGGAATTTGGCTCATGCCCTCACTCTATCGCCCCGCGTCGTGGCGCGCGAGTCACCCGCCGGGGGACTACGGCCTGTTCATGCTACGGAATGAGCAACACCGAGCCCGTGCTGCGGCCCTGCTCGGCATCGGCGTGTGCGCGGGCGGCTTCCAGCAGCGGCACCTGGGCGCTGACCTGCACTTTCAGCGCGCCGCTCGGCGCCAGCCGCGCCGCAGTGGACGCGGGCTACGCACCCGACGACTGGCAAGTGGGCCAGACGGGCAAGATCGTGGCGCCGCAGCTGTATGTGGCCGCAGGCATCTCGGGCGCCATCCAGCACCTGGCCGGCATGAAGGACTCCAAGGTGATCGTGGCGATCAACAAGGACCCCGAAGCGCCGATCTTCAGCGTGGCTGACTATGGCCTGGAAGCAGATCTGTTCACAGCGTTACCGGAACTGGTCAATGCTCTCTAGCGTGTCGTGATGAGAATTTGGTAGGGCGTGCAGGACTTGAACCTGCGACCAAGGGATTATGAGTCCCCTGCTCTAACCAACTGAGCTAACGCCCCAACCGAACCGCCGATTGTAGGGGGCTACTTGTGGTGGCTCAGCGCGTTGGTCACCAGGCGCGACGTGATGTCCACGATCTGGATCATGCGGTCATACGGCATACGGGTGGGCCCGATCACGCCCAGCGTGCCCACGACCTGACCGTCTACCTCGTACGGCGCACTGACGATGGACAGTTCTTCAAACGGCACCACCTGGCTTTCGCCGCCGATGTAGATGCGCACGCCCTCGGCACGGCTGGACACGTCCAGCAGGCGCATGAGCTGGGTCTTTTGCTCAAACAGCTCGAAGGCGCGGCGCAGGTGGCTCATGTCGCTTGAAAAATCACTGACGGCCAGCAGGTTGCGCTCGCCGGAGATCACCACCTCGTCCTGCGCCTGGGTGATGGCCTCGGAGCTGACCTGCACGGCCGCCTGCATCAGCGTGGCGATTTCGCCGCGCAGCTTTTCGACTTCGCCCTTGAGGCGTTCGCGAACCTGCTCGATGGCCAGGCCCGTGTAGTTGGCATTGAGGAAGTTCGCCGCCTCGATCAGCTGCGGCTGCGTGAGGTCGGTCTCGGTGAAGATGACGCGGTTTTGCACGTCACCGTCAGGTGACACGATGATGACCAGCACCCGCTTTTCAGACAGGCGCAAAAATTCAATGTGGTGGAACACCGACGTGCGCCGCGGCGCCATCACCACGCCCACAAACTGCGACAGGTTGGACAGCATCTGAGCCGCGTTGGCGATCACCTTCTGCGGCTGTTCAGCGGCCAGGCTGGGCGGCGACAGGTGCTCGCGCTGGGCCGTGAGCATGGTGTCCACGAACAGCCGGTAACCCCGCGCGGTGGGAATGCGCCCGGCGGAGGTGTGCGGGCTGACGATCAGGCCCAGCTCCTCCAGGTCGGACATCACGTTGCGGATGGTCGCGGGCGACAGCTCCAGGCCCGAGGCCCGGGATAGCGTGCGTGACCCCACGGGTTGTCCGTCGGCGATGTAGCGCTCGACCAGCGCTTTCAACAACAACTTGGCACGATCATCGAGCATCGGATCATTTTAATGATGTAATTTGCGAATGAACCCACGTTTTCACCACGTAGCGCTGATTGGCAAGTACCACGGTGCCAACGCTGGTTCATCGCGCGTCATTCTTGAGGAAATTGCCCATTTCCTGGCCGCCCAGGGCTGCGATGTGGCCCTGGAGCGCGATACAGCCCAGTCCAGCGGCATTGCACACTACGCCGCTCTGGACGTGCAAGCCATTGGCGCGCAGTGTGATCTGGCGCTGGTAGTGGGCGGCGACGGCACCATGCTGGGCTTTGGCCGGCAGCTGGCGCGCTACGGTGTGCCGCTGATCGGTATCAACCAGGGCCGCCTGGGCTTCATCACTGACATCGCGCTGGAACAATACCGCAGCGTGCTGTCGCCCATGCTCCAGGGCGACTACGAGGAAGACCACCGCAGCCTGATGCATGCCAAGGTCTGGCGCGACGGGCATTGCGTGTTTGACACCCTGGCCATGAACGATGTGGTGGTCAACCGTGGCGCCACCTCCGGCATGGTGGAACTGCGTGTGGAGGTGGACGGTCATTTTGTGGCCAACCAGCGCGCCGACGGGCTGATCATTGCCACGCCCACCGGCTCCACCGCCTATGCGCTGTCAGCCGGCGGGCCCCTGCTGCACCCGTCCATCCCGGGCTGGGTGCTGGTGCCTATTGCACCGCATACGCTGTCCAACCGGCCCATTGTGCTGGCCGACCCGGTGGAAATCGCCATCGAGATCGTCGCCGGGCGCGACGCCAGCGCCAACTTTGACATGCAATCGCTCGCGTCGCTGCTGCACGGCGACCGCATCACGGTGCGGCGCTCGCAGCATCACGTGCGCTTTTTGCACCCGCGCGGCTGGAGCTACTTTGACACGCTTCGCCGCAAGCTCCACTGGAATGAAGGTGTGGCCTGACCCATGAGCCTCAAACGCATTGCCCTGCGCGACTTTGTGATCGTGCGCGAACTCGACCTGGACCTGTCCACCGGCTTCAGCGTGCTGACCGGCGAGACCGGCGCCGGCAAATCCATCCTCATTGACGCACTGCAGCTCGCGCTGGGCTCACGGGCCGAATCGGGCGTGGTGCGCGAAGGCGCCACTCGCGCGGACATCAGCACCGAATTCGATACGCCCGCCAGCCTGGCGCCGTGGCTTGAAGAAGCCGGCTTTGACGCCGCCGACACGCTGTTGCTGCGCCGCACCGTGGACAGCCAGGGCAAGAGCCGCGCCTGGGTCAACGGCAGCCCCGCCACCGCCGCGCAACTGCGTGAACTGGGCGAGCAGCTGGTGGATATCCACGGCCAGCATGCCTGGCAAAGCCTGACGCGACCCGAATCCGTGCGCGACCTGCTGGACGGCTATGCCGGTTCCAACACAGCCGCTGTGGGCCAGCTCTGGCAACAGTGGCGGCTGGCGCAAAAGGCATTGGCGGATGCTCGCAGCGCGCAAGAGACGCTGCAGCGCGAGCGCGAGCGGCTTGCCTGGCAGATTGGCGAGGTAGACAAACTCGCGCCCGGCGCCGACGAATGGGACGAGCTGAACACCAGCCACACCCGGCTGGCCAACGCGCAGTCGCTGATTGAAGCAGCGCAAGGCGCAGTGGACCTGCTGGACGGCGATGACGGGGGGGCGCTCAAGGGCCTGGCCCAGTCGCTGGCCCTGCTGCAGGCTCAAGAGCGCGTGGCCCCCGAATTTGCAGGCATGGCCGAGGTGCTGGCCTCCAGCCTGGCCCAGGCCGAGGACACCTTGCATTCACTGCACGCCTGGCAGCGCCGCGCCGACCTGGACCCGCAGCGCCTGGCCGAGCTGGACGAACGCCTGTCGCTGTGGGTGTCTCTGGCGCGCCGCTATAAACGCACGCCCGCTGAACTGCCAGGCTTGCTGGCTGGATGGAAAGAAGAGCTTGCAAAACTGGACGCCGCAGCCGACCTGGGCGCGCTGGAAGCCGCCGAACAAAAGGCCGCGGTGGCCTACATGGCCGAAGCCCGCGCGCTGTCGCGCCTGCGCACCAAGGCCGCCCCGCTGCTGGCCAAGGCCATCACCCTGGCCATGCAGGGCCTGGGCATGCAAGGTGGCCGGTTTGAAGTGACGCTGGAAAAATCCGCACAGCCCACCCAAAGCGGGCTGGAAGATGTGGCCTTCCTGGTGGCAGGCCACGCTGGCAGCACGCCGCGGCCCGTGGGCAAGGTGGCGTCGGGTGGCGAGCTGTCGCGCATTGCGCTGGCCATCGCCGTGACCACCAGCCAGCTGGGCACAGCGCAAACATTGATTTTTGACGAAGTGGATTCCGGCGTGGGCGGGGCCGTGGCCGAGACCGTGGGCCGGCTCATGAAGCAGTTGGGCCGCGACCGTCAGGTCATGGCCGTGACCCACCTGCCGCAGGTGGCTGCCTGCGCAGACCACCATCTGGTGGTTGCCAAGCAAAGCGACGCTGCGGGCACCGCCAGCACCGTGGCTGCGGTGCACGGCGAGCAACGCGTGGCCGAGGTGGCCCGCATGCTGGGCGGCGAGCGGCTGTCGGGCACCACGCTGGCCCATGCCAAGGAAATGCTGGGCCTGTCATGACGCTGGAAGTCGTGCTGATCACAGGCATGTCCGGCTCCGGCAAGTCGGTGGCGCTGCATGCGCTCGAAGACGCGGGCTACTACTGCGTGGACAACCTGCCGCCCGAACTGCTGCTGCCCTTTGTGGCCCTGGAACAGGAGCACAAGGCCACCCGTGTGGCCATTGCCATGGACGTGCGCAGCGCTTCGTCGCTGCCGCTGGTGCCGCGCCAGCTGGCGGACTTGCGCAAACAGGGCATTGCGTTGCGGCCGATCTTTCTGGACGCGACCACGGCCACGCTGGTGCAGCGTTTTTCTGAAACCCGCCGACGCCACCCTTTGTCGCGCAAGGATGTAAGCCTGGGTGAAGCCGAGCACCAGCATGCACTGGTGGACGCCATCGAGCTGGAACGCGAACTGCTGGCCGACCTGCGTGAAGAAGCCCATGTCATTGACACCAGCATCATCCGCTCGGCCCAACTGCAGGGCTATGTCAAGTCGCTGATTTCAGCTGGCGCCAGCCAGCTGACGCTGGTGTTCGAGTCGTTTGCCTTCAAGCGCGGCATCCCCATGGATGCCGACTATGTGTTTGACGTGCGCATGCTGCCCAACCCGCACTACGAGCCCGAGCTGCGGCCGCTGACGGGTCGTGATGCACCGGTGGCTACCTTTCTGGCACAAAACGCTGACGTGACGCAGATGTTCGACCACATCGAGCAGTTCCTCAGCCACTGGCTGGACGCGCTGGCGCGCGACCACCGCAGTTATGTGACCGTGGCCATTGGCTGCACGGGCGGGCAGCACCGATCGGTTTACCTGGTGGAAAAGCTGGCCGCCGCCTTTGGCAGCCGATGGGTGACCCTCAAGCGCCACCGCGAGCTGGACGCGCGCTAATCCCCTGCCAGCAGTTTGCGTATGGGCGCGGGCAAACCCAGCTGCGGCCACTGCGCCGCTTCAAGCCAGGCACCATCGTCTGACAATGCTTGCGGCTTGGGCACATCCAGCCGCACCGGGTGCAGGTGCAGGTCCTTGTGCGTGAGCACATGCACAAACGGATTGCCGTCACGCAACCTGCCGCGCCAACGCGCAGGCACACTAGCTGTCAGCTGTTCATGACTGTCAAATACCGGCAGGCAAAACAGACCGGCCCACACGCCTGGCGTCGGGCGCTTGTGCAGCCACACCGCGCCATCGGGCGTGCGCGCCTGCAACAACCACAGCGATTGCGCTGTGCGCTTGAGCTTGCGGGTCTTCACGGGATAACGCTGCGGTTCACCCTCGCGCTGCGCCACACACAGCGGCTGCACAGGGCACAAAAGGCAGATGGGGTTGCGCGCCAGACAGACCGTGGCACCCAGGTCCATCAGGCCTTGCGTGTAGCGGGGCATCGCATCCCCCAGATCTTCGACGGGCAAGAGTTGCGTGGCGCGATCCCACAGCGCGCGCTCGTTCGCCGCCACGGCCAGATCATCGCCAAAACCCAATGAACGCGTAAGTACCCGCTTGACGTTGCCGTCCAGAATGGCCACGCGCTCGCCAAAGCAGAATGATGCAATGGCCGCCGCCGTGGACCGGCCTATGCCCGGCAGCGTCTGCAATACCGCGGCACTTCGCGGAAATTGCCCGCTGTGCAAGGCGACCACCTCCTGCGCGCAGCGGTGCATGTTGCGCGCCCGGCTGTAGTAACCCAGCCCGCTCCACAGCGCCAGCACGTCGTCCAGCCCGGCCGCCGCCAGCGCGGCCACCTCAGGAAAGCGCGCCAGAAACCGGGCGTAGTAATCCAGCACGGTGGTTACCTGCGTCTGCTGGAGCATGATTTCAGACAGCCACACGCGGTACGGGTCGCGTGTGTTTTGCCAGGGCAGGCTGTTTCGCCCATGCGCTTGCTGCCAGCGCACAACGCGGCTCGCAAAATCCGTCATGCGGTCTTGCGGGCGGCTTCTTCGTTGGCGCTTTCGCCCTCGGCGGGCGTGGCGATCAGGTACGCCGTCAGCTCGATGAGCTTGGCGTCGAGCTGGTTGAGTGCGCCCTCTTGCGTATCGATCTCTCCAATACGGTCATCCAGCCCGGTGGCAGCTTGCTGGATGCGTTCGATGGCCTCGATACGCCGGCCGAAATTGCGGCGGCGCTCGCGCAGCTGGGCGTCCAGTTGCGCGGCAGCGGACTTGTTCCACAACTCCACTTCGCCCAGCGCCGATTCATACACCACGCGCAAACGCGTAGCCAGTGCGCGCACCAGCCGGTCGGCGAATTCAGGTTGAGCCAGCTTGAGCGCATTGCCCACGCCCAGGTATTGCGTGTGGCTGCGCTCTACCAGGTCCAGGTCACGGATGTAGCGCGCCAGGTCAGGCTCCTGCGGCGCCTGCAGCGAAAAGCCGTATTCGGCATTGAGCTGGCGGAACGTACCGCCCAGCATGTTCTGGATTTCCGCGCTGGTGGTTTGCGCCTTGCGCAAGCCTTCGCGCAGGCGGTCAAAAGTCTGGCCGTAGGCTTTCTTGACGCCCAGCTTGATACCAGGCTGGCGCAGGGCCGCTGTCAGTTCGCCCATCTCGGACTTGAGGGTGCCGGTGCCCAGAAGGGAAAACACTTCACGCAGCAGCTTCAGGTGCACCGAACGCACAGCATGGATCTTGGAGCCGCTCACATCAAAATCGCCCTGCTCCTGCTCGATGCGGGTGCGCATGTGCTTGATGACCGAGGTGTTCTTGCCGCGCAGACCTTTGAGTTCCAGCATCTGCTCGGCCAGATCGCGCCGGCGGATGTTCAGGGCGCGCGACGCCTCCATGCGCAGATCGGTGATGCCACCTGCCACGGCCGCGCGCAGGATCTTCTGGCGCTGGCCCATCACGCCGTGGGCCAGGGCACGCTCCAGCACCGGCAACTGGCTGGCCTGCAGCAGCGCCTCGTCGTCGTTGACTTTGGCGACCAGCCCCTTTTGCGCCGACACAGGAATGACCTGCTCACGCGGCAGGCCCAGGATTTCAGCGGAGGTAGCGCGCTGGCGGTCAATTTGCGCCTGAACCTGGGCGGGTGTGCTCAGCGAATCCCACATGGTGTCGATCTTGTTCAACACGACCAGGCGCGAGTCGGTATTGCCCGATTCGCTGATGAGATGCTCGCGCCAGATCGACAGGTCGGACTTGGTCACGCCCGTGTCGGCCGCCAGGATGAACACCACAGCATGCGCCTGCGGGATCAGGTTGACCGTCAGCTCGGGCTCGGCGCCAATCGCGTTCAGCCCGGGTGTGTCCAGAATCACCAGACCCTGCTTGAGCAAGGGGTGCGCGATGTTGATGAGGGCGTGGCGCCACTTGGGCACTTCCACCAGGCCGTTGGCATCCATCATGGGGTTGTCTTCTGGCACTTCGTCGTGCCAGAAGCCCAGGGCGCGGGCCTCTTCCTTTGAAACGTGACGAACTTCGGCGACTTTCTCCAGCGCCTTAGCCAGCTGACCCGGGTCGTTCACATCCAGATCAATGCGGGTCCACTTGTCGGGCACCGCGCGCCATTCCATCAGCGCCTGGGGCTGCAGCCGCGTTTCAATCGGCAGCAGGCGCAGGCAGGGAGGCACTTCGGGGTCGTAGCCCAGCTCGGTCGGGCACATGGTGGTGCGCCCGGCACTGGCGGGCATGATGCGGCGCTTGTAGCCGGCAAAAAAGATGGCGTTGATCAGCTCGGATTTGCCACGGGAAAATTCCGCCACAAAGGCCACCATGACCTTGTCGGAACGCATCTGCTGCTCAAGGCGGCGAAGGCGCTCTTCCACTGCCGAGTCGAGCAGCTCGTGGTCTTTCATCCATTCAGACAGCAGCTTCAGGCGCAGCGCGAACTCTCGCCGCCACGCGCCATGCTGGTCAAACTGTTCGTTGAAGGAAGTGCCCACTTAGTCTCCGGGTAGCCTGTAAATATACACCGGCGGCCCTGATTTCAGCTCAGGACTTCTGGCAATTGGCGCAGTAATAGGTTGCGCGTTGCCCCTGACGGATCATGCGGATGGGCGCGGCGCACTGACGGCAGGGCTGCCCTGCCCGGTCGTACACCATGGCCTCCAGCTGGAAGTAACCCGATTCACCCTGCGCGTTGGAAAAGTCGCGCAGCGTGCTGCCGCCCTTTTGCACCGCGCGCGCCAGCACATCGCGCACGGCAGCATGCAGGCGCGCCGCCCGCGGCCGGCTGATGCGTGACGCCGCCAGCGTGGGCCGGATGCCCGCGATGAACAGCGCCTCGGACGCATAAATATTGCCGACACCCACCACCACATCGCCCGCCAGCAGCACCTGCTTGACAGGCGCGTTGCGGCGTTGCAAGCCGGCATGGAAGGCCTTGGCGTCAAAGTGGGCAGACAGCGGCTCCACGCCCAGCCGGCCCAGAAGCTTGACAGCTGCAGGGGCATCTTCGCCGTCGGCAAACACAACAGCGCCAAACCGGCGGGGGTCATTCAGCCGCAATGTGCCGCGGCTGGTGACCATGTCAAAGTGATCGTGGGCACCAGGCCCGGGAAGGTGGTCGGTAAAAATCAGGCTACCCGACATGCCCAGATGAACCAGGAGCAGCCCTGCATCCACATCCAGCAGCAGGTACTTGCCCCGCCGGCGAACGGCATTGACCCTTCGGCCTGCCAGCAGCGCCGGATCGCACCCCAGCGGCCAGCGCAGCGGCTTGCCCATGCGCACCGACTCAATACGGGCACCGGCAATGCGGTCGGCAAAACTCAGCCGCGTAACCTCGACTTCGGGCAATTCAGGCATGGGTACAACGGGAATACAAGGGTAATCAGGCTTGGATTATTATGGGCCGATGCCGCGATTTACCCCCCTGGCCCTGGCCATTGTCCTTGCGTGCGGATTGCCGCCCGCGACGGCACAAACAACCAGCGGCACTGCCGCTTCCACTTCTGCGCAACCCGCCAGCTCTGCGCTGGACGGCGAACTCTTCTACCAGTTGCTGCTGGGCGAGCTCAACGCGCGCAGCAATGAGCCCGGCGCGGGCTACGCGCTGATCCTGGACGCCGCGCGCAAGACCAACGACGCCAAGCTGTACCAGCGCGCGGTCGAAATCGCCTTCCAATCGCGTTCGGGCGATGCCGCCCTGCAAGCCGCGCGTGCCTGGCGGGAAGCACAGCCCGGCTCGCGCGAAGCCAACCGCTTTGTGATGCAGATCCTGATTGCGCTGAACCGCCTGGCTGAGAGCGCCGAGCCGCTGCGCGCCGAGATCGCGCTGGCACCTGCGGGCGAACGCAACGTGGCGCTCAGCCTGGTGCCACGTCACTATGCACGCGCGGCTGACCGCAAGCTGGCCGCGGGCGTAGCGCAGCAGGCGCTGGGCACCTACCTGACCCAGCAGGACACTGGCGCCGCCGCGTGGACGACGATCGGCCGAATGCGCCTGGCGGCGTCCGACCCGGCGGGCGCGCTGGACGCCGCACAACGCGCCCAGGCGATGAACGCGACAGCCGAAGGCCCCGCCCTGCTCGCGCTGGAGCTGATGGACCCCAAAACGCCGCAGGCCGAGCCCATCGTTCGCAAATATATGGAGGGCACGCCGGCGCCGGAGCTGCGCATGGGCTACGCCCGCGCCCTGCTGGACGCGCAGCGGTATGCAGAAGCCTCCCGTCAACTGCAGGTCGTCACCACCAGCCGCCCCAATTTTGCCGAGGCCTGGCTGGTGCTGGGCACGCTGCAGGTCCAGGACAACCAGTTGCCTGAGGCCGAAACTTCGCTCAAGCGTTATGCTGAGCTTGCGATGGAACAAGCTGCTGGCGAAGAACGCAGCCGGGGCCTGGCGCAGGCCTACCTGTCGCTGGCGCAAATTGCAGAACGCCGCCGTGATTTCGCCGCAGCTGAAGGCTGGCTGAACCGCATCGACAACGCACAGGCGCTGATCAGCGCGCAAAACCGCCGCGCATCCATTCTGGCGCGCCAAGGCAAAGTTGATGAAGCACGCAAGCTGCTGCAGTCCATCCCCGAGCGCAACCCGGCCGACGCGCGCCTGAAGCTCACAGCCGAAGTGCAACTGCTGCGTGACAACAAGCAATACCAGGCTGCCTACGACCTGCTGGCCCAGGCCATCGCCCGCGACCCCAAGGACACCGAGCTGATTTACGACCAGGCCATGCTGGCCGAAAAGCTGGAACGGCTGGATGAAATGGAACGGTTGCTGCGCCAGCTGATCGCGGCCAGGCCTGACTATCACCATGCGTACAACGCGCTGGGCTATTCGCTGGCAGAGCGCAACGTGCGCCTGCCCGAGGCCAAGCAGCTGATCCAGAAGGCGCTGGAGTTCGCACCCGGCGATCCGTTCATCTCCGACAGCCTGGGCTGGGTTGAATTTCGCATGGGCAACAAGACCGAAGCCCTGCGAATCCTGGAAGCCGCCTACAAGGCGCGTCCGGATGCAGAAATAGCCGCCCACCTGGGCGAGGTGCTCTGGAGCTTGGGCCAGCGTGAGCGCGCCCAGGCCATCTGGCGGGAAGGCCTGCTGCTCAACGCCGAAAACGACACCCTGCAGGGCACCCTCAAGCGCCTGGGCGTGCGGCTGTGATGCCTGCGGCAGCGACGCGACGGGCCTGCGCCCTGGCCCTGATCGCTGCACTGCTGGGCACGGGTTGCGCCACGGTTGTGCCCCCCTCCGCCCAAGACACTACTCAGGGGCCCTGGAGCGGGCGATTGGCGCTGCGCCTGGACAGCAACCCGCCACAGTCATTCGCGGCCGCTTTTGAACTCAAAGGCCGCGCTGATACCGGCGAGCTCGCCCTGCTTACCCCGTTGGGTAACACCGCAGCCCAGCTGTCGTGGAGCCCGGGCAGAGCCATGCTGCGCGCGGGGTCCGAGGTACAGGAATTCATGTCACTGGACGCGCTGGCAGCGCAAGCCACTGGCACGCCCATCCCCATCGCCGCGCTGTTTGACTGGCTTACGGGCGTGCCTACGCAAGCCGCCGGCTGGAGCGCTGACCTGTCGGAGCTGCCCGCCGGGCGGCTGCAGGCGCGCCGCCTGGAACCACAGCCCACCGCTGAACTGCGGGTCGTGCTGGACCGCTGATGCGTGCCCTGTACGAAGTGCCGGCACCGGCCAAGCTGAACCTGTTCCTGCACATCACGGGGCGGCGCGCGGACGGCTACCACCTGCTGCAGTCGGCCTTCATGCTGGTGGACTGGTGCGACACGCTGCATTTCGAGCGGCGCGACGACGGCACGCTCACCCGCGAAGACCTGACGACCCCCCTGCCGGCGGATGATCTTGTGCTGCGGGCAGCGCGGGCACTGCGGGCAGCAACCGGCACCACGCTGGGCGCCTGGATCGGCATTGAAAAACGCCTGCCGGCACAAGCCGGCATGGGCGGAGGATCGTCAGACGCGGCGTCTTGCCTGCTGGCACTGAACCGCCTGTGGGGCTTGAACCTGCCGCTGTCGCGCCTGGAAAAGATCGGGCTGGCGTTGGGAGCGGACGTGCCGTTTTTCCTGCGTGGGCGCAACGCCTGGGTTGAAGGAATCGGCGAACAGATCACCCCGCTCAACCTGCCGCCGGCCCGGTTTGCCGTGGTCAAACCCCCTGAAGGACTGGAAACCCGGCTGATCTTCAACGACTCGGCGCTGGAACGCGGCCATGAAACTGCTATAATTTCAGGCTTTGCTGCAAACCCGTATGGTTTTGGCCAGAACGACCTGCAGCTGGTTGCCCAAAGGCTTTGCCCCGCGGTGACGCAAGCCCTGAAATGGCTTGCGTCGCAAGGGTTGCAGGGCCGGATGACCGGTTCAGGCAGTGCGGTGTTTGCGCAGATGCCACAAGACTTGGTCTTGCGGCCCGCTTCGGCAGGTTGGCAGGCCAGGGCCTGTGGCAATTTGGATGTTCATCCCTTGGTGGGTTGGGCACCCAGCGACGATTGATCGGTTGGCAGCTTCTGGCTGTTGACCCGTGTAGGGGAGTCGCCAAGCTGGTTAAGGCACCGGATTTTGATTCCGGCATGCAAAGGTTCGAATCCTTTCTCCCCTGCCAAATACGTTCGGCGCGCGGCCACGTGCCGCGACGCTCGACGTACAGGCACAAACGTTAAAACTCGCTGGGACCCTCATGCAGGCTGCTCCGACTCCCGATTTTGTGGTTTTCACCGGCAATGCCAACCCCGGCATGGCCGCCGAGATTGCCCAGCACCTGGGCATCACACTGGGTAATGCCCAGGTGGGCCGGTTTTCAGACGGTGAAGTTACCGTCGAGATCAACCAAAACGTTCGCGCCCGTGACGTCTTCGTCGTGCAGTCCACCTGCGCGCCGACCAACGAAAACCTGATGGAACTGCTGATCATGGTGGACGCGCTCAAACGCGCGTCAGCCGAGCGCATCAGCGCCGTGATTCCCTATTTTGGCTACGCCCGCCAGGACCGCCGACCGCGTTCAGCGCGCGTGCCTATTTCGGCCAAGGTCGTTGCCGACCTGCTGCAGACTGTGGGCGTTGCCCGCGTGCTGACCATGGACCTGCATGCAGACCAGATCCAGGGTTTCTTTGACATCCCGGTGGACAACATTTATGCATCCCCCGTGCTGCTGGGCGATGTACGCAGCAAAAACTACGATGACCTGATCGTGGTCTCGCCCGACGTCGGTGGCGTGGTGCGCGCCCGCGCGCTTGCCAAGCAGCTCGATTGCGACATGGCCATCATCGACAAGCGCCGCCCGCGCGCCAACGTCAGCGAAGTCATGCACGTGATCGGTGAGATCGATGGTCGCAACTGCGTGATCATGGACGACATGATCGACACCGCCGGCACCTTGGTCAAGGCCGCCGAGGTGCTCAAGGAGCGCGGCGCCAAGAAGGTCTACGCTTACTGTACCCACCCCATCTTCTCGGGCCCGGCCATCGAGCGCATCGCCCAGGGCTCGGCACTTGATGAAGTTGTGGTGACCAACACCATCCCGCTGAGCGATGCCGCAGCGGGTTGCCAGAAAATCCGCCAGCTTTCCGTGGCACCGTTGATCGCCGAGACGATCCAGCGCATTGCCAAGGGTGAGTCGGTGATGAGTTTGTTCTCAGACCAGGAAAACCTGTTCTGAAACATTAAGCGGGCTCCATTGGCGTCAAGCCACCGGGGCCTTTTGTTGAACCGGAGCCACACTGGTCGCGGTGGGCTCCTCCAGGAGTAAGTTATGAAATTCGTCGCTTTTGAGCGCGCAAAGCAGGGTACGGGTGCGAGCCGCCGTCTGCGCAATTCGGGCAAAACGCCCGGCATCGTCTATGGTGGCGAAGGCCAGCCGCAACTGATCGAGCTCGATCACAACGCGCTGTGGCACGCCCTCAAGAAGGAAACCTTCCACTCCTCCATTCTGGAAATGGAACTCGCCGGCAACACGACCAAGGTCCTGCTGCGCGACGTGCACTACCACCCGTACAAGCAACTGGTGCAGCACATTGATTTCCAGCGCGTGGACGCCAAGACCAAGCTGCACATGAAGGTGCCTCTGCACTATGTGAACGCCGAAGAGTCCCAGGCTGTGAAGTTCGAGCACTGCGTGGTCAACCACGTCATGTCCGAAATCGACATTTCGTGCCTGCCCGCCGACCTGCCCGAGTTCATCGAGGTGGACCTGTCCGGCCTGAAGAAGGGTGTTTCGCTGCACCTGAACGACATCAAGCTGCCCAAGGGCGTGAGCGCCGTGACGCGCGGCAAGGTCAACCCGGTGCTGGTGTCCGTGGTGATTACCGGCGGTGAAGAGCCTGCCGCCGCTGACGCCGCCCCGGCCGCCGACGCCAAACCAGCTCCCGCCAAGGCCGATGCCAAGGCACCCGCGGCCAAGGCAGATGCCAAGGCACCGGCCAAACCGGCCGCCAAGAAGTAAGTCCTGCCTTCCGCTTTTTGCGGATTGCAACCAAAATGGCCCGCCTTCGCGGGCCATTTTTTTGACCTTAAGATTTACCCATGATCAAGCTGTTTGTCGGGCTCGGCAACCCGGGCACTGAATATGAGGCGACCCGCCACAACGCCGGCTTCTGGTGGATTGACGCACTGGCACGCGAGCTCAAGGTCTCGCTGGCGCCCGACCGTGGCTACCACGGCCTGGTTGCGCGCACGGCCGTTCACGGCCAGACCTTGTGGCTTCTGGAGCCCCAGACTTTCATGAATGTATCGGGCAAATCGGTCGCGGCACTCGCGCGCTTCTTCAAGATCCAGCCCGAAGAAATCCTGGTGGCGCATGACGAACTGGACGTCGTACCCGGCCAGGCCAAGCTCAAGTTCGGTGGCAGCCACGCGGGCCACAACGGCCTGCGCGACATTCATGCCCAGTTGGGCACAGGTGACTACTGGCGCCTGCGTCTGGGCATAGGCCACCCGGGCGTGAAAGCCGAAGTGATCAACTGGGTGCTGAAAAAGCCGGCGCCCGAGCAGCGCACCGCCATTGAAGAGTGTGTGGAGCGAACACTGAAGGCCGTACCCGCCATGCTGGCCGGCGAGATGGAAAAAGCCACGCTGCTGGTGCACACCAGCAAGCCGCCCAGGCCCAAACCGCCCCGACCCGAAGGCGTCTGAGTTTTTTGACAGGGAGGAGACATCATGAAAAACACAACACGGCTTGCCCTCATCGGCATGGCATTGGGCTCAGCCTGCCTGGGCACGGCAGCCCAGAGCGTGTACCGC
Organism: Ramlibacter sp. 2FC; assembly: GCA_943372515.1. Lineage (GTDB taxonomy): Bacteria > Pseudomonadota > Gammaproteobacteria > Burkholderiales > Burkholderiaceae_C > RAM1. The sequence goes on along the minus strand of CALRYY010000050.1, from coordinate 5,007 downwards.
TGCGGCAGCGCCTACAGCCAGGCACCCTGCACGGGCGGCCAGGTGATAGACACCAGCGAAACACTGCAGACCCAGCAAAAAGGCAAGGGCCCCACAGCGGCGGAACGCGACGCGAAAGCTGCGGCGGCACTGGAAAAAGAACGTCTGAACCTGGAAGCGCGCGCCGCACCTGCCTATATCGCACACCCCAGACAGGCCGCAGACCAAGCTCGCGAAGGCATGGCCAAGTCACGCAAGCTGGAGCAGTTCACAGCCGTCGCGCCCGCCAGGCCGGGTGATGAAAAAAAGAAATCAAAGAAAAAGAAGAAGGCCGCGGCAAAAACCTAAGTTGCAGTACCACCCTGCGCCATCAGGCGCAGGTACTTCTGCATCAGCGTTTCGCGGCTTTCAATGTGTTGAGGGTTCACCGGAATGCAGGCTACAGGGCAGACCTGCACGCACTGCGGTTCGTCAAAGTGACCCACGCATTCGGTGCATTTGCCGGGGTCAATTTCATAGATAAGCTCACCCAGGAAAATGGCCTCGTTGGGGCATTCAGGTTCGCAGACATCACAGTTGATGCATTCATCGGTGATCAGCAGGGCCATGTACGATTATCACGCTGGCAGGTCAAGGCCTCAGTACATGAGTGCCGGTGTAACGCAGATTCAAAATATACAGGCAAGATGTAAACCATCTGACTATTTGTATTTGGATGTAACTGATACGCTCAACCCTGAATGTGTTACTGGGAAATTTCAATGAATTCGCGGGCTACAAAATGCGCTGGCAGTTTGATCGCTGTAGGGATCGCCGCCCTGGGCGCCGCCGTTCATGCCCAACCCAGACCGGATTCGGGCACCTTACAAGAGCCTCAGCGCCTGCTGCCTGAACTGCCCCGGCCTGGTGGACCACGCCTCATTCTTCCTGAACCAGCGGCCCCCAGTACCCCGTCCACGTCGGTTCGGATAATTCCTACAGAGTTCCGGGTGGAAGGAAGCCGGATTTTTGAGTCGAAAGACCTGGCGAATCTGCTGGCTTCACGCGTTAACCAGCCTACAAACCTGGCAGGACTGCAAGACGCAGCGCGCCAGATCAAAACCTACTACCAGGACCGGGGATACCTGCTGACGGACGTCTACGTCCCCCAGCAGGCCTTGCCCGCCGGGGGTGGCCCGGTAGTACTGACCGTGGTGGAGGCCTATGTGGGTGACGTTACAGTTCGCGTACAGGGTGACCGGGCGCCGGCGGCCTCCGCATATGAACTTGTTCGCAAGTACCTCAAGCGCGGCGACCCGGTGACCGAATACGCCCTGGACCAGCCCGTCCTGTTGCTGCGCGACCTGGCCGGCCATGACGCAGTGGCCACTGTCGAACCAGGAGCGCAAGCGGGGGCGGTCAATGTACTGATAGATGTGCGCGCCAGCGCCCCACGCTTCGAGACGTCCGTGGGCCTGGACAACCATGGCACGCGTGCTGCCGGTCAGATCAAGGCGTTCGTATCGCTGGACGCCACCAACCTCACGGGCCGCGGCGACGCTTTGAATGCGCGTGCGCAAGTGGCGGACGTGACCGACACGCGCCTGCTGCGCCTGAGCTATTCGCTGCCCGTGCTGGGCGCCACACGCGTCAGCCTGGCCGCCACACACACTGAATACGCGCTGGGCCGCCAGTTTGCAGCCTTGGGCGCCAAGGGTCAGGCTGATGTGCTTGGCGCATCAGCCCTGCACCCCTTGATTCGCTCGCGCAACCGCAACCTGTACCTGTCGCTGGGGCTGGAGCACAAGCAGTTTCACGACGAAACGCTGGCGTCCCCTGCCAGCGACCGGCGCATCGTAGCGGCCTTTGCCGGGGTGCTGGGTAATTTCACCGATGGCACTCTGGGTGGAGCGTTTACCAGCTATGCGCTGCGCGCGACCGCAGGCACCGTGCGACTTGATGATGCCAGCCTGGCCGCAGACCAAGGTCCTGCTGGTCCGCGAACAGCGGGCCAGTTTGCCAAACTCAACCTGGAGGCCCAGCGCGTCCAGTTCTGGACAGGTGGGCTGAGCCTGCAGGCCACGTTGCAAGGGCAAATAGCCTCGAAAAACCTCGCTTCCGCCGAAAAAATGTCACTTGGGGGCCCGTCTGGCGTACGGGGTTACGCGGTGGGTGAAGCTGTTGGCGACAGCGGCGCCATCCTGGGTCTGGAACTGCGCTATCCACTGGCGGTGGCATCCCTGGGCGGGGCTCCTGTGAACATCGCTGCGTTCTACGACGTGGGCACCGTGAATTTCAACCAGCGTGGCACGGTTGGCGGTCCCAATCAGGTCACGCTGGACTCGGTCGGGCTGGGGCTTTTGGCCGGGCGCGCTGGCAATTACCTGCTGAATGCGTCCCTGGCGTGGCGCGTCGGCTCCCCGCTACCGTCTGGCGGAGAACCCGACCGTTCGCCCCGCCTGTGGCTTACAACCCAAAAATGGTTCTGAAGCTGGCCACCACCTCCACAGGAACGCCGTGACATCCGGCATCAACACCCGCCGTCAACGCGACCCGCAGGCCGTCAGAACGATCGTTTTCTGGCTGTCACGCAAGCTGCGCGTCACCTACCGGATTGATCCCCGGCGGCGCATTTCGCGGCTACTCGCGCTGCTGGTCGCGCCCTTCTCGTCACTGGTGCTGGCGCTGCCTGCCGGCATGACTGTCGGTGCTGGCGACGTCACAGCCAGCCGGCCTACCACCCAGTCGCTGGTGCTCAACCAAAGCACCCACAAGGCGGTACTGAACTGGAACAGCTTTGGCATCGCCGCCGGCGAGGCTGTGCGCTTTGTGCAGCCAGGCGCCAGCTCGGTGGCGCTCAACCGCGTCACCGGCAGCGACCCGTCGGCGATTTTTGGCTCGCTCTCGGCCAACGGGCAGATCTTCCTGATCAACCCCGCAGGCATCATGTTTGCGCCCGGCGCCCAGGTCAACGCGGGCAGCATTGTTGCCTCCACACTGTCGCTGAGCAACAGTGATTTTCTGGCGGGCCGATACCATTTCGGCGGAGGCAGTGGCGCCAGCGTCAGCAATGCCGGCACGATCAACGCAGCACGCGGCGGCTACGTACTGCTGGCGGCGCCTCAGGTCAGCAACAGCGGCAGCATTTCTGCTGATGCGGGGTCCGTAGGCCTGGTGGCCGGGCAACGGGTGTCCATCGACACCTCAGGCGCGGGACTGGTGCGGTTCTCGGTGGATGCAGCGGCCGTCAAAGCGGCGGCCAGCAACAGCGGCGCCATCACGGCGGCCGGCGGCCAGGTGGCCATGCTGGCCAGCTCGCTGGGCGACGCCATGGCGACGGTCGTCAACCAGTCGGGGGTGATCCGCGCGGACACGGCCGTCGAGCGCGACGGCATGATTGTGCTCAGTGGTGGGGCCAGCGGCATCACGCGCATGAGTGGCACCCTGAGCGCCACCGGCCAGTCCGGCGGGCACAGCGGCGGCACCGTACACGTGCTGGGCGACAAGGTGGAGCTGACCGGCACCGCACGCATTGACGTTTCCGGCCAAGCGGGCGGCGGCACCATCCTGGCAGGCGGCGACTGGCAGGGCAAGAACCCCGACATCGCCAACGCCGCGAGAACCCATATTGGCGCAGGTGCGGTGCTGCTGGCCGATGCCTCGGGCCGGGGCAACGGTGGCAAGGTGGTGGTGTGGGCCGATGGCGATACACGCCAGCTGGGCAGCATCAGCGCGCGTGGTGGCATGGACGGCGGCAACGGCGGCACGGTTGAAGTTTCAGGCAAGCAGTTGCTGGACCTGCGCGGCACCGTCGACGTGGCCGCGCCGCTGGGCCGGGGTGGCAAGGTGTTGCTGGACCCGCAGGACATCCTCATCAACGCCACAACGCAGCCGTCACCGCCCGATAACGGCGGCGGCACACCAGACGTCACCTTTGCCGACCTGCCCGACCCAGGCACCTACACCATCCAGGTCGCGGATGTGACCGGCTACAGCGAGCTGTACCTGCAAGCCAACCGCAATATCACCGTGGCCAGTGCCCTGGCGATGGCAGCAGGCAACAGCGTGCGCTTTGAGGCCGGTGACACCATTGCGGTCAATGCGGCGTTGAGCGCATCCGGCGGCGTCACCCTGGACGCCGTCAACATCACCAGCACGGCGGCCGGGACCATCAGCGCCACGGGTGCAGGCAACGCCAACGCCGGCAATGTGACGCTCAACGCGAGCGGCAATGTCAGTCTGGCAGGGGCCGTATCTGCCAGCGGGGGCACGGCGTCCGGAACCAACCCGGGGCGCAATGGCGGCGCCATCAACATCACTGGCGCGACTGTGGCCCTGGGCGCTGCCACGATCACAGCCAGCGGCAGTAACGCCATAGGAGCCACCAGCAACGCAGGGGGCGCAGGCGGCACCATCAACCTCACCGCCACCAATGGCATCACTGGCACGGGCGCCATTACCGCCAGTGGCGGCAACGGTATCACCGGGCCGGCCACGGGCGGCGCCGCGGGCACGATCACGATTGCCAACAGCGCAGCCGGCAACATCTCGGTCGGCGCGTTGTCAGCACGGTCCGGCAACGGCGTCACCACCGGTGCGGGGGGCGCAGCGGGCAGCGTTTCGGTCACCAACACCGCCAGCGGCGCCAGCCTGGGCACGGGCGCCATCAACACATCGGGCGGCAACAACGGCGGTTCAGGCTTCGTCACGCTCCAATCCGACGGCAACCTGAGCGCCGGCGCGATTACCACCACAGGCGGCGCGGCCATCACCGGGGGCAACGTGGGCCGTAACGCCGGCAACGTGACGATCAACGCTGGCGGCGCGATCACGGCTTTGGGCGCCATCACCGCCAGTGGCAGTGCGGCAGCTACCAGCGGCATCGGCGGCCATGGCGGTATGGTCTCGGTGACAGGCGCAGGCGGTGTGGCAGGTGCTGCCATCACCGCCAGCGGCGGTGCAGGCGTGGGCACCAACATGGCCGGGGGCAACGCGGGCAACATCACCGTGTCCAACAGCGGCTCGGGCAACATCGTCACAGGCGCGCTC
>CALRYY010000049.1:0-28194 GCA_943372515.1 Ramlibacter sp. 2FC | reverse complement strand
CTGGCGAAGGCGGGATTTGCGAAATAGGGCAGAACGGAAAAGGGCGTTGAAACAAGCTCAGCAGGGTGCCATAAGGCCTGAAATCCGGCACACTTATGTCATGGCCGAGAAAATCCTGTCCCTGAATCATCGGAGCACTCGCGCTTGCGTTTGGGTGGCCGTGAAACGGGTTTATATACAGCCTCGTTAGGCGTCACAGCCGACGCGCTGCGTTCATCCCTAAGTTAGAAGCCACCGTAACTCCAGCCATGACCCTCTTTGATGAGTGATCTTGTTCTGCACATAGATGCATCCAATGGCTTGGACAACCTGCGCTTGTCTCTCTCGTCGTTCCCGTTTCCAATCGAGATGCAGACGGACAGCAGCACCGGTGAATGCATTCTGGTTCAGTCTGCCGTATCGGATGTCGCGGGCTTCGCGCACTATGGAACACAGAATGGTACACAGTCGTATGGAGTGTTTGTCATCAGCACTGCGCAGTCGGACGAAGACGAAGTTGTGTCGCGCATTTCCGCAGCTATGAGAAGCGCACACCTCTCGCACCGAATCGTCCGCACCTATGAGAGCATTGAAGACGAAGACATCCTCGTAGAGTACTGCGCGGACGAAGATCTGAGTACAAGCCCTCAAGCTGCCGGTGACGCCTAACCCCTTACAGGGACTTCCCACGTAGTCAAGAGGCGCAGGCGATAGGCATTACTTGGTGACGGTATTTCTCACATTGGCGCGAAGCGGCGATGCGTTGAAACGAGGAACAGACTGCACATCTACAGACGGGCTTGTTGCACCGGATGTTTCCTGGGTGCTGCCCCAGATACGAACCGCTCGGTGAGGCCCCAATCCGTTCCCGTGGTGTTCGCCGCAATCGGCGCCACAAGGGGTTAGTCGGGCTTGCTCACCGCCGGTCTGACCTGTTCACTGCATCTTTGGATTCACGTCTGGCAAGAAATCGATTAGCGTCAGATTCGAACAGTTCAGGCGGGCTTGACGCTCACATGCCGCGCATCAAACGCCTGGCCCTTGGTCATCACCGCCCACAGAATGCGGGCGTTCTTGTTGGCCAGCGCCACAGCGGCCTTTTGCCAGCCGTGCTTCTCGCGTAAGCCATGCACCCAGCGCGAGATCGGGTCATCGCGCTTGTGCGCCGTCCACACCACCGACTTGGCGCCCTGGATCAGCAGCGTGCGCAAATACATGTCACCCCGGCGCGTGATGCCGCCCAGGTTGTTCTTGCCCCCGCTGGAGTTCTGCCGGGGTGTCAGACCCAGCCAGGCGCCGAACTGCGGGCCGTTGCGAAACTGCTTGAAGTCACCCACGGTGGCGACCACAGCAGAAGCACCCACCGGCCCCACGCCCATGAGTTGCTGGGCGCGTGCGGCCTGCTCATCGGTCTTGAGGTGAGCGGCGATGCGCTCATCGCACCAGGCCAGGTGCGCGTCCAGCTCGGCCCATTGCGCTTGGGCGCGCTGCAGCGCCAAACGGGCGATGCCACCGAGCTCGTTCTCAGCGTCCTCCAGCGCATCGGGCAGGGCCTGGCGCAGGGCATCGGGCTTTTGCGGGAACACCAGGCCGAACTCGGCCAGCAGGCCGCGGATGCGGTTGATGCAGGCGGTGCGCTCGGCCTTGAAACCTTCGCGCAAGCGGTGCACACACAAGAGGCCTTGTTGCTCGACGGTCTTGATGGGCACGAAGTGCATGTGCGGGCGGCCAGAGGCCTCGCAGATGGCGGCGGCATCGTTGGCGTCGTTCTTGCCGGTCTTGCCCTGCAGGCGGTACGGCGCCACCAGGTGGGCGGCGATGATGCGCGCGTCGAGGCCCATGGCGCGCAGGCGGCGCGCCCAGTGGTGGGCGCTGGAACTGGCTTCCATGGCGATCAAGCAGCCGGGTGCAAGCTGAGCGCACCAGGGCAGGAATTTGTCGCGCGAGAGGGCTCGGCTGGTGACGCGTTGGCCGCCGGCATCAACGGCGTGAACCTGCAGCACGCGCTTGGCCAAATCAACACCGACTCGTGTAATCTTGCTCATGGGACTTCTCCTTCCAACATGGGTTTCAGATTGACTTCCAAAACCAATCTTGGCACTTCGATGCCGTCGCCCGGGAGTGGGAAGTCCCTTCGTATTCCGGTCGAGGCGAGGCCCAACGGCAAGGCAGGCTAGCCGCCTCCAGGTTGTGCTTATCATCCTTCCGGCGGCTGGCCTACCTCGCCGTCGTCCCCGCTTCACCTCGAACGTTAAAAGTCATGCTGAAGCTGCTCGTTCACATGCTGCTGACAGATCAGGGTACGTTTACTGCTGGCATTGAAAGGTCGGAAGGATTGAAATCGAGGACGTTCGCGAACAGTACTCAGGGAGCAGAGGAATTTTTTGCATTCGCTCATCCCTTCATGACGACGGGAGAGGGTAGATACAGCACTTGCCTGGTGCCAATGGGAAAGGGTGACTGGGGAGCAATCTGGGAAGCGTTTGAAGCGGAACGCCTGACTTATGCAGTGGTCCCGGAGGTAGCGCTCGAAAGGTATGGTGTCGGAGCCAAATCAAATATCGCATCCATAGGAAGAAATCAGTGTCAAACATAACGGGGTGGCTTTTCTGGCTATTGGCAATAGGAATCAACGGTTTCTTTGTTTTCTTATGGACCGTTTTCGGCCTCGCAGGGGCAGGAAGTACGAGTGGCCCTGTCGGACAGGGCTTGGTATGGGGGACGGTGTTTGGTGTTGGCGTTCCACTGATAATTTCCGCCTGTCAAGCCAAACAAGAGAATTTTGGGCGCGCCATCGGCCTAACGATGCTCTTCACGCCCTTTTCCATCGTTCTATTCTTTCTGTTTGCGAATGTATTGAGGAAGCTCTGATCAATTCCACCGAACAGCCCCTTAACACCCGATACGCCACTCCGCGCGGTGGGGCGACAGGGGGTCGTTATCCCGCCTCGTTAACTCTCATGAATGCTGCAGCAATTCTGGCCGTGCTGGCAGTTGCAATGGCGGGCGCTGGCTGCGCTGGATCTTTTTCTGCTGCCATGGTGGATACGTCGCCGACTGCGCTTGTGGCACGGTTTCAGCCTTGTACAAGTCCATTGGGCGCTTCTTCGGAATTGCCCATCTTTTCCGGAGGCAGCATCGGCGAAGAAGGTCTGGAGCGCTACGAGCTGGGAGCGCCGGGTCTGGTTTCCGATGGCTACCATCACGCCTTGCTGGTGGATCGCAAACAGTCCCTCGCCTACATCGTCCAGGTGGGTGGCATCGCAGGCACGCGCACTACCTACGGACCCGTCCGATTGCATTCAGGATGCGGCAAGAGCGCAAAGGCATGAGCGCCAGCGGGTCATTCGACATGGACCGACAATCGTCAGACCTCAAATGACCACCCCAACACTACCCTCACGACCAGCCCAAGCCATCGGCTTTGCGGCCTGGTTGGCCCTGTGCATCGCCACAAGCGCCGTCGGGGCGTTCGCTTCCAAAGACGCTGGCGCGTTCTATGCCGCGCTGACCCGTCCCGTTTGGGCGCCACCGGGCTGGTTGTTCGGCCCGGTCTGGTCGGTGCTCTTTCTTGTCATGGCGGTTGCCGTGTGGCTCGTCTGGCGCGTGCAGCACGTCAATCAGTCTAGGTCCGTTGCGATTGCGCTGTTCGTCGCCCAGCTCATCGCCAATGCGCTGTGGAGCTGGTTGTTCTTTGCCTGGCACCTGGGCGGTGCGGCGTTTGCCGAGGTTTTGGTGCTCTGGCTTCTGATCGCCGGCACCGGGGTCGCCTTCTGGCGCATCAAGCCTCTGGCAGGGCTGCTGCTGGTGCCCTACCTGCTGTGGGTCACTTTCGCTACGGCGTTGAACTGGGCGCTGTGGCAGGCCAATCCAGCGCTTTTGGGGTGATTTTCGGGCCGGGCAGGTCTGTCTCTTTGCCCGATCGGTTCATTGCTGGCACGGCGCGTCAGTGCTTGCGGGGCATGGATCCCGGATCGAGTCCGGGATGACAAGAGTAGGTGGGGGAGCGTGCGTTGACTACTTTGGCGTCTTCTTGGGGCGTACCCAATTGGCAATGCTGATCTGCTTGCCCCGCGCCACGCTCAAGGCGCCCGCCGGCGTGTCCTTGGTAATCGTGGACCCGCCCCCCACCGTGCCGCCCGCACCTATCGTCACCGGCGCCACCAGCACACAGTTGCTGCCCACGTGCACATCCGCCTCTATCACCGTGCGGTGCTTGTTGGCGCCGTCGTAATTGGCGGTGATGCTGCCTGCGCCGTAGTTCACGCGCTCGCCCACTGTGGCGTCGCCCAGGTAGGCCAGGTGGTTGGCTTTGGCGCCGGCGGCCATCGTGGTGTTTTTTACTTCCACAAAATTGCCGATGTGTACCTCGGCGCCCAGCTGCGCGCCGGGGCGCAGCCGCGCAAACGGGCCTACCAGCGCGCCCTCACCCACGCGCACGCCGGCTTTTTCACCGTCGATGTGGGTAAAGGGGTGGATCACCGCGCCCGCCAGGATGGTGGCGTTGGCGATCATGCAGTTGGCGCCTATGCGCACGCCGTCGCCCAATGACACGCTGCCGTCAAACACGCAGTTCACGTCGATTTCCACGTCCTGCCCGCAGGTCAGCGTGCCGCGCACGTCCAACCGCGCCGGGTCGGCCAGGCGCACACCCTGGTCCATCAGCATGCGGGCGTGGCGCAGCTGGTACGCACGCTCCAGCTCGGCCAGCTGCACGGGGCTGTTCACGCCGTCTACCTGCACCTTGTCGGGCGTCTTGGTGGCCACCACCTCGGCACCGTCTTGCACCGCAAATTTCACGATGTCGGTCAGGTAATACTCGCCCTGGCTGTTGTCGTTGGTCAGGCGGGCCAGCCAGTTTTTCAGCAGCGCGGCCGGCAGGGCCATCACGCCAGTGTAGATCTCGCGGATCTGGCGTTGCTGCGGGTCGGCGTCCTTGTGTTCCACGATGGCCAGCACCGCGTCGCCGCTGCGGATGATGCGGCCGTAGCCCGATGGGTCGGGCATGTCCACCGTCAGCAGGGCCAGGCGTTTGCCGGCGCAGTCGGTGATCAGCCCGCGCAGCGTGGCGGCTTCGATCAGCGGCACGTCGCCGTTCAAGATGAGTGCGATGCCGTCGTCGGGCAGCGCCGGCACGGCCTGCTGCACGGCGTGGCCCGTGCCCAGCTGGGGCTCCTGGCGCACAAACAGCGGCGGCGTGCTGCCCGCAGCGGTGGCAGACCGCGTCAGCGCGGCTTCTACTTCAGGGGCGCCGTGGCCGGTGATCACCACCACATGGCGGGCTTTCAGCCCCGCAGCGGTGTCAATTACATGCTGGACCAGTGCGCGCCCGGCCAATCGGTGCAACACTTTGGGCAGCCGGCTTTTCATGCGGGTGCCCTTGCCGGCGGCCATGATCACTACATCCACTGCTGTCATACAAAGAACCCCTGCACTATGGCGATCGTTACAAAACTGTTGCGGATTATCGGCCTGCTGGCGCTGGGCGGGGTGTGTGCTGGCGCACTGACGGCCTGCAGCGCCCTGAAGCTGGGTTACGGCGCCGCACCTGAATTTGTCTTCTGGCGGCTGGACGCCTACCTGGACCTGGACGACGCGCAGTCGGCCCGGGTGCGCGACGATCTGTCCCAGCTGCAGCAGTGGCACCGCAGCACCGAGCTGACACGCTACGCCGCCTTGCTGGAGCAGGCCGAGCGACTGGCGCCCACCGACATCTCCCCGGCGCAGGCCTGCGCCCTGGTGGCCCAGGCGCGCGAGCGCATTGCCGCCGTGGCCACCCAGGCCAGCCCGGCCCTGGCTGTCACCGCGCAGACCCTGGCGCCCGCGCAGCTGCAGCACCTGCAAAAGCACTACGAGCGCAAGGACGCCGAGTGGCGCAAGGAATGGATGGAGCCGCGGCCAGCGGAATTGCTGGAGCGGCGCGTCAAGCAGATGACCGAGCGGGCCGAGATGATCTACGGCTCGCTGGACGACGCCCAGCGTGCGGTGGTGCAGCGGGTGGTGGAGCAAACGCCTTTTGATGCGCGCGCCGTGTTTGCCGAGCGCCTGCGCCGCCAGCGCGATGCACTGCAGACCTTGCGCGAGGTGTCATCAGCACCTGGCATGCCGGCTGTGCAGGCGCGCGAAGCGCTGCGCGGTTACCTGCAGCGCACCCAGGATTCACCCGACCCGGTGTGGCGCCAGCGGCGTGACGCCTGGCTGCAGGACAGCTGCCGCGGCTTTGCCACGCTGCACGCCAGCACCACGGCGGCCCAGCGAGAGGTAGCCGTGCGCCGCCTGCGCGCCTACCAGCGCGACCTGCGCGAGCTGGCTGCGCAGCGCTGAGGCACTTTGGGCTGCAGGGTACCGGCTTATTTGCCCGGCGCCTTGGTGTGCGACTTGCCTTCTTTTTCGGCGGCTTCCAGCTCGCGGGCTTCCTGCTCGTTGTGCGGGTGGGCTGCGCGCGCGTCGGCCGGCACGTCGGCTTTTTTCAGATACGACTTGATGTTGTCCTGGTAATCACGGGTGGCGTCATAGCTGCCTTCGCCCATTTGCTGCTCACGCGGCTCGGCCTGGGGCGGCTGGAAGTCGGTGGAGCCGCTTTGCTGTTGTTGCTGTTGCTCGCGGGCAAAAAGGGGGCGGGATTGCTGCTGCAGCAGGCGGGGCACGGTATGCGTCATGGCGGGTCTCCTTGAAGGCTGTGTACTACTGGCTTTCAAGCGTAGGTGCCTGCGCGCGCCGGGGCCGTCGGCCCCGGAAGCCGGGCGCTGTAGGCGGGCGCTTACGGCTCGCCGCAGCGTTCAGATCAGCGGGCTGCGGCGCAGCGGCCGCTCAAAGTAGTCGGCCATGCGCTCCAGCGATCGGGGCGCCAGCAGGCGCAGCCGGCCGTCCACCAGGCTGTGCAGGCCGTGCGCCTGCAACCGGCGCAGCGTCTTGTTGGTGTGCACCAGCGACAGGCCCAGCGCATCGGCAATGTGCTGCTGGTTGAACGGGAACGGCACCGCGCCGTCTTGCGCCATGCCCACGCGTTCAGCCCGGCGGTACAGGTGGATCAGCAGCATGGCCACGCGCTCCATGGCATTGCGCCGCCCGGCGCTCACCAGGTGGTGGTCTACCCAGTGCTCTTCGCGCGCGGCCAGCCAGGTGATGTCGTAGCCCAGGCTCGGGTATTCACGAAACAGCGGCCACAGCCCGTCGCGCGCAAACACGCACAGGCGCACCGGCGTGACGGCCTCTACGCCGGGCGTGGCACCGTCGGCAAATTCCTCCTGCAGGCCAATGAAGTCGCCGGGCACCAAAAAGTTCAGGATCTGGCGGCGCCCGTCGCTCAGCGTCTTGTAGCGAAACGCCCAGCCCGCATACAAGGTGAACAGCCGTGCGCTGGTGCGGTGCTCGGGGATGATCCGGGCGCCCGCGGGCAGGTCCACCATGTCGCTGCGGTACTTTTCAATGAACTCAAGCTCGCCGGGCTGCAACGGCGAAAACGCCTGCATCGCGCGCAGGGCGCAGTCCTTGCAGGGCACAGGGGGGCAGACAGAGGGGGCCGGGGTGTTCACGCGGGCAGTGTAGCGGCCCCTCCCCAATTCAGGCGATGCGCGGCGCTTGCGAAGCTGGCAGGCTCTGTGTCACGATCCCGCCAGCCCACCCGCCTGTCAAACACCGCATGCCCTCATCCCGCGCCGACGCCGCGCCCCCCGCCCCCGTGACCGTGGCCCTGGTAGAAGACGACCCGGGCACGCGCGGCCGGTTTGAGGCGGTCATCCACGCCGCCCCCCACCTGGAGCTGGCGCATTCGGCCGCCCGGGCGCGCGATATCCTGGCCTGGCTGGCCGACCACCCGGTGGATGTGCTGCTGGTGGACCTGGGCCTGCCCGACGGCTCAGGCATTGACGTGATCCGCGAATGCACGCGGCTGCAGCCCGCCTGCGAGGTCATGGTCATCACCATGTTTGGCGACGAGGCCCACATGATGAAAGCCTTTGGCGCCGGGGCCAAGGGCTACCTGCTCAAGGACGGCACGGGTGAAGACCTGGCCGCCCACATCATGAACCTGCGCAACGGCGGCTCGCCCATGTCGCCCATCATTGCGCGCAAGCTGCTGGGCAAGCTGGGCGGGGCATCCGCACAGGCCCCGGTTTTGGGGCCCGAGCCCGTCCAGCCCGTGCGCGACACCGGCACCGGCCAGCCCCTGTCGCCCAAAGAGACCGAGGTGCTGGCGCTGGTGGCGCGCGGCTTCAGCTACGGCGAAACGGCGGGGCTGCTGAACGTGTCGGTGCACACCGTGCACAGCCATGTGCGCAACATCTACGGCAAGCTCAGCGTGCGCTCCAAAACCGAAGCCGTTTACGAGGCCCGCCAGCTCGGGCTGCTGCGCAGCTGATGGGCCGGCTGACCGTGCCCGGCCTGGCGGCGATCGTGGGGCTTGTTCTGGGGGCTGTGCTGTGGGCCGCCACGCCCGCGTATTCGCAAGACACGTCAGGCGTGGTGCAGCTGCGCCAGGCCCAGGCCGTGCTGCAGCCCGAGGGCAGCGCCGCGGTGGAGCGCACCGTCACGCTCACGCACCGCTGGGACGCCGAGTTTCCCGGGCGCGGCGGCACGGCCACCTACCGCGTCACGCTGCCGCCGCGCCAGGGCAACCAGGCCATGGCGCTGCTGTTCACCCGGGTGGGCAACCAGGTGGTGGCGACCGTGAACGGCGCGCGCGTGCTGGCGCGCGGCACGCTGGGCGACCCACGCTACGACGCCGCCAAAACCCCGCACCTGGCGCCCATTGATGCACCCCTGCTGCACAGCGACCGGCCCAACGAGCTGGTCGTGCGCGTGACCACACAGGACGCGCGCTGGGGCGGCCTGTCGCTGGTGCGCTACGGGCCCGAGGCCACCCTGCTCCAGGAATACGACATCGAGCGGCGCTGGCGCTATGTGGCGTCGCTGATCTTTTGCGTGGCGCTGGGCCTGCTGGGGTTGATGGCGCTGGCGCTGTGGGCGCGCATGCGCGACGCGGTGTTTGCCTGTTTTGCCACGGCGTCGTTCCTGGGCATCTTTCGCAACCTGGACCGCGTGTGGCCCGATGTGCCCGTGCCTTGGCCGGCCTGGGGCATGGTCACGGCCACGGCGTATGCCTGGCACCTGGCGCTGATGTGCCTGTTTGTGCTGCTGGCGCTGGACCTCGCACGCGCCCGCGTGGCCCGGCTGCTGCTGGCGTACCTGCCGGTGGCGCTGGTGCTGGTGCTGGTGGGCTTTGGCCTGCACCTGCCCTGGGCCTGGACGGCGGCGCTGGCCCTGCTGGCGCCGCTGGGGCTGGCCACCTGGGCGCTGGTGGTGCGCTGCGCGCTCACGCGTGGCGCGCCGCACCGCGTCACGGCCATGGTACTGACGCTGGCCGGCGGCCTGGCGGTGCTGGCCGGCCTGCACGACCTGGGGCTGGTGCGCCTGGGCCTGGGCGGGGCCACGCGTTCGTCGCTCACGCCGCACACCATGTTCTTCTTTGTGCTGATCATGGCCGGCATCATCGTGGACCGCTATGCGCGCAGCGCCGCCACGCTGCACACGCTGAACCAGACGCTGGAGGCACGCATCCGCGCCAAAGAGGCCGAACTGAACGACGCCTTTGGCCAGCTGCAGGAGCAAAAAGCCGCGCAGGCCACCGCCACCGAGCGCCAGCGCATCATGCGCGACCTGCACGACGGCGTGGGTGCGCAGCTGGTGGGCCTGCTGAACCTGGTCAAGCAACCCGAGCCGCAGCCCGCCGTGCTGGAAGAACACGTGAAAGCCGCGCTGGACGAAATGCGCCTGGCGGTCGATTCCATGCAGCTGGCCGACGGCGACCTGACCACGGCCCTGGCCACGCTGCGCTACCGCGTACAGCCCCGGCTGCAGGCCGCGGGCCTGGCCCTGCACTGGGACGTGCACGAACTGCCCGCCCTTTCCGCCATGACGCCGCGCACCGTGCTGCAGGTGCAGCGCATCGTGCTGGAGGCGCTGACCAATGTGCTCAAGCACGCGCGGGCGCAGGCCGTGTGGGTCCATTGCAGGGCAGAGCCGGGTGGCCAGGCCATCGTGCTGGAGGTGGCCGACGACGGCGTGGGCTTGAATGTGGGGCCGTCAGGCAGCCCCGGCGCCGGCCAGGGGCTTGCCAGCATGCAGGCGCGCGCCGGCTCGATCGGTGCGTCGCTGGTGCTGGTGCCGCGCGACGGCGGCGGCACGGTGGTGCGGCTGCACTGGCCGGACTGATTCGATCCGGGCGCCATGGATGCCGGGTCAAGCCCGGCATGACAAGACTGTCAGGCCTGCAGCGCCGCCCACATTTCCTGGTCGCGCTCGGCCGTCCAGATGCGCGGGTTCTTGATGCCCTTGGCTTCGTCGTAGGCGCGGCTCACGTCAAACGGCAGGCAGTGCTCGTAGATGAACACATGGCCAAACACCGGGTCCATGCTCTTGCGGGTGTGGGCCATCGCGCTTTTCAGGTCCATGCCGGCAGCGGCGGCTTCCTTGCCCGCCTGGAACAGCGTGGTGACCCAGCGTTGGGTGTAATCCAGCGCCTTGTTCACATCGGCGTTGCCCTTCATGGCTTCGCCCCGGCCAGGCACGATGAATTCGGCGTTCAGGGTGCGCAGGGCCTCCAGCGTGGCGGGCCATTCTTCCAGCTGGGCGTCGCCGGTGTACACGCCGGCTTCGTATTCGACCAGGTCGCCGCTGAACAAAACCTTTTCTTCGGCCACCCAGGCAATGGTGTCGCCGCGCGTGTGGCCGTAGCCGGGGCTCCAGATCTGGACCTTCACGCCCCCCAAGTCCACCGTCAGCTTGCCGGGCACTTCGCCCTTGGTGGCGTCGCCGCCACCAATCACCATGGTGGGCCAGGTCAGGCCCGGCACGCTGTCAGCGCCGCGGAACAGGCGCGGAAAGCGCTCCATCTCGCTTTGCATGTCTTCCTTGCCGCGCTCGATGATCAGGTCCAGCGTGCCCTGGCTGGCGATGATCTCCGTCGCGCCCTCGGCGGCGTAGGCGCTGGCGCCCAGCACGCGCACCGCGTGGTAGTGCGTGAGCAGCACGTACTTGATGGGCTTGTCGCTCACGCTGCGGATGCGCGCGATCAGGTCGCGCGCCATGTCGGGCGTGGCCGTGGCGTCGCTGACCATGATGAACTTGTCGCCGATGATCACGCCCGAGTTGGGGTCGCCTTCGGCCGTGTAGGCCCAGCAGTGCGCGCTGAGCTGCTCAAAGGTGATTTTCTTGTCGGCCAGGTCGGCCTGCGATGCAAATGCCTTGCTCATCGGGGGTGTCTCCAGTTAATCCGGCGAATTTTACCTAATCGTAATCAATTACGCATAGTTGAATTGATCCAGCCCACGGCTTGCAAGGCCAATGCGTCCAGCGGGGCGCTGGCGTCCAGGCTCAACACACCCTCTTCACCCGCCGGGTCCTGCAGCGCCTCAAACTGGCTGGCCACCAGGCTGGGCGGGTAAAAGTGGCCCGGGCGCGCGCCCACGCGGCGCAGCGATTCAGCCTGGGTAATGCCCAGGTGCACAAAGCGCAGGCCCGGCACAGCCGCGCGCAGCGTGTCGCGGTAAGCCCGCTTGAGCGCCGAGCAGGTCAGCACGGCGCCTGCCGGCTGCGCGGCCAGCTGCTCGCCCAGCAGGCGCAGCCAGTCGGCGCGGTCGTCGTCGGTCAGGGCAATGCCCTGCTGCATCTTGTGGATGTTGCGCTTGGGGTGAAAGTCGTCGCCTTCGATCAGGGGCAGATCCAGCTGCTGCGCCATGCGCTGGCCGACCGCAGATTTTCCGCAACCCGCCACGCCCATCACGACGAGATGAACCGGCGTCATGCGGCCAGTCCGCCTTCCACCATGGCAATCACTTCCTCGGCAAAGGCCGAATAGCTCATGGCGCCGCCCGGGCGCAGCCAGGTAAACGTCCAGTTGATCATGCCGAACAGCATCATGGTCACGGCGGTCTGGTTCACCGGGTTCAGCCGGTGCGGGTAGGCGCGGCGCAAAAAGCGCGTCACGGCCGACACCACATCGCGCTGGCGGTTCAGGATCAGCTCGCGCTGTTCGTCACCCAGAAACTTGGTGTCGTTCAGGAGCGCCACATGCCGCGTGGCCGAGGTTTCGTACTCCTCCAGAAAGCTGCGGATCAGCTCGTGCAGCGCGGCGCGATCATCCAGGTTGCGCCGCTGGGCCGTGGCCTCGGCCTGGGCGATCAGGGCCAAAAGCCGCTGCGTGTAGCGGTCCAGCAGGTCAAACAGGATGGCTTCCTTGCTTTCGTAATAGTGGTACAGCCGCGCCTTGCTGGTGCCGCCGGCCGCGGCAATGTCGTTCATGCTGGCGGCGGGGTAGCTCTGGCTGGCAAAACACTGGGCGGCGATGTCCAGGATCTCGTCGCGTTTGAGGTCGTGGTGCTGGGACTTGGGGCGGGCCATGCCGGGCATTATCCCGGCGGCGGTGATAAGGTTGGCTCATGGCTTCCCCCCAGATCAAGCAACCCAAGCCGACCGCCTTTGCCGACTATTGCTGCGAGCTGCTGGCAAGCGTTGGCCCGTGCGAGCGCAAACGCATGTTCGGCGGCTTTGGCATCAGCACCGGGGGCCTGAGCATTGCCTGGGTGCTGGACCTGGGCGATGGCGAGACGCTGTGGCTCAAGGGCAATGAAGAAACCCGCGGCCTCTATGAGGCAGCGGGTTGCAGGCGGTTTACCTACACCGCCAAGGGCGTGGAGCGCAGCGTCAATTACTACAGCGCGCCGGACGACGCGATGGAGTCACCTCAGCTCATGGCGCCGTGGGCGCGGCAGGCCTTGGCCTGTGCGTTGAAGGCGCAGGCCGCCAAGGCCTTGCGGTCGCGGCCCAAGGCCACATCACCGGCCAAACCAAAGACGCCGGCCACCAGACGGCCCACGGCGCCCAAGCCCATCAAGGCGGCCAGCCGCAAGTCGGCCAAGGGCTGAACGACCGCCATTTGCCAGCGGTTGGTGGCACGCAGAGGCTGGGCCACCAGGGCGGGCAGGGGCTCCCAATTGAAATAGGCCGGCGCACTGCGCTGGGGGCTCATGGATTCCAGCACCACCCGTTGCCCCGCCTGCACCGTGACCTGTTGCCCGACGTCCAGGAAATGGTCGCCGCTGTCGGCCGGTGCATTGCCGTGCTGGCCCTCAAAAGTGAGCCACACACGGCCGTGGGCGACGCGCAGCACGGCGTCCTCCCGCGGGGCCAGCGTAATGGCACGGCCCGCGCCCAGCTTCCAGGTGCCGGGCAGGGCCACGGAGGAAAGGGATTGTTGCGTTTGCGTGAGCATTTGAGCTGCCATGGTGTTCTCCAGTTGAGGCATTCGGGCATTGAATGATCAGCGACAGGCGCTTGGCCGTCCAATGAAAAGGACTTAAGCTATTGATTCCGGATTCGCATCAATGCCCCTGATCACTCCTGACACCTTTGCCCCATGCAGCATTCCCAGACCCACCTGCGCACACGGCCCATTTCGGCCGGCCACCTGCGCGCCTTTGAGGCCGTGGCCCGGCACCTGAACTTTCGCGCCGCCTCAGAAGAAATGGCGCTGACGCAGTCCGCCGTCAGCCGCCAGATCCAGTCGCTGGAAGAAGAGGTGGGCGTGCCGCTGTTCTTGCGCCACACCCGCGCGGTGGAGCTGACCAGCGCCGGCGCCCAGTTGCTGATGGCGGTGACGCAGGCCCTGCCGCGCATCGACAACGCGGTGCGCCAGATCCGCCAGAGCGCGGGGCGCAAGGCGGTGGCACTGACCACCTTTGCGTCGTTTGCGTCGATGTGGCTGATCCCCAGGCTGGAGGCCTTTCAGCGCGACAACCCCGACATCGACATCCGCATTGATGCGTCTGACAACGCACTGGACCTGGACGTGGCCGATGTGGACCTGGCCCTGCGCTACGGGCCCGTGGCCAGCATGCCGACGCAGGCCGTGCGCATGTTTGGCGAGCAGCTCACGCCAGTGGCCAGCCCCTGGCTCATCAAAAGCGGCGCGCCACTGAAAAAGCCCGAGGACCTGGCGAACTTTGCCTTGATTGAGGCCGGCGACGCCCACCACACCCACCTGGAATGGCTGACCTGGCGCCGCTGGTTCGACGAACGCGGCCTGCCCAAGCAGCAGGCCAAGCGCTGGCTGTACTTCAACTATGCGTACCAGATGGTGCAGGCGGCGCTGACCGGCCAGGGCGTGGTGCTGGCCCGCCTGCCGCTGGTGGCCGAGAGCCTGGCCAACGGCGATCTGATCGAGGTCTTGCCGGGGCAGCGCATGGATTCACCCATGGCGTACTGGCTGCTGGTGGGGCCGCGCAGTGCGCAGCGGCCTGAGATCAAGGCGTTTTGTGCGTGGTTGATGGGGCAGAGCAAGGCTACTCGGGAGACTATTGGGGAAGTGCCGGATCCTGATACCGTGGACGATATGGACTGACTTTTCTTTTGTTTTTGTTTTTTGGTTTGGTTGGTTGTTGATAGACCTCGCCTTCCCCCCCTATCCCCCCCGCCCCTTTCCACCCCCGCCGGGGTGTAAAGGGGAGCCCTGGATTCTGGTGTTGGACTCCGGCTGGCTGAAGAATCGGGGTGGCGCTGCGATGCGCGCGGGTCAGCCACGGCCCTTGCCTGCTGTTGGGGCGGTGGCTGACAGTGATTCCCGGCACCGCTGCCCGCGTTGCGTGGCAGGACGAGACAGCGCGCGCTTCGCGCGCGGCTCGCGTTGGCATGTGATGGGTAGCCACCGCCCCAACCGGTGGCGCGGGCCGTGGCGCTCACGGGTGACCGCAGCCTCACCCCAATTCTTCAGGCGTCCGGCGCGACGAGCTCAAATCCAAGGCGCCCCCTTTCCACCCCGGCGGGGGTGGAAAGGGGGCGGGGGGGATAGGGGGGGGGAAAGCGAGGTTAAACAACAACCAACAAAACAACAAAAACAACAAAAGAAAGTCAAACAGGCCAAACCACCCCGTTGTCATTCAAGATCGCATCGAGCGGCACATCATGGTCCTCAGGCTCCAGCTCCGGCAGGAACCCGTTGGTAAACCCAAGCCCGACAGTAAAAGGACGAGGCTGCAAGGAAGCCAAAGTCCGGTCATAGAACCCCCCGCCATACCCCAGCCGGTACCCCCCCGGCCCATACCCCACACAAGGCACAAACAGCAAGGTCGGCACAATGATCTCGGTGTCCTTGGGCTTGGGGATGCCGTAGGCGTCCTCTTCCATCGGGCAGCCCGGGTACCAGGCGTGAAAGGTCAGGGTCTTGTGCAGCTTGTCCACCACCGGCAGGCCGATGCGGCGCAGGGCGGGTTCGTCCAGCAGCTCGCCGTCTTCCTTCCAGCGGTGCAGCGCGGGCAGCGGGTCAAACTCACCCTTGATGGGCCAATAGGCGCCGATCATGGCGTCGGTGCGGCCCACCAGCCAGATGCGCATGACCCGCTGCAGCAGGTCGGCGCGCTCCAGGCGGTCCGGCAGGTTCAGGCGCTCCTCGATGAGCGCCTTGCGTAAAGACCTTTTTTCCTCTGACTTGTCCATAATGCCCAGATGCAGTTTCGAACCATTCTGACATTGATCGCGGCTGTGGTGGCCTGCGGCGTGCAGGCCCAGTCGCGCGGCGACGACCTCATCCTGGACATGAACCAGGCCTACAAGCGCGGCGACACGCGCAAGCTCTCGCAAATGCTGCCCCAGCTGCGTGGCCACGCGCTGGAGCCCTGGGCTGCCTACTGGGAGCTGCGCGCGCGCCTGGACAGCGCCAGCGTGCAGGAGATCCAGGACTTCATGACGCGCTATGCCGGCACGTATCAAGAGGACCGGCTGCGCAACGACTGGCTGCTGATGCTGGGCCAGCGGCGCGACTGGACCACCTTTGAGGCCGAATACCCCAAATACCGCATGAAAGACGACCGCGAGGTGCGTTGCTATGCGCTGCTGGTGCAGCACATCACGCAGGGCGCAGCGGCCCCGGCCACGCTGGCCGACGAGGTGCGGCGCAACTGGCACGGCCAGCGCGAGGCCGACGACGGCTGCGCCCTCGCGGCCAGCCGGCTGATTGGCGAGCGCAGCGGACCACAGCGCATGACGGCACAGGACGCCTGGGTCAAGGCCCGCCTGGCCACCGAGGCCAACCGCCCCCGCGCGGCGACCAAGGCTGTAGAGATCGTGTCACCTGAATCCCTGCCCCTGCTGGCCGAGCTGAACGCCAGCCCGGTGAAGTTTTTGACCACCCGCGTGACCGCGATGTCCAAGGTGCGCAAGGAGCTCATCACGCTGGCCCTCATCAAGCTGGCAGTGGGCGACGCCGAAGGCGCCGCGCGCCAGCTGGACAGCAAATGGGGCCCGCAGCTGAGCGCCGAGGAACGCAACTGGGTCTGGGGCGTGATAGCCAAACAGGCCGCTGGCCGGCTGTCCAGTGACGCCATGGGTTACTACAGCAACGTCAGCAAGGACAGCGACCTGTCTGACGACATGCTGGGCTGGAAGGTGCGCGCTGCGCTGCGCGCGGGCAACAAGCCGCGCTGGGCCGATGTGTTGTCGGCCGTGAACGGCATGAGCGACGAAGGCCAGCGCGACCCCACCTGGACCTACTGGAAGGCCCGCGCCCTGCTGGCCACCGCCGCCAACCCCTCAGACAAACGCACCGAAGCCAATGCGATGCTGGAGCGCATCGCCTCGCCGCGCGGCTTTTACGAACAGCTGGCGCTGGAAGAGCTGGGCCGCAAGATCACCGCGCCCGAGCGCCCCCAGCCGCTGACGGCAGAAGAAAAAGACGCCGCCCGTCTGAACGCCAGCCTCAACCGCGGCCTGTACGCCATAGCCGTGGGCCTGCGGCCCGAAGGCGTGCGCGAATGGAACTACGCCACCAACCTGCACAAAAGCGGCGGTATGACCGACCGCGAGCTGCTGGCCGCCGCGCAGTTTGCCTGCGACCGCGAGGTGTGGGACCGCTGCATCAACACCAGCGAGCGCACCCGCGACGTGGTGGACGTGGACCAGCGCTTTCCGATGCCGTTTCGTGAATCGGTGGTGCGCCGCAGCCGCGAGATCGCGCTGGACCCGGCCTATGTGTACGGCCTGATCCGCCAGGAAAGCCGCTTCATCATGGACGCACGCTCGCACGTGGGCGCGTCGGGCCTGATGCAGGTGATGCCCGCCACCGCGCGCTGGACGGCCAAAAAGATTGGCCTGAACAACTTCACTGCCGACCAGATCAACGACCGCGAAACCAACATCGCCATCGGCACGGGCTACCTGAAGCTGGTGCTGGACGACTTTGCCGGCTCCATGCCGCTGGCCGCCGCCGCCTACAACGCAGGCCCCGGCCGCCCGCGCAGCTGGCGCGCCCCCGGCGGCACCGGCCCGGTGCTGGAAGGCGCGGCCTGGGCCGAGAACGTGCCGTTCAACGAGACACGCGACTACGTGAAGAAGGTGGTGTCCAACGCCACGATGTACGCGGCCATCCTCACGGGGCAGCCGCAGTCGCTGAAGGCGCGCATGGGCAGCATCGGCCCGCGCGACGCCGCCCAGCCCGAACCCAACCGCGACCTGCCCTGACGAAACCGGCAGCGCATGGAAATCTCCTGGTGGCACACCATCGCCCAGACGGTAGCGTCTGAATTTTCAGACGTGCCCGATCTGGCGCAGGCCACCCGCATCGTGGTGCGGCTGACGCTGGCTGCGCTGCTGGGTGGCCTGCTGGGGCTGGAGCGCGAAAACAAGGGCAAGGCCGCGGGTGTGCGCACCCACATGCTGGTGGCCATGGGCGCGGCGCTGTTTGTGCTGATACCGCAGCAGGCGGGCATCCAGCCAGCGGACCTGAGCCGCGTGATCCAGGGCGTGGTGGCCGGCATTGGCTTTCTGTGCGCGGGCAGCATTCTGAAAAGCGAAGACGAAGACCGCGTGCGCGGCCTGACCACCGCCGCCGGCATGTGGCTGACCGCCGCCATCGGCATGGCCGCCGGCCTGGGCCGCGAGGCCACGGCCGTGATCAGCACCGCGCTGGCCCTGGTGGTGCTGACGCTGGTGCCGCTGGTGGTCAAACTCATTGAAAAACCTGAACCGCGGACCATCCTCCCAGTCGATACAAAAAAATGACACGAATCCTGATTTTGGGCGGCACCGGCTTTGTGGGGCGCCATGTCTGCGAAAAACTTGCGCGGCTGCAATGCCACGTCACGGTGGCCACGCGCCGCACCGCCACCGCGCGCGACCTCATCACGCTGCCGCTGCTGCAGCCGGTGGAATGCGACGTGCACGACGAGGCCGCGCTGACGCGCCTGGTGGCAGGCCACGACGCGGTGGTGAACCTGGTGGCCATCCTGCATGGCACTGAGGCCGCTTTCCAGCGCGCCCATGTGGAGTTGCCGCAAAAGCTGGCGCGTGCCTGCGCCGCCACCGGTGTGCGCCGGGTGGTGCATGTGAGCGCGCTGGGTGCAGCGCCCGATGCAGCGTCGGCCTACCAGCGCAGCAAGGCCGCCGGCGAGCAGGCCCTGCAGGCCGCTGCACTGCAGCTGACCGTGCTGCGCCCCAGCGTGATCTTTGGGCCTGAGGATCATTTTCTGAACCTGTTTGCGCGGCTGCAAAAGGTGTTCCCGTTCATGCCGCTGGCCGGCACGCAGGCGCGCTTTCAGCCGGTGTGGGTCGAGGACGTGGCCCAGGCTGTGGTGAACGCGCTGCAGTGGCCCGACACCTTTGGCCGCACCTTTGAAGCCTGCGGCCCCGACGTGTACACCCTGCGCGAGCTGGTGCAGCTGGCGGGCCGCTACGCCGGTTGCGAACGGCCCGTGATCCCCCTGCCGATGGCGCTGGGCCGTTTGCAGGCCCTGCTGATGGAGCTGGCCCCCGGCGAGCCGCTGATGAGCCGCGACAACCTGGCCGCCATGCAGACCGACAACATCGCCGGCGGCTTGCTGCCGGGGCTGGACGCACTGGGCATCACACCGGCCGCGCTGCAGGCTGTGGCCCCGCTGTACCTGGGCCCCCGGGGCGTGAGCGACGGGCTGGACCGCTACCGGCGTACGGCTGGGCGCTAACTTCAAGAAAAAGACGCCGGCATCAATTCCGGCGTTTTTTTGCATCAATCGCCGCTGCCTGCGGGCTTAGCATCCGGTCACTTCCAACGGAGAACCCCATGCTTACCCTGTACATCGGCAACAAGAACTATTCGTCCTGGTCCATGCGGCCCTGGGTCCTGCTCAAGCAGGCCGATATCCCGTTCAAGGAAGTGATGGTGCGCTTTGACTCGTTCAACTCGCCCGACTCCGAGTTCAAGCGCACGATCCTGGCGGTCAACCCTGGCGGGCGTGTGCCGGTGCTGGTAGACGACGGGTTTGCAGTGTGGGACACGCTGGCCATTGCCGAATACCTGGCCGACCAATTCCCCGACAAGAAGCTCTGGCCGCAAGATGCAAAAGCGCGCGGCCGCGCACGCAGCGTCTGCGCCGAAATGCATTCGGGCTTTGGCGCGCTGCGCAACGCCTGCCCCATGAACATCGAGGCGCAGCTGGCCACACCCGGCGCCATAGCCTGGCGCGACCAACCGGCCGTTCGCGCCGACGTGCAGCGCATCATCGACATGTGGACGCAGCTGCTGGAGGCGCACAAGGGCCCGATGCTGTTTGGCGAATTCACCATTGCCGACGCCTACTTTGCCCCGGTGTGCATGCGCATCCGCAACTACGCCCTGCCTGTGCCAGGCCACATCACCGACTACATCCGTCGCGTCTGCGCGCTGCCGGGTGTGAAAGCATGGATGGATGAGGCCCTGGCCGAAAAAGACTTTGTGGACTTCGACGAGCCGTACCGAATTTCGCGATGACGGCGGCCAGATGTTTCGGGGGCGTGATGAGCGCCATGGTCACGCCTTTTGATGCACAGGGGCGGCTGGATCTGGACGCCGCCCAGCGCCTGGCCCGCTGGCTGGCTGACAACGGCAACGACGGTCTGGTGGTGGCCGCCACCACGGGTGAAGCGTCCACGCTGACCGACGACGAACGCTGCGACCTGGTGCGGGCCGTGGCGCAGGTGGTGACCATCCCCGTGCTGGCCGGCACCGGCAGCAACGACACGGCCCACAGCGTGATGCTTACGCAGCGTGCGCAAAGCCTGGGCGCGGCCGGTGTGCTGGTGGTGGCGCCGTATTACAACCGCCCGCCGCAAGCCGGCATCGAGGCGCACTTTCGCGCCTGCGCCCAAGCGACCCCATTGCCCGTGATGATCTACGACGTGCCCACCCGCACCAACCGGCGCGTGGCCACCGACGTGCTGCTGCGGCTGTTCACCGATGTGCCCAACATCGTGGCCTTCAAGGACGCCACGGGCGACCCGCCTGCGGCCGCCGCGCTGGTGGCGCAGGCGGGCGATTACTTTGACCTGTATTCGGGGGATGACCCGTACACGCTGCCTCTGCTGGCCTGCGGTGCGGTGGGGGTGGTGGGGACCAGCACGCACTGGACCGGGCCTCTGTTCCAGCAGATGGTGACCGCTGTGCAGCGCGGCGACCTGGCTGCGGCGCGCGCGGTGCAGGCGCGGCTGCTGCCGTCGTTTGCGTTCATCAACAGTGATGAGTGTGTGTTTTCGATGGCTATCAAGGCGATGTTGAGGGTGTTGGGGCAGCCTGTGGGGGAGTGCCGGTTGCCGTTGCCGCCTGCTCCGCCTGGCACTGAGGCGAGTGCACGCGCTGTTTGGGATCAGTTGCAGCTGGCTTGAATCTTCTTTTTTTGTTGTTTTGTTGGTCGTTGTTACACCTCGCTTTCCCCCCCCTATCCCCCCCCGCCCCCTTTCCACCCCCGCCGGGGTGGAAAGGGGGAGCCTTGGATTTGAGCTCGTCGCGCCGGACACCTGAAGAAGTGGGGTAAAGCTGCGGTACAGCTGTGAACGCCACGGCCCGTGCCTGCTGTTGGGGCGGTGGCTGCAGGTCATCCGCCAACGCGAGCCGCGCGCGAAGCGCGCGCTGGCTCGTCCTGCCACGCAAAGCGGGCAGCGGGTCCGATCCAACCTGCCAGCCACCGCCCCAACAGCAGGCACGGGCCGTGGCGGACCCACCAGCATCGCAGCGCGACCCCAATTCTTCAGCTGGCCGGCGACCAACACCAAAATCCAAGGCTCCCCTTTCCACCCCGGCGGGGGTGGAAAGGGGCGGGGGGGATAGGGGGGGGGAAAGCGAGGTCCAACAACAACCAACAAAACCAAAAAAGAAACCACCCCGCTAAACTGAACCAATGCAAATCTACCGAGTAGGCGGCGCAGTCAGAGATGCCCTGTTGGGCCACCCCGTCCACGACCACGACTGGGTCGTCACGGGCGCCACCCCCGAAGAGCTGATGCAGCAAGGCTACCTCCCGGTAGGCAAAGACTTCCCCGTCTTCCTGCACCCCCAGACCAAAGAGGAATACGCCCTGGCCCGCACCGAGCGCAAGACGGCGCCGGGCTACCAGGGCTTTGCTGTCCATGCCGACCCTGGCGTGACGCTGGAGCAGGATCTGGCGCGGCGCGACCTGACCATCAATGCCATGGCACAAGCCGCCGACGCCACGGGCACCACCGGCCTGGTGGACCCCTACGGCGGCCAGCGCGACCTGCAAGCCCGTGTGCTGCGGCACGTGACCGAGGCCTTTCGCGAAGACCCGGTGCGCATCCTGCGCCTGGCCCGCTTTGCAGCGCGGTTTGCCGACTTCAGCGTCGCGCCAGAAACCATGACGCTCATGAAGCACATGGTGGCCGACGGCGAGGTGGACGCGCTGGTGGCTGAACGCGTGTGGCAGGAGCTGGCGCGCGGGCTGATGGCGCCCCGGCCGTCGCGGATGTTTGAGGTGCTGCGCGAATGCGGGGCGCTGGTGCGGTTGCTGCCCGAGGTGGACCGCCTGTGGGGCGTGCCCCAGCGCGCCGACTACCACCCCGAGGTGGACACCGGTGTGCACCTGATGATGGTGATGGACATGAGCGCGCAGCTGGCTGCGCCGCTGGCCACGCGATTCGCCTGCCTGTGCCACGACCTGGGCAAGGGCACGACGCCGGCCGATGTGCTGCCGCGCCACATCGGGCACGAGGAACGCAGCGCCCGGCTGCTGCGCGGCGTGTGCGAACGCCTGCGCGTGCCGGTGGACTGCCGGGAGCTGGCCGACGTGGTGGCGCGCGAGCACGGCAACATTCACCGCAGCGGTGAATTCAACGCAGCGGCGCTGGTGCGGCTGCTGGAGCGCTGCGACGCCCTGCGCAAGCCCGAGCGGTTTGCCCAGGTGCTGCTGGCCTGCGAATGTGACGCGCGCGGCCGGCTGGGCCTGCAGGACAGCCCCTACCCCCAGCGCCCCCGGCTGCTGGCGGCACTGGCAGCGGCGCAGTCTGTGGTGACGGCTGACGTGGCGCAAAAGGCGGCCGACGCCGGGGCCAAAGGGCCGCAGGTGGGTGAGCAGATCCACCACGCCCGCATTGCCGCCGTGGCGGCTGCCCTGCCCCCGGGCTTGTCCGACTGAATCTGCGGGTTGCTCCGATAGTCTGCAGGTTTTGGCACGGCTTTTGCGATGATGGACCCATGGGCAACCCACAGCGCAATTACCTCAACCACGAGCTGGCCGACGGGGTGCGCAAGGTGGGTTTTCGCAAATGGTACGAGCGCGAGCTGCTGTCCAGCCATGCCCACATGGTGCTGGCGCTGCTGGCCACCATTGCGCTGCTGGGCAGCTTTGAGGCGTTTCGTGGTGGCACCGTGACAGAAAAACTCATGGACGTGCTGTTCATCATCGCCAGCGGCGCCATTGCGCTGTGGGCGTTGCGGCGCTACCTGGTGCTGCTGGGCCACGCCGAGCTGATCGCCAACCAGGCCAACTGCCCCAGCTGCCAGGAATACGGCCGGTTTGAAGTGATGGAAGAAGACCGCCGCGCCCAGCGCATGCAGGTGCGCTGCCGCAAATGCGCGGGGCTGTGGCAGATCGAAGACTGAGCCGGGCTCAGCCCAGCAAGGCGAGCGCCGCGTAGTCGCCCACGCCCAAACCCAGCCCGGCGGGCACCAGCTGCACACCGGCCGTCAGCGCGGGCAGCTTGCCATTGACCTGCGCCAGCAGGCGGGGCAGCAGCAGCGCCCGGTGATGCCAGAACACACTGCCGCCCAGGCTGATGCGCTGCAGGTCCAGCGTGGCCACCAGGTTGTAGAGCATGCGGCCCAGCACGCGGCACAGCTCGTCCACCCGCGCCAGGGCCGTGGCGTCGCCCGCGTTGGCGGCGTCCAGCAGCGCAGCAGCGTCCTGGCCAAAGCGCCGCTCAAACGCATTGCCGGCTACCAGCCCCTCTACATCGCCCACATTGCCGCAGCCGCACAGCGCGGCGCTGTCGTCGTCGCTCACAAACATGTGGCCGGCATGGCCCGCGTTGCCATGCTTTCCGCGCAGCACGCGGCCGTCCACGCACAGGCCCACGCCGATGCCGGTGCTCCAGGTGACGTAGGCGCAATGGTCCAGGCCCTGCAGCGCGCCCCAGCGGCGCTCGGCCTCCAGCGCGGCGATGCAGTCGTTTTCCACGCGCAGGGTGTTGAACCGTTCGCGCAACGGGGCTTCCAGCAAGGCACTGCGCCAGTCGTTGGGCAGGCCGCGTGCGGGGCCGGCCAGGCCGCCGCAGATGTTGGGGCCGGCCAGCTCGATGAGGCCGTCATTCAATACAAAGGGACCGCAGGACGACACGCCCGCGGTGGTGATGGCGGTGGGGGCAACACCAGCTTCGGCACACACCTCGTCCACCAGGCGCAGCACCTGGCGGGCCAGCGCGCCGTGGTCACCGGTCTTGGCCGTGGGCTCGCTGCGGCGGGCCTGCAGGGGCGGTGGCGCACCTGCGCTCAGGGCATCAGGCGCCAGGCTGACCGCCACCTTGGTGCCGCCGATGTCAATGCAGGCGCGCATGCTGGGTACAGCCGCTACACAAACCGCGCAATGAGCGCGGCCACCATGCTCAGCACCAGCGTGGAGCTCAGCGGTATGAACCATTCGCGGCCAAACAGCCGGAAGCGGAAATCCCCCGGCAGCTTGCCCACGCCCAGCTTTTGCAGCAGCGGCGTGAACCAGCTGATGAGCATGAGGGCCAGAAAGATGACGATGAGCCAGCGGATCATGCGGCCATCATAGGGGGGCTGGCTGTCACAGTGTGTGGCTGCGGTCGCCAGCAACAAAACCCAGCGGCTCCCAGTCAGCTTGCGGCGACAGCGCAATGACCTTGAACAGCTCGCCCATCTCGTGCTCGTTCAGCAGCTTGAGCGCATGGGTGCGCGCAGCCGGTGTGGCCTGCTCCATCAGGCCCACGATGCCGCAGTTCATCAAAAACCGCGCCTGGCTGGTGTAGCCCAGGGTGGCCAGCCCGGCCTCTTGCGCGGCAAGTGCCACGCCGGTGAAGTTGACGTGCACCGTGATGTCCTTGAGCCCCACATCCACCAGCGGGTTGGTGTCTGACTGGTGGGCGCGGTGGCACATCAGCGTGCCCATGTGGCGCTGGGGGTGGTAGTACTCGGATTCACCAAACCCGTAGTCCATGAAGAGCGCGGCGCCGCACTTCAGCCTGTCGGCCAGCGTGCGCATGAAGGCGTCGGCCTGGGGGTGGATTTCGGTCAGGTAGTTGTGGTCGCCCTCGATGTCCACCGGCGGGCGCAGATCGGTCGGCGTGTCGGCAAACACGGGCTGGCCTTCGTGCCAGGCCACGCCGCGTTCAAACCACACGCCGTCGGTACGCACCAGCAGCTTGGCCGGCATGGCGTCCAGCACCTCGTTGCCCACCACCACGCCGTGTATCGCATCGGGCAGCTCGCTGGCCCAGTGCACACGCGGCGCGTGCGCGGCCAGCACCTGCTGCTGGCGGGCGCGCAGCGTGCCCGACAGGTCCACGATGGTGTAGCGGTCGATCTTGTCGCCCAAAGCGCCCAGCAGCTGCAGCGCCAGCGCGCCCGATCCCGCGCCAAATTCCCACACCTCGCGCGTGCCGGTGGCGTCCAGCGCCTGGGCCACCTGCGCGGCCAGCGCGCGGCCAAACAGCGGGGACAGCTCGGGCGCCGTCACAAAGTCGCTGCCCGATTCAGGCATGAGGCCGAACTTGCGCGAATCATTCGCGTAATAGCCCAGCCCCGGCGCGTACAGCGCCAGCGCCATGAAACGGTCAAAGGGGATCCAGCCGCCTGCCTGCTGGATGGCACGCTGCGCGAGCTTGAGCATGGCGCTGGCGGGGGCGCTCGTTAAACTGCGGTCTTGTTGTGTCACACGTGGATTGTCCCCGAATGTCTTCAGCCGCCCCCCGCACCGTGCTCGTGACTGGCGCCGCCAAACGCCTGGGCCGCCAGATTGCGCTGGCCCTGGCCGCAGGCGGCTGGCGCGTGGCCGTGCATTACCGTGGCTCGCAGGCCGACGCGCAGACCACGGCAGCCGAATGCGCCGCACTGACCCCGGGCGCAGCCACCTTTCAGGCCGACCTGGGCGACGAGGCCGCCGTGCGCGCCCTGTTGCCCACCGTGGCCGCGCAGATGGGCGCGGTGGATGCGGTGGTCAACAACGCGTCGCTGTTTGAACATGACACCGCCGGGTCTTTCAGCTTTGCCGCGCTGGACGCGCACCTGCGCACCAACACCGGCGCGGCCGTGCTGCTGACCCAGGCGCTGCATGCCCATGTGAAGGAACGCGGTGCGACCGGCGCCGTGGTGAACCTGCTGGACCAGAAACTGTGGAACCCCAACCCGGACTTTTTCAGCTACACGCTTTCCAAAGCCGCGCTGGAAGCCGCCAACACGCTGATGGCGCAAGCCTTTGCCCCGTCGCTGCGCGTGGTGGGCGTGGCGCCAGGCCTCACGCTGACCAGCCACATGCTGAGCGACGAAAAGTTTGAGGCACTGCACAAGCTGTCGCCGCTGGGCCGCTCATCCACCGCCGCCGACGTGGCGGCCACTGTGAAATTTGCGCTGGAGAACAACTCCATCACCGGCACCACGCTGCTGGTGGATGGCGGCCAGCATTTGATGAAGTTCGACCGCGACTTCTCGCTAATGTGAGAACACACTGATGCTGACCAAAGGTACCCAGATCCTTCACCTGACCGGGCTGCGCTTTGACGCCAACCTGGGCATCCTCGATTTCGAAAAGACGGCGCCCCAACCCATCATGGTCGACGCCGAGCTGAACCTGGGCACGCAGGACCTGCGCCCGCGCGACGACGAGATCAACCACGTGCTGGACTACCGCAAGGTGCGCCAGATCATCATTGACGAATGCACGGCCGAGCATGTGAACCTGCTGGAAAGCCTGATCGGCAAACTGGCCCAGCGCCTGATGCAGCTGCCCGGCGTGCTGGGCGTGCGCGTGAAGATCGCCAAGCTGGAGATTTTTGCCGACTGCGAAGTGGCGATCCGGGTGGAGACGGGGCAGTGGTGAACCTCACCGGCCCCGCACCAGCGTCACGCTGCGCAGCGGCTTGAGCACGCTGGACGGCGTCATGCCGAAGGTCTGGCGGAAGGTCCGGCTGAAGTGGGACGAATCGACAAACGCGCCTTCCAGCGCGGCGTCGGTCAGGCGTGGCGACGTGGCCAGGCCCGCGAGTGCTGAACGCACCTGCGCCCACACGCGGTAGCTGCGAAAGCTCACGCCCGCCTCCTGGCGGAACAGGTGGTTGAACCGCGACGCTGACAGGTGCACCGCTGCGGCAGCCGCGTTGCGGTTGACAGCAACACCCCCACCCTGGCGCAGGCTGCGGATGCCCTGGGCAATGCGCGGGTCCAGCGGCGCGGCGGCGTCCAGCGTGAACGCCAGCAGGGCACTCAGGTCAAAGCTGCACAGCCGGGCTTGCGCCGTGCTGCGTGAGCCCACGCGCCCGGCCGGGTCCAGCATCACGCCGCCGTTTCGTGCAAACCAGGGCAACAGCGCACGGGTCTCTGGTGCGTCGGGCTCCAGGTACATCACGGCCACCTGCTCGCCCTGCGGGTCAAACACATGCTCCACGCCCGTATCGACCAGCGCGCTGTGGCATGTCACCACCGACCCGCCGGGCAAGTGCAGGGCAAACCGGCCTGACAGGCCCAGCAGAAAGACCGGGCAGGCGTGGCGGTGCAGCCCGGTGGCCGGCATGTCACCCAGGTACAGCGCGCGGTCGGTGCCCAGCACCAGCGCGTTAACCGAAGGCATAGCCCAAACCTGCAAGTCTTGTCCTGCCGTTGCGGATAGCCTCGCGCCTGCAAAAAACAGAATGGAGCACTTTGTGAAACACACCGCCGTGGCCGTTGCCGCAGTTCTTGGCGCCCTGCTGGCTGCGGCCTGGTATGGCCTGCCTGCGCTGCTCAAACCGCCCTTGCTCGCGGCCAACCGCGCGACGGCCGGGCTGACTGAGAAAACCGTCAGCGCCGCGCAGCACACCATCCACTACCTGGACAGTGGCCCGCGCGGTGGCGAGGGTGTGCCGGTGTTGCTGCTGCACGGGATCTTTGCCGAAAAGGACCATTGGGTTGATTTTGCCCGGGCCCTGCCCCGCCCCTTGCGCATCGTCGCGCCCGACCTGCCCGGCTTTGGCGAAAGCGGGCGGCTGGACGGCCAGTCTTATGACTACGACGCCCAGGTGCGCCACCTGCTGGCCTTCATGGATGCGCTGGGCATCGCCCAGGCCCACCTGGCCGGCAGCTCCATGGGCGGCACCCTCGCGGCGCTGCTGGCCATCCAGCACCCGGGCCGCGTCAAAAGCGTGGCCTTCATCGGCTCGCCCCACGGCATCCGTTCGCCCCGCGCCAGCCAGATGGACCGGCAGATTGATGCCGGCCGCGCGCCCCTGGTCGCGCGTGATGAAGCGGAGTTCGACGCCATGATGAAGCTGGTGTTTGCCCAGCCACCGTTTTTGCCCTACCCCATCCTGAAATCGGCGCAAGTGGATGCGCTGCGCCTGGCCGGTGCCAACCAGCGGCTGTGGGATGCCCAGCTCAAGGACCGCTATTTGCTGGACGCACGCATTTCACAGCTCAAGCAGCCTGTGTTCGCCCTGTGGGGAACGGATGACCAGGTGTTTGATGTGTCTGGTGCCGGCGTGCTGCGCGACAGGCTGCCCCAGGCCCGCATCATTACTGTGCCGGGCGTGGGCCATTTGCCCATGATGGAAATGCCCCGTGACAGTGCTGCGGCGTATGCCGGCTATCTGGCGGGGCTGGGCGGTGCAGAGGTCGCGCGCTGAACGCGCGTCCGATCGGCCACTCAGACGACGGGCTCAAACAGCCGCGCCTTGCGCGGCGTGACCACCAGCGTTTCACCCTCTTTCAGCCCCAGGTCC
>CALRYY010000048.1:0-28283 GCA_943372515.1 Ramlibacter sp. 2FC | reverse complement strand
CTGATGGAAAACCGCGACGCCGTGTGGTACCCGTTTGCCATCCACCCGGGGCTGGAGGCGCGCGTAGGCGGCTGGCTGAACCAGGTGCGCGCGCGGGTGCGCTATGGCGCGCTGTGCCCCGAACAGCAGCGCGACCTGTGCGGCGTGCTGGACGAAATGCGCCTGATCAAGGACGCGCATGAACAGGACGTGATGCGCCGCGCGGCGGCCATCAGCGCGCGCGCGCACATCCGCGCCATGCAACTGAGCGCCCGCATGCTGCGCGAGGGCAAGGACGTGCGCGAATACCACCTGGACGCCGAGCTGCTGCATGAGTTCCGCCTGGGGGGCTCGCAATACCCGGCGTACGGCTCCATCGTGGCGGCGGGCGCCAATGCCTGCGTGCTGCATTACCGCGCCGACGCCGCGCCAGTGCGAACCGGCGAGCTGGTACTGATTGACGCGGGCTGCGAGCTGGACGGCTATGCCAGCGACATCACGCGCACCTTCCCCGCCAACGGCCAATTCACCGGCCCGCAACGCGTGCTGTACGACCTGGTGCTGGCGAGCCAGGACGCAGCCGTGGCCGCGACCAAGCCCGGCAACCGCTTCAACGACCCGCACGACGCCACAGTGCGCGTGCTGGCGCAGGGCATGCTGGACGTGGGGCTGCTGGACAAGAACAAGGTGGGCACGGTGGACGACGTGATCGACACCCGCGCGTATTTCAGGTTCTACATGCACCGCACCGGCCACTGGCTGGGCATGGACGTGCACGACTGCGGCAGCTATGTGGAGCCCAGCCAGGTAGGCGAAGTGAGCGAGCGGCGCGACCCGCTGAGCAACGAGCTGATCAAGAACCGCCCCAGCCGCGTGCTGCAGCCGGGCATGGTGCTGACCATCGAGCCCGGTCTCTATGTGCGCCCGGGCGAGGGCGTGCCCGAGCAGTTCCACAACATCGGCATCCGCATTGAAGACGATGCGATAGTCACACCGTCGGGGTGTGAGCTGATCTCGCGCGGAGTGCCTGTGAAAGCGCACGAGATTGAGGCATTGATGCGGGCGTGAGCGCCCCGCAGCCGTCACGGCTCAGTTCTCGGCAAACCCCAGCACTTTTTCCACCCAGCGCGGGCGCAGCACCGCATGCAGCTGCATCTGCCCTGCGGCAATCGTGGCAATCAGCCGCGGGCCGCCCTGGCTGGCTTCGCTGGCGTCCATCAGCAACGCCAGATCGGCCATGTGCACGGCGCGGCGCAGGTTGTCCACACTACGCGGGTAGCGCTCCAGCACCTTGTGCGACGGCACGCCGTGGCCGCCTTCGCGCTGGCGCTGGCTCACGCGCTGCAACAGGCGGCGCGGCTCGTCCACGCACATGGCGTACAGCACGACCTCGTAGCCCAGCGCGCGGGCCTGCGCAATGAGCGCCAGGCGCGACGGGTGCGACAGCGCCGTTTCCGTCACAAACGGGCGGCTGGCCCGCAGCAGCGCCTGGCGCTGGGCGTCGGCCCATTCGCGCGCGGCAAGCGCCCGGGCCTCCGGGGTGGGCAGGTGCTGCAGGTGTTCCTGTTCGTAGGCCTGCGGGTTGACGAAAGGCAGGGCCGGATAGCGCGGCGCAAGCAGGCAGCGGTAAAGCGTGGACTTGCCGGCGCCATTGGGCCCGGCGATCAGGTGCAGCACCGGCATGCGCCGTCAGGCTGCTTTGGGGTCCTTGCCGCGCTTGCCCCTGTTGGTGGCCACGGCCTGCTGGGTGCGGTCTGCCAGCGCGCCGGATTTGGCCAGCGCCACCACATGGCCGTGCAGGTCGTCCAGGTCGGGCGACAGACCGCTGGTGGGCGGGGACAGGGTGTAGGGGGCGCGTTCCTGGCGGGCGATCAGCGCCTGGCTGTCGCTGGTGGTCAGGCCCGCGTGCTCCAGCGCCCGGCCCAGCGTGGCCCAGTATTCAACCTGGCTGGCCACGGAGCGGCGCATGGTCTGCGATGCTTCGCGTGCGTGTTTGACCAGCTCTGCCGGCAGTTTGACGGATATGAATGCGGGGTTCTCGGCCACGGCGCCCTCCTTTTTGGCGCATTATGCGCCATAACGCGCCATCCGGCGCGCTCGAAGGTACCGCAGCATCGTGTTCAGAACCCGCCGGCCAGTACAGAGGGCCAGTACTTGTCAATGGTGCCCACGACCGTCAGCACGCCTGCGGGGCTCAGATAGACCACATTGCGTTTGTCGTCGACACCCGCAAAACTGTTGGTTGTGGGGTAGTACCGGTAGGTATAGATGCCGGAGGTCCGCGTCACCACGCCGCGCGGGCCAATCAGTTCAGGCGCGGCGGATTCGGCCCAGTTCAGCACACGCTCCGCCTCGGACAACGCCGACGATGCGGTCGCCACCGCCAGCACACGGTCGGCCTCGCGAATGCCGCTCAGGTAGGCTCCGTGCACCGTCGCACGGTACAGCTCGTGGGTGTGTTCACCCGCAAACATCAGCCTGCTGCCCTGGGGGGCGGCCAGAATTTCATGGTCCTGCGCAGTGCTGTTGATGCCGGCGAAAGAGTAAGCGCCCCTGGCATAGGGGTCGTTGTTCCAGCCTGTGCGGATGGCACGGCGCGGTGCCACAGCGGCCGAGCCAAAGATGGTGGTCAGCGCGGGCGTTACATCGGCGATCAACTGGGCTTCGGTCATCGCTTCAATCGCCGCGCCCTGCTCGCCAAAGCCGAACGTCACCAGGCAGTTGAATCCGCTGAATTTGCGGTAGCTCAGAAAGTACGAATATTTGCCACGAACCGGCGAGTGCCAGCCAAAGTACTGGGTGTCCGTCGGCCAGAACGCGCTGTCAAACAGCATGAACACCTTGTTGATCTGACCCACGCCCAGGCGGTTCATGGCGGCCTGCTTTTCTGTGGTGAGCGCGGGCGAGAACGCCACGCTGTTGGCGCGCAGAACGCCCAGCGGAATGGTCACCACGCAATAGTCGGCGGTATGGCTTGCGCCGCCGGCCACCACAGTCACGCCGGTATCCGTATGCGTCACGCTGCTCACGGGGCTGTTCAGCCGGACGTCCAGGCCTTTGGCCAGCAGCTCGGGAATGGCTTTGTAGCCGCCCGGGAAAAGAACGTCCTTGCCGGGGTATTTGGAGCCGTTGTAATAGTTGCGTGCGGACAGGCCCTCCAGCCAGCCACCGGTGTCGAATTCCAGCGTCGAGGTCAACAGGTACGCCGAGAAAGGATCGGTCAGCGCCGTCGGGTCTGCCGCCGTCAGGGCTGACGCCAGCGACTTGTCAGGGCCTGACCCGGCCATGGCTGTGTTGACGGCCGCCAGCAGGCCGTCGTATTTGGTCTTGCCGGCCGGAAACTGCTGCGCCGTCACGTCGGCGCCCGTCGCATTGAAGACCTGCACCGACCCGTCATCGGTCAAGTAGGTCGTGGCGCCGGCTTCGGTCGCCAATGCAGTGATGGGGTTGCCGCCGTCAGGCCCGTGAATCCAGCCCGCACCAATGTCCATCGGCACGCCTTCGTTCACTTCAGTCCAAACGCGCCCGCCAATCCGGTTGCGTGCTTCAAGCACGGTCACAACATGCCCGGCGCGGGCCAGCTTGCGTGCTGCCGCCAACCCCGAGATGCCGGCGCCGATCACGATCACTGATGTCCGGCGCGCCGGGGCCGATTGAGCGCTGGCGGCCCCCATGCCCAGCAAGCCACCCGCAGCCGAAGCCCCGAGGGCTCCCAACGTCAATTTACGCCGCAATTCATCCATGATGGAAACCCCATGTCGTTTGTTACAGGTAGCCAATTAAGATGCTTCGGCATGATTTTTGTAACAAAAATATCGAGTACCCACTTAGTAAAAAGGGCCTTTCCTTGAGCCCTGCTGGACAGGCGTCTGCGCCTTTGCGATCCCGTTGGCGCCTGTGCGCCGGGCTGCTGCTGGTCCTCTTGACTGTGGGCTTCACCGGGTGGCTCATCTACCCCGAAGCGGGCCAGCCCGCCAGGCCATCCAAGGGTTTGGCGGCAACCGTGCCGGCGGGATTGCCGGGTGCCACGGTATCGGTCCCGGCACCACCCCCGGCGTCCGCCGCGTCGGGCGTGAGCGCATTGCGTGAAGCTGTGTCCGGGGCAGCCCAAGCACGTGCGGGGACCGACTGCACCCAGCTCAATGAGGTTCATGCCCGCGTGAGCGAAGCGTGCCGCGGGCAACCGCAGGCCTGTGTTGGGGACAAGCTGCGCGCTGCGGGCTTTGACCCCGCTGCACATGACCTTTGCCGGCTGTTCCAGCCCGGCAAATCACCG
Source organism: Ramlibacter sp. 2FC (assembly GCA_943372515.1). Taxonomy (GTDB): domain Bacteria; phylum Pseudomonadota; class Gammaproteobacteria; order Burkholderiales; family Burkholderiaceae_C; genus RAM1. The sequence goes on along the minus strand of CALRYY010000048.1, from coordinate 24,028 downwards.
CTCAACTGAAGGCGCCAGACCGCACCATGCCGGCATGGTGCCCGCGCGTAAAAGCTTCTTCAAATACCGAGTAGCCCGACCAGTCGCTGTGGGCGAAGCGCAGCAGGCCGCCGACCGGCACAACTGCAGCAGCAGGCGCAGCGCTGCGCGCGCCTGGCAGCGGCACTGCCATGGCATGGCCGTAGCGTGTGATGTCCACCTGCGTCGCCAGACCGGGCAGGTCGGCATGGGCCTGTGCCAGCTCGCCCAGCACCACATCGCGCCATTGGCTCCAGGGCGTGCCCAGCAGCTGGGCGCGCGCCTGCGGCGACAGGCCCGGCGCGTGGTACCAGGTAAGCACCGTGGGGCCGGGGCGCGGGTCCAGCAGCTGGTGGCGCGCGTCCACATAGCCCAGGCCGGTGGAGCCGTACAACACGTTGTCCCAGCTGGGCGGTGCGCCGGGGCGGTCATGCAGCGGCGCGCGCAGATGAATGTTGGCCACCAGCCAGGGGGCGTACTGTGCTCGGGCCGCGGCTGCGCGCAGCATGGGGGGCGCGTCATGCACCACGCGCGCGGCCACCAGCACCGGCAGCGCCACGATGCACTCGCGCGCCTGCCAGCGCTCCAGCGTGCGGGTGGTGTGGTCAAACGCATCCACCTCTACGCCCTGGCGCATTTGCGCAATACGCAGCACGGTGCGCCCCGCGTGCAGGCGCGCGCCCAGTGGCGCGGCCAGGCGCTGCGTGAGCCAGCCATTGCCTTCGGGCCAGGTCAGCACGGCGTCCCGGGGGCCATCATCACCGCCCGGCGCCTGAAAGCCATGGCGGCTGGCAAAGTAATGCACGCCCGCCCAGGCCGACACCGTGGCGATACCCGCGCCGTAGTCGTCACGACAGCAGTAGTCCAGGTACCAGCGCAGGTGCGGGTCGTCCAGCTTCTCTTCGTCCAGCCAGCGGGCAAACGTCATGCTGTCAAGCGCAGCGTGTTGCGATGTAAAGGGTGCGCGAAACGACGGCAACGCAAAGCGCGACGTGCGCTGGACAGCTGCAATGCGCTGCGCAAACCGCGTGTACTGCGCCAGCGTGGCCGCGCCCACGCCCTGTACGGGCAGCAAGCCGTCTTGCCATTCGCCGTTGAAGAACAGGCGCTCCTGCGGGCTGTGGCACAGGTGGCGCTCGTCGTACTGCCAGCGGCCCGCCACACGCCGGCGCAGGCCCAGTTCTTCCAGCAGGTCCTGCACCTCGCGCGCATCGTCGCCTGGCAGGGGCAGGTAATGCGCGCCCAGCGGGCAGGCTATGCCCTGCAAACTGCCTGCGCGGCTGTTGCCGCCGGCAGTGTCTTCCAGCTCCAGCAAGGCAAAGTCGTCGCGGCCCTGCAGTCGCAGCGCGCGGGCCGCCGCCAGCGCGGCCACGCCACCGCCGGCAATGAGCGTGTGCACGCGACGGGTGACGCCGGGCGCCATGGCGCGGGGCGGCTCGCGCAGCAGGTGGCCGCGTTCATGGCTGATGCCTGTGAAGCCGCCCGTGATGTCTGCCGCGCGTTCGCAGCCCAGAAGCGGCAGCACGGCGCCTGTGGCAGCCAGCACAGCACGGCGGCCGATCATTCGTGCACCTTGCCCCATTCGCGCTCGTAGGTGGTCACCAGCGCCTGGTTGGACAGGCGGTTGACGTCTGCCGGCACACGCGCCATGTCGCGCGGAAAGTCAAACATCGGCGCCAGTGCCGGCAAATCCAGAAAACGCAGGCCCGCCGGCAACGCATCGGGCATGCGCCAGGGCCTGCGGCCGGCAATGACAAAGCCCCATTCGCCAAAGCTGGGCACGTGGGCGTGGTAGGGCGCCGCGCGCAGGCCCACCGATTCAATCGTGGTCACCACCGTCCAGAAGCTTTTGCGCGCCACCAGGGGCGATGTGGTCTGCACCACGGCATAGCCGCCTGCGGAAAGCCGCTGGTCCAGCAGCGCATAGAACGAGTTGGTGTACAGCTTGCCGATGGCAAAGTTGGTCGGGTCGGGGAAGTCCACCACGATCACGTCGTAGCTGCCTGTGTCGTGCTCAAGCCATTTGAAGGCGTCGGTATTGACAATGGTTACCTTGGGAGACGACAGCGCATTGGCGTTCAGCTGCGCCAGCGCGGGTTGCTGTGCAAACAGCCGCGTCATGGCCGGGTCCAGCTCCACCAGCGTGACGCTTTCAACCGTCGGGTATTTCAACACCTCGCGAACGGCCATACCGTCGCCGCCGCCCAGCACGGCCACTTTCTTGGGCGCGCCGTGCGCGGCCATGGCGGGGTGGACCAGGGCCTCGTGGTAACGGTATTCATCACGCTGCGCAAATTGCAGGTTGCCGTTGAGGAACAGGCGGTGGCCGTGACGCCCCTGCGTGACCACGATGCGCTGCCAGGGAGACCGTTCACTGGCGACGATGCGGTCTTGATAAAAGCGGTCTTCTGCCAGCGTGGTGATGTGGTCGGCCCCGGCGAAGCCCGCGCCCAGCACGGCCAGCACGCCCACACAGGCAGCGGCGTGGGCACGCCACTGGCGCAGCTCGTCACGAAACAGCCACAGTGCCCACAGCGCCACGGCCGCATTCATCAGGCCAAACAGCAGCCCGGTGCGGATCAGCCCCAGCTGCGGCACCAGCACCAGCGGGAACGCCACCGACACGGCCAGCGCCCCCAGATAGTCAAACGTCAGCACCTGCGACACCAGGTCGCGCAGCGCCACATTGCGCTTGAGGATGCGCATGACCAGCGGTATCTCCAGCCCCACCAGTGTGCCCACCACCAGCACCAGCCCGTACAGCAGCAGGCGGAATGCACCGGGCGCCCACGCATTGGCAATGAACAGCAGGGCCGGCAGCGCGCCGCCGATCAGCGCCACCATCAATTCAATGCGCAGGAAGTGTGCGGGCAGTTGCCGGTCAAAGAACCTGGACAGGTAGGAGCCCACGCCCATGGCAAACAGGTACGCGCCAATGATGGTGGAGAACTGCAGTACCGAGTCGCCCAGCACGTACGAGGCCAGTGCTGCTGCTGCCAGCTCGTAGACGAGTCCGCAGGCGGCTACGACGAAGACGCTGGCCAGCAGCGCCACCTCGACGGGGCGGGGTGGTGGTTGTGTGCTCACGTTTGCGTTTGCTGTAGCACTCGCGGGGTTCGCGGCGGGCGGTGTGCGGCGGAGCTCATACTGCGGTGGTTTTCGCTTCGCGAAAACTCCGCTGCGATGCTCGGGGGTCGGTTGCGCCGCGGAACTCGCTGCATTGCGCTTCGCTCCATTCCGCTCAGACAGCCGCGGCGAGCATGTGCACGTTGCGCGCTGCGCGCGCCAACACGCCCCCCTGTGCTTCTCGCCACCGCAGAAATCGCCCCGCCGCGCACCGCCCGCCGCGAACCCCGGACACCTGCACGCAACCGGGGGCACGCCAACAACGTCACTACAAAGTCACCTTTGGGGGCGCACCGGCCTGGGGGCGCCTCTAAAGCGCCGAGCAGCGCAGGGGTGAGTGTCGGCGCGCGCAAGCGCGCTTCGTGCTCTGACTCGCCGAAGCTGTTTGAGCGCAGCGCGCAGCGCGTAGCGAGTTCTTCGGCGCGACCGAACCCCGAGCAGCGCAGGGCAGTCGCCGCAGGCGACCGCTTTAGTGAAGCCCCCAGGCCGGTGCGCCCCCAAAGGTGACTTTGCCGCGAGGCGCAGCAAGCGACGCTCAACCGTGCACCGCCGCCGCGACAATGATCGAAATCCCCAGGCTCATCGAGCCCACAACGATGCCCAACGCAACGTTCTGTTTCTCCACGATCTCTTCCCACAGGTTGTAGGGCGTGATCTTGTCGATGACGACGAAGCTCAGCCAGAACACCACCACGCCGACCAGCGCATACACGATGGAGCCGAAGAAGGCCCCTGCTTTCAGCCATTCAAAACCCATGACGACCTCCGGTTGAATACATGACCATGAACCCGTTGCTACTTGTGGCTGCCGCCACTGGAATACCCGCCGTACGAGCCGCCGCCCGAACGCCAGGTGCTGCCCGAGCTGCTGCAGTTCTCGCGCTGCGGGTCACATGACTGCATGCACCCGCGCAGCAACGCCAGGAATATGACAAGGATGACAAACATGACGATCACCGACATGCAGCCCACGCCCGATGACGCGCTGACGGGCGCGGCGTCGGTGCGCTTGAGCAGGTCTTCCTTGCCCTGCAGGCCAAAGGCCTTGATGACAGCGTCGGCCTCCATGCGGCTGCCGCTGGACCAGGTGATTTCGGCCGGCGTCTGCTCCATGGACAACAGGGCTTTGCCTTTGGCGAAGTCGCGGTTGAAGGTCTTTTGCCCACGCGCGACCTGCCAGTAAAACTCGCCGGCCACATAGGTCGTCTCGGCCTCGTAGCTGTACGCCAGCTGGTAGCTGCTGCCCAGGTAGCTGGCGGTCTGCGCGTTGCGCGACAGCTGCGGCGCGCCCGTGGTGGGCTTGACCATGCTCCAGCCTTCTTCGCTGTCCACCAGAAAGCTGAAGCCGCGCTTGGGGTGGTACAGCAGATACTCGTCCCAGCCGAAATGTTCGGCGTCTTCTTCCTGCGGGTCGTGCCCCAGCCGGTGCTGAAAGCCCACCACCTGCCACTGCACACCCTGCAGCTGCCCCGTGCTGCCCAAGGGGATGATCGGCTGCACCGGCTCGTCCTGGATGGCATGACGCAGTTGTGCACCCATACCCGAATCCAGATCGATCAGGCTGTTGCAGGACCGGCAGGTAATGGCCTTGCTGTTAGCCAGCGTCACCTCCACCGACGCGCCGCAGTGGGGGCAGTCGAACTGGCGGCCCCGCTCCTGCTTGACCATCTCCTCGCGCAGGCCGCTGAGCTTCAATTCTTCCAGCAGTACCGCCCGCCCGCGCGATACCGACGGCGGCTGCGCGCTGTAGTCGATGCTGAGTACCTCGCCCTCGGCGCTGCGCAGCTCCACAAATGCAAACGGCTGGCCCAGCGGTGGCAGGTGCGGCAGCTCGCCCTGCGCGGCCACCAGCACGGCCTGGTCGTTGCTGGCAATGCTGAACGGCTTGCCGGCGACCGCCGTGATGGCACCCACGCGGAATTGGTCGGCCGCTGGCAGCTCGCGCTGCATTTTTGCCGGCACGCTGAACACGTAGGCGCCGTTGTCTTCGGCCAGTGATGCCACGCTGCCGTCATCCAGCAGCGCCTCCCATTCGGTCCATGTGCCAGCCGGTGACCTGTATTGCAGACGGCCCACCAGCGTGAACGCACGGCCCTGCCAGTGCCCGCTGGCCTGCAGCTGCAGGGGGCTGTGGTCGTCAAACAGCTCGGCCATCTTGCCCACGCGCGTAAGCACATCGCCACTGCGCACCACAGTGCTGCGGCAATAGCCGCACACCGCGTGGGTGGACTGCGCGCTGCGGAATTCAACCGGCGCGCCGCAACCAGGGCAGGCGGCGCGGTAGGCGCGAAGGGGGGTAGGTGGAGTGGCCATGGGGACCTTGGTCATTGCAGGCTTGACCTGCAATCCAGACGTTGGCACGCCAACATGGATCCCGGGTCAAGCCCGGGATGACCCGCCTTCTTTGCTACACCAGCTTCTTCAGCAGCTCGGCCTTCTTGGCGCTGAACTCTTCGTCCGTCAGGATGCCCTTGGCCTTGAGCTCGCCCAGTTTTTCCAAGGTGGCCATCACCTCATCGGGCTTGATCGCCGCTGCGGCCTGCGCCGCCTGGGACGGACCGCCCTGCAGCCCCTGCTGCAGGTTCTGCGCCAGCACCTGGCCCAGCGCCACACCGGCGCCCAGGCCCATGGCGTCACCTGCAATGCCGCTGCCGCCACCCCCGCCGCCTTCGGCAAATTTCGGGATGGCCTGCGCCGTCTGGTACTGCATGAACTTGCCCATGTCGTTGCCGACCATGCCCATGCCGATTTTCTGGTCCAGGATCTTCTGCAGCTCTTCGGGCAGCGACACGTTCTGCACCGTCATGCCTTCCAGCTTGAGGCCGATGGCCGCAAATGCCGGGGTCAGCTCGTTGCTCAGCGCCTTGGCAAACTCGATCTGGTTGGCCGCCAGGTCCAGGAACGGGATGCCGCTTTGCGCAATGGCGTCCGACAGGTGCTGCAGCACCAGCCCGCGCAGCTGGCCGTCCAGATCTTGCGTGCCATAGCTTTCGCGCGTGCCCGAAATCTCGGTGTGGAACAGCTTGGGGTCGGCGATGCGAAAGCTGTAGTTGCCAAATGCACGCACGCGCACGGCGCCAAAATCCTTGTCGCGAATGGTCACGGGCTGCGAGGTGCCCCACTTCTGGTCCACCTGCTGGCGCGTGCTGAAGAAATACACCTCGCTCTTGAACGGGGACTCAAACAGCTTGTCCCAGTTCTTCAGGTAGGTCAGCACCGGAATGGTCTGCGTCGTGAGCTTGTACATGCCGGGGCCAAACACATCAGCCACCTTGCCCTCGTTCACAAACACCGCCATTTGTGACTCGCGCACCGTCAGCGACGCACCGTACTGGATTTCCAGGTCGCGCATGGGGAAGCGCCAGGCCAGAACGCCGTCGCCGTCCTCCGTCCACTGAATGATGTCAATGAACTGTTTCTTGATGAAGTCCATCAGGCCCATGGCGAATCCTCCGGCTGGTAGAAAGGTTTGCGGATGATAGCCCTGCGCGGGTGGCTGTTTATGACGGGGAAGCTGGCGACACAGGCTCACCCGCCTGCTCAATCGCATCCGCCGCCTCTTCATTCAGCGCCCGGCCCTCACGCTGCGGCTGCGTCAGCGGCGTGGGCTGCCAGCGGTTGCCGTGCATCAGGTCGACGCCGCTGACCGGGGTGCCGGCCATCTGCAATTGCAGCCGCTGCGCGTCACGGCGGCGGATGTCTTCGGCCACCTCGGCGATGTCCACCTCTTCCACGCCAAACACACGCAGCGCCTCGGTGCCAAAGGCCAGGGCGGATTCAAACGTCTCGCGCAGCTGGAAGTCCACGCCATGGCGGATCAGCTCGATGGCGTGCTGGCGGTCATAGGCGCGGGCCAGCACCGGCGTCAGCGGGCATTCATGCTTGAGCAATTCAACGATGCGGCTGGTGACTTCCTTCCTGTCCACGCACACGAGGATCGCCTTGGCATGGCCCGCGCCGCTGGCGTGCAGCACGTCCAGCCGCGTGCCGTCGCCATAAAACACCTTGAAGCCAAACTGCGCCGCAGCGCGGATCATGTCGGTATCGTTTTCAATGATCACCACATCAATACCGCGGGCCAGCAGGGCCTGGCTGGCGATCTGGCCAAAGCGGCCAAAGCCGATCACCAGCACGCTGCCCGACTGGGCGTCGCCGGCCATCACATCCTCCACCCCGTCCATGCTGGGCGGGGGCGGCGCCGGCATGACCCAGCGCAGCGCCAGAACGGCCAGCGGGGTGAGCGCCATGGACAGGATGATGGCGGCCGTGAGCAGCGCGTTGACGTTGCCGTCCACGATGCCGGCTGCAGTGGCCGCCGAATACAGCACAAACGCAAACTCGCCGCCTTGCGCCATCAGCGCGGCGCGTTGCAGGCCGTCGCCATGGCTGGCCTTGGTGATGCGCGCCACCACATAGATGCCCGTGCCCTTGAGGGCCATGTAGGCCAGCACGGCGCCCAGCAGCAGCTTCCAGTCGGCCAGCACCAGCTTGATGTCCAGCGACATGCCCACGCTCATGAAGAACAGGCCCAGCAAGATGCCGCGAAACGGCTCGACGTCCGCCTCCAGCTGGTGGCGAAAGGTGGACTCGGACAGCATCACGCCGGCTGCAAACGCGCCCATGGCCATGGACAGCCCGCCCCACTGCATGGCCAGCGCCGCGCCCAGCACCACCAGCAGCGCGGCGGCCGTCATGACCTCGCGCGCATTGGCATGCGCCAGCACCCGGAACAACGGGTTCAGCAGCCAGCGGCTGACGCCAATCAGCCCCACCACCGCCGCCACGGCCACGCCTACCGTGACCCAGCGCGAGACCTCAGCCTCGGCCGGCGCGGGCGCCATGAAGGCCACAATGGCCAGCAGCGGCACGATGGCCAGGTCTTCCAGCAGCAGGATGGACACAATGCGCTGGCCGCGCGGCGTGGAAGTGTCACCGCGCTCGTCCAGCAGCTGCATGACGATGGCGGTGGACGACAGCACAAAGCCCGCCGCCGCAATGAACGCCACCTTGCCCGACAGACCGCCCAGCATGCCCAGGCCCGACAGCAGCGCGGTACACACCACCACCTGAAAAAGGCCCAGGCCAAAGATCTGGCGGCGCATGGACCACAGCCGGGTGGGCTGCATCTCCAGCCCGATGACAAACAGGAACATCACCACGCCCAGCTCGGCTACATGCAGGATGGTCTGCGCCTCGCTGAAAAACGCCAGGCCGAACGGCCCGATGGCCAGCCCTGCCGCCAGGTAGCCCAGCACCGAGCCCAGCCCCAGCCGCTTGAACAGCGGCACCGCAATGACGCCCGCGGCCAACAGGACGACGACCTTGACGAGTTCGGTGCCTGCTTCTGCGGCCATGGGGAGTGCTTCCAGAAATCGGGGTTGCGGGGGTGCGAGCGCAAAGTCTAACGCGCCCCTTCTTTAGATGCCCCCCGGCCGCCGCCTACGACGCCAGCGCGCTCATTTCGCGGTACAGGTCGGCCTTGCCTTCAAAGCCGATGCCCGGCAGCTCGGGCAGCATCACGTGGCCGCCGTCCACCTTCACGCCGTCAGGGAAGCCGCCGAAGGGCTGGAACAGGTCGGGGTAGGACTCGTTGCCGCCCAGGCCCAGGCCGGCCGCAATGGCCAGCGACATCTGGTGGCCGCCGTGCGGGATGCAGCGGCTGGGTGACCAGCCGTGCTGGCGCAGCATGTCCAATGTGCGCAGGTACTCCACCAGGCCGTAGCTCAGGGCGCAGTCAAACTGCAGCCAGTCGCGGTCGGCGCGCATGCCGCCATGGCGGATCAGGTTGCGTGCGTCCTGCATCGAGAACAGGTTTTCGCCCGTGGCCATGGGGTTGGCGTAGTAGTTGCGCAATGTGGCCTGCAGCTCATAGTCCAGCGGGTCGCCGGCCTCTTCGTACCAGAACAGGTTGTATTGGGACAGCGCCTTGGCATAGGCAATGGCGGTGTCCAGGTCGAAGCGGCCGTTGGCGTCTACCGCCAGACGCTGGCCGTCCTGCAGGATGGACAGCACGGAGTCGATGCGGCGCAGGTCGTCGTCCAGGCTCGCGCCGCCGATCTTCATCTTGACCACGTTGTAGCCGCGGTCCAGATAGCTGCGCATCTCGTCCTTGAGCTGGGCGTCGTCCTTGCCCGGGTAGTAATAGCCACCGGCCGCGTACACAAACACACGGCGGTTGGCCGTGCCGTTGCCGTAGCGGTCGGCGAGCAGCTGGAACAGCGGCTTGCCCTCGATCTTGGCCACGGCGTCCCAGATGGCCATGTCGATGGTGCCAATGGCGACCGATCGTTCGCCATGGCCGCCGGGCTTTTCGTTGGTGAACATCGTGGCCCAGACCTTGTGTGGGTCGATGTTGTGGCCTGACTCATCCAGCAGGCTGGCTGGTTCGGCTTGCAGGATGCGGGGGATGAAGCGCTCACGCATCAGCATGCCCTGGCCGTAGCGGCCGTTGGAGTTGAAGCCGTAGCCGATCACCGGTCTGCCATCACGGATGACGTCGGTCACCACGGCCACCAGGCTCAGCGTCATCTTGCTGAAGTCGATATAGGCGTTGCGGATGGGGGAACTGATAGGGCAGGTCTTTTCGCGGATTTCAACGATTTTCATAACAGGCTCCAAAGGGTCAGGGTGCGATGATGGCGGGGTTGCGCCATTGGCGCCAATGCCCTTTTTCTCTGCTTTGATGCCCTGGAATAACCGCGCAGCACACCAACCATGAACCTGTCCTGGCTCCATGACTTCCTGGCTCTGGCCGAGACAGGCAATTTCTCTCGCGCGGCCGATGCGCGCCACATGACGCAGCCCGCCTTCAGCCGGCGCATCCGCGCGCTGGAGGACTGGCTGGGCACAGACCTGTTTGACCGCAGCTCGCAACCCGCGCGGCTGACCGCCACCGGCGAATGGTTCCTGGGTGCAGCGCATGACCTGCTGGCGCGCACCGCCCGCCTGCCCGCTGACGCGCAGGCGCTGGCCGAATCCACGTCGGCCACGCTGCGCCTGGCCGCCACCCATGCGCTGTCGTTCACCTTTCTGCCCGGCTGGCTGCGCGGTCTGGAGTCGCACACCACGCTGGGCCCGGTGCGGCTGGTGTCTGATGTGCTGCAGCAATGCGAGGCCTTGTTGCAACAGGGCCGTGTGCAGTTCCTGCTGTGCCATGCGCATGCAGCCGCGCCCGGCGCCCTGGATGCGGCGGGTTTCCCGTGGTTGCGGGTGGGCCAGGATGCGCTGCTGCCCGTCACAGCACCGGCGCGCGGGGGCAAGCCGCTGCACAAGCTGGACGGCAAAGCCGCACGCGGCGTGCCGCTGCTGGCCTACAGCGCTGAATCCGGCCTAGGCCGCGTGGTGCAAGCCGTACATGGCGCTGCGCTGCAAGCGCTGGGTGCGCGACCCGTGGTCACGGCCCATCTGGCGACGGTACTCAAGACCATGGCGGTGGACGGTCGCGGTGTGGCCTGGCTGCCCGCGACGCTGGTGCAGGACGACCTGGACGCGGGCCGGCTGGTGCTGGCGGGGGCGCCCGCCTGGCAGGTTCCGCTGGAGCTGCGGCTGTACCGCGACGCGGCGGCTGGTACGCCAGCGGCCCAGGGCTTCTGGCGGGCGGCAGGGGCCAGCAGGGCCTGAAGAGCGGCGGTGCCAGAGTGGGGGTCCGTCGTTGTTGCTCTCGACCCCGAGCGGGCATCTGCGTGGTCGGCGCGACATTGAATCGCAGCTCGGGCGCGTGCAGACATGAAAAGTCCTATTGACAGAACAATAGGACTTCATTCAATATCCCTGCATGCAAGCGGACATGCCCCTTCCCAAGTACCACCAGATCTACCTGGTGCTCAAGGAGGGTTTGCTGGAGGGCAAGTTCGCGCAGGGAATGCCCGGCGAGATCAGCCTCGTGCAGCAGTTCGGCGTGGCCCGTGTCACGGTTCGCAAGGCCCTGGAGCTGTTGTCGTCCGAGGGCCTGATCACCCGGCAGCGGGGCCGCGGCACGGTCGTCAAGCCGGCGGCGCTGTCCAGCCCCGCAGTGGCCGACGCAGGCGCGCGGCGCAGCGCACGCACGGGTCTGCTCGACAACCTGGTGAGTATCAGCATGGGCACCCGCATCAAGGTGGTGGATCTGTCGCAGATACAGGCCTCGCAGGCGGTCGCCCAGGCCCTGGACATCCCCGTGGGTGATGCCGTGCAAAAGGCAGTCCGCGTCCGCAGCACGCGCAACGGGCCGGTGTCCCACATCACCACTTACGTGCCGGCGCGGCTCACCTCGCATTTCGGGCGTACCGAGCTGGCGCGCGAACCCATCCTGGTGCTGCTGGAGAAAAGCGGTGTGAACCTGGGGCGTGCGGAGCAGCACATTTCGGCCCGCCTGGCCGACGCCAGCACGGCCAAGCTGCTGGAAGTGCCGGTAGGGTCGGCGCTGTTGGCGGTGCGCCGCCTGGTGTTCGATTCGGAAGACCGGCCGATCCAGTGGCTGCACGGGCTGTACCGGCCCGATCGTTATGAATATGAGATGAAGCTGTCCCGCGTGGGCGATATCGATGCGCGCGTGTGGGTCAGCAGCGAGTTGTCGGCGCAGTTCCATTGAATGCGCCAGCGAGTCGGTGATCGCATCCGCCAGTGGGCCACCTGCAAGGGGCCCACTGATGGGTTTTGTTGCCAGCGCGTTGCGCGCTGGTGTGTTCCACCCGCCACGCGTGATGCGTCGGACGGCCTTTTCTGTTCAGGAGATTGCCATGAGTAACCGTCGTGAATTTGTCGTCCAATCCGCAGCCGTCGCGTCGACGCTGGCATTCCCGCTGGTGGCGGGCGCGCAGCCCGCGCCCGTGAAGGTCGGGGTGTTGCACCCGGTCACCGGCGCGCTGGCGTATTCCGGCCAGCAGTGCCGGGCGGGAGCACTGATGGCCATCGAGGACATCAACAAGGCCGGAGGCATCAAGTCGCTGGGAGGCGCCAGGATCGAGGCGCTGCTGGCCGACGCGCAGTCCCAGCCGCAGGCCGGCGCGGCTGAAGTGGAAAAGCTCAACGAGGCGGGTGTCAGCGCCGTGGTAGGGGCCTTTGCCTCGGCTATCTGTCTGGCGACCACCCAGGCCGCAGCCAAATACAACCTGCCGCACATCGTGGACGTGGGGGTGGCCGACCAGATCGTGCAGCGCGGCCTGAAGAACACCTTCCGGTTCGGCCCGGGCTACAAGGCCGTGGCCGACCTTGCGATGGTCAATCTGAAAGTGCTCAACGCAATCGCGAAAAGCCCGGCCAAAACGGTGATGATCATCCACGAAGAGTCGCTGTTCGGCACCGGCACCGCGAACCTGCTGGCGCGCGAGCTGCCGGGCTTCGGCTTCGAGGTCAAGGAGGTCATCAAGCACGCCAACCCCACGCGCGACTTCAACAACATCGTGCTGCGCATGAAGTCGGTCAACCCGGACATCGTGATCCCGGCCAACTACTACAACGAGTACGCCCTGCTGGTGCGCACCATGCAGCAGCAACGCGTGTTGCCCAAGGCGATCTATTCGGTGCTCGGCGGTGCGGCGTCGAGCTACAAGTTCGTGCAGGAGTTTCCCGATGCGTCGAACGGCATCATCGACTGCAACCACTGGTTCAACCCCAAGGACCCGCGAGCCCAGGCGCTCAAGAAGCGCGCCGAAGCGCAGAAGTTGTTCTTCAGCTATGAGTTGTTCATGACCTACACGGCCATGATGCTGCTGGCCGATGCCCTGGAGCGCGCCAGGTCCACCGACCGCGCGGCCATCATCGCGGCGCTGGAGAAAAGCACCTTCTCCAACCACTTCATGCCGTACGGCCCGACCCAGTTCGTCGACGGCCAGAACACCGGCGGCCGACCCCTGATGACCCAGGTGCTGGACAAGGACATCAAGGTCATCATTCCGCGCGATTACCGCCAGGCCGAGCCGCTATTCCCGCTCAAGGCCTGATCCCCACCGCCGAGGTTTTCCACCATGTTCGATCTTGCGATCGTGGTCCCGTCCGTGCTCAACGGAATGACCACCGGGGCGGTCTACGCCCTCATCGCCCTGGGGCTGACGCTGATCTACGGCGTGTTGCACATCATCAACTTCGCCCACGGGGCGTCGTTGATGCTGGCGCTGTACGGCGTGTACCTGCTCAAGCAGCGCCTGGGTATCGATCCCTACATGGCCCTGCCGGTGATGGTGGCCGGCATGTTCGTGCTGGGCTATGTGCTGCAGCGCGTCGTGATCAACCGCGCCAGCCATGGCAAGGACGAGAACATCCTGCTGGTCACGCTGGGCATTTCCATCGTGATGGAGAACCTCGCGCTGCTGGCTTTCCAGTCGGACACCCGGACCATCGACACGGCCTACACCCTGAGCACCGTCCAGATCGGCCCGGCCTTCATTGCGCTGCCCAAGCTCATCGCATTCGGGGGTGCGCTGGTGGTGTCCGCGCTGCTGCTGTTCATGATCAACCGGACCGATCTGGGCCGGGCGATCCGGGCTGTGTCCAAAGAGAAGCAGGGCGCCCGGCTCATGGGCATCGACGTGGACCACATCTACGCCATGAGCTTCGGCATCGGGCTGGCCTGCCTGGGGGCTGCGGCCTGCTTCCTGCTCCCGGCCTACTACGTCAACCCGCAGGTGGGCAACGGGTTCGTGCTGGTGGCGTTCACCATCGTGGTCTTCGGCGGAATGGGCAGCTTTGGCGGCGCCCTGCTGGGCGGGCTGGTGATCGGTGTGGTCGAGTCGCTGGGTGGCCTCTTCCTGGGCGAATCGCTCGGCCAGATCGGCATCTTCCTCATCTTCATCGGGGTGCTGCTGTTCCGGCCCCAGGGCTTGTTTGGAGCCAAGGCATGAAATCGCTGCTCCACATCGCGCTGTTTGCGCTCGCCATGGCTGCGGTGCCCCTGGTCACCGACTCCGGTGCCTTGCTGAACTTCGTCATGATGGCGCTGTACGCCAGCCTGTTGGCGCAGGCCTGGAACCTGCTCGGCGGGTTTGGCGGCCAGTTTTCGTTCGGGCACGCCCTGTTTTTCGGCTTTGGCGCGTATGTGCAGGCCATCGGCCAGCTGCAAGGCGGCCTGAACCCCTGGGTGGCCCTGGTGCTCGCCGGGTTGACCGGTGCCCTGGTCGGCGTGCTCGTTGGGGCGTTGAGTTTCCGCTACGGACTCAAAGGGTCCTACTTCGCGCTGGTCACGCTGGCGTTCGCCGAGGTCTGCCGCATCCTGGCCCTGTCGGTGCCGTTCACCGGTGCCGGCGTGGGGCTCATGATCCCGCTCAGGGAGTCGGCGGCCAACCTGCAATTCGGGTCGCGCGCGGGTTACCTCTACCTGATGCTGGTGCTGGTGGTGGTGGCCTTGCTGGTGACCCGCTGGCTGCAGCATTCGCGCTTCGGGGCCTACCTGCAAGCCGTGCGCGACAACGAGGACGCGGCCCGTGCCATTGGCGTGGACCCCTTCCGTGTCAAGCTGGGTGCGATCGCGCTGTCGGGCGGTTTCATGGGGCTGGCCGGCGCGTTCTACGTGCAGGTGTTCCAGTACATCGACCCCGCCATCGCCTTCGGATCGCACACCTCGGTCGAGGCGCTGGTGGCGGCGATCGTGGGCGGCATCGGCACGCTGTGGGGGCCCTTGCTCGGCGCGTTCGCCTTGCACCTGCTGGCCGACCTCACGCGCAACCTTTTCGGCGAGTTCCCGGGCATCAACATGGTGATCTACGGCAGCGTGCTGGTGCTGATCGTGATGTTCTTCCCCCGCGGTATCGCCGGTATCGGGCAGTCCGTAACCCGCCTCTGGAAAGGGCAAGACCGTGGCTGAAACACTGCTGCGCGTGGCCGGTGTGTCCAAGACCTTCGGCGGTCTCAAGGCCGTCAGCCGGGTGTCGCTTGACGTGCCAGAGGGCTCGCTCACCGCCCTCATCGGGCCGAACGGGGCGGGGAAAACCACCCTGTTTGCCCTCATGTCGGGCTTCATCGCCACCGACGAGGGCCAGATCGTACTGGCGGGTCAGGACATTACGGGGCAGGCCCCGCACCTCAACGCCCGGCTGGGCATGGCCCGCACCTTCCAGATCGTTCAGCCCTTTGCCGCCCAGACGGTGCGCGAGAACATCGCGGTGGGGGCGCACCTGCGCCACCACCAACGTGCCCACGCGCTGGCGCAGGCCGAGGCGGTGGCCCACCGGGTCGGCCTGGGGCCGCAGCTGGACAAGCCAGCGTCCGACCTCACCGTGGCGGGCCGCAAGCGCCTGGAGCTGGCCCGCGCCCTGGCCACCGAGCCGCGCCTGCTGCTGCTGGACGAGGTGCTCGCTGGCCTGAACCCGCAAGAAATCGGCGACATGATCCCGGTGGTCCGCTCCATTGCCGACGGCGGCGTGACGGTGCTGATGATCGAGCACGTGATGCAGGCCGTGATGAACCTGGCAGAGCACGTCTGGGTGCTGGCCCAGGGCGAACTGATCGCCCAGGGCACGCCCCAGGCAGTGACCCGCAACGACCGGGTCATCGAGGCTTACCTGGGGGTGGGCACCGCCGCCCGTTTGCGCGCTGCCGGAGGCCACCATGACTGATCCGGCCACCCCCCTGCTCGATGTGCACGGGCTCACCGGCGGTTACGGCCGCACCGAGGTGCTGCGCGGCATCGACCTGAGCGTGCGTCGTGGCGAAACCGTGGCGCTGCTGGGCAGCAACGGTGCGGGCAAGACCACCTTCAACAACACCCTCTGTGGCATCAACCCCGCCTGGGCGGGGCGTGTGCAGTTCAACGGAGCCGACCTGTCCGGCGCCCACTACCGTGCGGTGGTCACCGCCGGTCTGATCCAGGTGCCCGAGGGCCGCAAGATCTTCCCCAACCTGAGCGTGCTGGAGAACCTGGAACTGGGATCGTTCACGCGGGCCCGTGGCCAGCGGGCCGCCAATCTGGAGCGGGTGTTTGCGATATTTCCGCGCCTGAAAGAACGCACGGCACAGCTGGCCGGCACCATGAGCGGCGGCGAGCAGCAGATGCTGGCCATCGGACGTGGGCTGATGGCCGAGCCGGTGCTGCTGATCCTCGACGAGCCGTCGCTGGGCCTGTCGCCTTTGCTGGTGGAGGAGATGTTCGCACTCATCCGGCGCCTGAACGCCGAGGGCCTGTCGATCCTGCTGGTGGAGCAGAACGTGGCGCAATCGCTGGAGCTGGCCGACCGGGTGTACGTGATGGAAAACGGCGCCCTGCGCTTCAGCGGATTGCCCGGCGAACTCATGGGCTCCGACGAGCTGCGCAAGGCCTACCTGGGGCTGTGACCATGCGCACACCCGACGCCACGGCACCAACGCCGCAGACCCTGGCCCAGAAACTGATCGCCCGCGCCGCCGGCCTGCCGGCGGTGCGCGAAGGCGACATCGTCAACTGCCGGGTCGACCTGGCCATGTTCCACGACTCTTCGGGACCGCGGCGGCTCAAGCCCATGCTTGAAGAGCTCGGTGCGCCGATCTGGGACAAATCCCGGGTGGTACTGGTGATGGACCACTTTGTGCCCGAGGCCGACGAAGACGCGCGGCGCATCGTGCGCATCGCCCGCGACTGGGCGCGCGACCAGGCGCTGCCGCACGTGCACGACAGCCAGGGCATCTGCCACGTGGTGCTGCCGCAAAAAGGTCACCTGCGGCCGGGGCTTTTCTGCGTCGGTGGCGATTCGCATTCGCCCACCGGCGGCGCGTTCGGCTGCTACATGTTCGGCATCGGAAGCACCGAAATGCTGGGCGTGGTGGTCACCGGCGAGATCTGGCTGCGCGTGCCCCACACCCTGCGCATGCGCTGGGAAGGTGCGCTGGCCGATGGCGTCTGCGCCAAGGACATGATGCTGCACATGATCGGCCGCTTCGGCATGAACGGCGGCGGCTACCAGGCGGTGGAATTCGCCGGCAGCACGGTGCGGGGCCTGGGCATGGCCGAGCGCATGACGCTGTCCAACATGAGCGCCGAGCTCGGGGCGCAGGCCGGGCTGATCGCGCCCGATGCCACCACCGCCGCCTGGCTGCACGAGGCCGGTGTCAAGCAGGGCATGGCCGCAGCCGACCTGGCGCAGTGGCAGACCGATGAAGGCGCCGCCGTGTCTGAACACGCGTTCGATGCGGCAAGCCTGCCGCCCATGGTGGCCTCGCCGCACAGCCCGGCCAACAGCCACCCGGTGGGCCACACCGCGGGCGAGGCGGTGCAGCTGGCCTACATCGGCGCCTGCACCGGCGCCAAGCTGGAAGACCTGCGGGCCGCAGCACGGGTGCTGCGCGGGCGCCGTGTGGCCCCCGGCGTGCGCCTGCTGGTGGCGCCCGCCAGCGTGCACGACCAGCAGCGGGCCGAACGCGAAGGCGTTGCCGACGCCTTGCGCCAGTGCGGCGCCGAGTTCCTGCCCAGCGCCTGCGGCGCCTGCGCCGGCTACGGCCAGGCGGTGCAAGGGGCGACACGCGTGATCGCCACCACGGCACGCAACTTCAAGGGGCGCATGGGCTCGGCCGAGGCCGAGGTGTTTCTGGCCTCGCCCTACACCGTGGCCGCTTCGGCCCTGCGGGGCTGCATCACCGACCCCCGCGAGGTGCTGGCATGAGCGCACCCCTGCACCGCGTCTGGCGCCTGGGCGCCGATGTCGACACCGATGCGCTGGCCCCGGGCCACGCCATGAAACACGGCATGGACGTGATCGCCCGCCACTGTCTCGAATCACTGCGGCCCGATTTCGTCGGCGGGGTGCGCCCCGGCGACCTGCTGGTGGCCGGGCCCAACTTCGGTATCGGCTCCTCGCGCGAGCAGGCCGCGGCGGTGCTGGTCGCGCTGGGGGTGCAGGCGGTGGTGGCGCCCAGCTACAGCGGCCTGTTTTTTCGCAACGCTTTCAACGTCGGCCTGCTGCTGACCTGCGCCCAGGCCGAGCGGCTGGAGGAGGGCGAACGGGTGGGCCTGGACCACGCCGACCCGCTGGCCCCGGCCCTGCTGCGCGCCGGTGGCGAGCGCCTGGCCTGCGACCCCGTGCCGCCTTTTCTTATGGAGCGGGTGCGCTGCGGCGGCCTGCTCAACGAGCTGAAACAACGACTTGCCCGAGGAACCCCATGACCGCTGTTGTCCCGATCGATCCCGTCACCCTTGCGGTTCTCAAGGGGCGCCTGGAGCAGATCGCCGACGAGATGGACGCGACCCTGTACCGCAGCGCCTTCAACCCCATCATCGCCGAGGCCCACGACGCCTGCCACGGGCTGTACGACGCGCACAGCGGCGACACGCTGGTGCAGGGCAAGTCCGGCCTGCCGGTGTTTGTGGGCGCCATGGCCTTCGCGGTGCGCGCCGCCATCCGCGCCGCCGCGCGCCACGGTGGCATGCAGCCCGGCGACACCTGGCTGTTCAACGACCCGTACGAGGGCGGAACCCACGCCAACGACTTCAAGCTGGTGCGCCCCATCTTCCGCGACGGCCAGCTGGTGTGCTTTATCGCGTCGGCCGCGCACTGGCACGACGTGGGCGGCGCCGTGCCCGGCAACTACAACCCGGCAGCCACCGAATGCTGGCAGGAGGCGGTGCAGATCCCGCCGGTGCGCATCGTGCAGGGCGGCCAGCTCAACCCGGACGTGCTCGCCATCCTGATGGCCAACACCCGCCTGCCCGACAGCCTGTGGGGCGACCTCAACGGCCAGCTGGCCGCCCTGGAACTGGGCGACCGCCGCCTGGCCGACCTGCTGGGCGCCTACGGCGAACCCCTGGTGCTGCAGGCCCTGCAGGCGCTGCGCGAGCGTGCGCGCCGGCTGATGAGGGCCGAGATCGCGTCCCTGCCCGATGGCGTCTACGCCTTTGAGGACACGCTGGACAACGACGGCGTGACCGATGTGCCGCTGACCATTGCGCTGGACATGACGGTGGCCGGCGACCGGCTCACGCTCGACTTCTCGCGCAGCTCGCCCCAGTGTGCGGGGCCAGTCAACATCTCCCGCGCGACCGCCGTGGCCGCCTGCTACGTGGCGCTCAAGCACCTGTTCCCGGACGTGCCGGCCAATGCGGGCGTGCTCGATGCGGTCGACTTCGTGATGCCCGAGGGGCTGGTCATCACCGCCCAGCGCCCGCGCCCGGTGGGGGGCTACACCGAAACCATCCTGCGCATGATCGACGTGGTGTTCAGCGCGGCCGCGCTGGCCGATCCCCGGCGCTCGGTAGCCCAGGCCTACGGCACCATCAACGCGCTGTCCATCGCCGGCCACCGCAGCGACGCGGCGCGCCAGGGGCAGCGCTGGGTCATGTTCAGCTTCTTCGGCGGCGGCCACGGTGCCCATGCGGGCGGTGACGGCCTGAACCACGGCAACGCGCCCATCTCCACCGCGACCATCCCGCCGCTGGAGATCCTGGAGGCCGCGTACCCGGTGCGCTTCACGCAATGGTCGCTGCGGCCCGATTCAGGTGGCGACGGCGAGCACCGCGGTGGCCTGGGTGCGATCTACGAGATCGAGCTGCTGGAGCAGTCGGCGCAGGGTTTCATCTTCGGTGAGCGCGGGCGCGCCGCGCCCAAGGGCATTGCCGGCGGTCAGCCCGCTGCTGTCAACGTGTTCAGCTTCCACAGCGCAGGGCAGTGGCACCGCCCGCCCATGGCGTCGAAGATGCTGGGCATCCAGCTGCAACGCGGCGACCGCGTGCGCCTGGAGACCCCGGGCGGCGGCGGCTACGGACCGCCGTCGGCCAGGCCAGCGCAGGCGCGCGAGGCCGATGTGGCCCAGGGCTACGTGAGCCGTCTGGGCGGGGAGCTGTCATGAGCCAGGCCCCGGACAACCAGGGCGCCCGCCGCGTGGTGGGCGTGGACGTCGGTGGCACCTTCACTGACCTTTTCGTGCTTGACGAAACCAGCTCGCGGGTCGACATCGTCAAGGTGCCGTCCACGCGGGGCGAAGAGTCGGTGGGCTTCATGAACGGGATTGCCCGCGTGCTGGCCGCCGGCGGCGCCAACGCGTCGGACGCTTCCAGCCTCGCCACCATCATCCACGGCACCACGGTGGGCACCAACGCGCTGCTGGAGCGCAAGGTTGCCCGCACGGGGCTGATCACCACCCGCGGTTTTCGCGACGTGCTGGAGATGCGCCGACGCGACCGGCCCCAGACCTGGGGCTTGCGCGGCGGCTTTGACCCGCTGATCCCGCGCGATTCACGGCTGGAGGTGGACGAACGTGTGCTGGCCGACGGCAGCGTGCACACGCCGGTGGACCTGGAGCAGGTGCGCAAGGCCGCGGCCGCGCTGCTGGCGCAGGGGTGTGAAGCCATCTGCGTGTTCTTCATCAATACCTATGCCAATCCCGCCAACGAGCGGGCAGCGGTGGCAGCGGTGCGTGCGGTCTGGCCGAACGCGCACGTTACGTCCGCAGCCGAGGTGCTGCCCGAGATCCGCGAGTTCGAGCGCGCCTCCACGGCCAGCCTGAACGCGGCCCTGCAGCCGGTGGTGGGCCGCTACCTGGAACGCCTGGACGACGATCTGCGCGCCCATGGTTTTGACGGCGAGTTGCTGATCGTGCAGAGCAACGGGGGCGTGATGTCGCGCCAGACCGCTTGCGAGCTGCCGGTGAAGACCGCGCTGTCGGGCCCCGCGGCCGGTGTGATCGCCTGCGCGGCCATGGCCACGGCGGCTGGCTATCCGGACGTGATCACCGGCGACATCGGCGGCACCTCGTTCGACGTGTCCCTGATCGCCGGCGGGCGGGCCGCGCTGGCGGCGCAGACCAGCATCGCCTTCGGCATGGTGGTGCGCTCGCCCATGATCCAGATCGAGACCATCGGCGCCGGCGGCGGCTCCATCGCCAGCGTGGACGTGGGGGGCATGCTGCAGGTGGGCCCCGAGTCGGCCGGCAGCGTGCCGGGACCGGCCTGCTACGGACGCGGCAATCAGCGCCCGACCGTCACCGATGCCAACGTGCTGCTGGGCCGCATCGCCGCCGAACGGCCGCTGGGCGGCGGTTTGCTCGGTGCGCTGGATGTGCAGAAGGCCCGCGAAGCCATCCACCGCTTCGTGGCCGAGCCGCTGGGGATGGATGTGCTGCAGGCGGCCGAGGCCATCCTCACGGTGGCCAACGCCAAGATGGCCGGTGCGATGCGGCTGGTCTCGATCGAAAAAGGCCACGATCCGCGGCAGTTCGCCTACATGCCGTTCGGCGGCGGTGGCGGCCTGCACGTGTGCGACATGATGCGCGAGGTCGGCGTCGCCACCGGCATCGTGCCACGCTACCCGGGCGTGACCTCGGCCCTGGGCTGCGTCATGGCCGACATGCGCCACGACGCGGTGCAGACGCTGAACCAGCCCCTGGCGGCGCTGGACTTCGCGCAGCTGCGCGCGCTGCGCAGCGATCTGGCCGGCCGCTGCCGCCAGCGGCTGGATTCCGCCGGGGTGCGTTTCGAGAGCGTGCGCGAAGAGATCGCGCTGGACATGCTCTACCAGGGCCAGACCCACACCGTGGCCGTGCCGCTGCAGGCGCAGGCGCTGGACGCCGCAGCAACGCAGGCCGCGTTCGAGGCGATCTACCGCGCCGAGTTCGGCCGCGTGCTCGACGGCATCCCGATCCGGGTCATGAACCTGCGCTACGCCCTGGTGGGCGTGCGGCCCAAGTTCGACCTGACGCTGCTGGCCCCCCAGGGCGAGGGCCGCACCGAGCCCCTGGGCGAACAGCCGGTGTACGTCAAAGGCCAGTGGGTGCAGGCCCGGCGCTACGACCGGCTGCGGTTGCCCGTGGGGCACAGCATCACGGGTCCGGCCATCTTCGAGCAGGCCGACACCACCGTCTGGCTGGACCCCGGCTTTGAAGCCAGTGTCGACCGGCTCGGCAACCTCATCCTGCGCCCGCTATGAAAACGGCTCTTGTCATCATCGACCTGCAGAACGATTTCCTCGCCAGCGACGGCGCGTACGCCCGGGGTGGCTGCGCCAACCCCGAGGCGCTGCGCCTTCCCGCGCGCGTGCTGCCGGTGGCGCGGGCGGTCAAGGCCGCCGGGGGCATGGTGGTGGCCAGCCAGTTCACGCTGTGGCCCGACGCCAGCGGCGAGCCCATGGTCTCGCCCCACCTGCAGCGGCTGCGACCCTTCCTGCGCCGGGGCGACTTTGCCCCCGGCAGCCGCGGCCAGGCCTGTGTGGACGAGTTGCAGCCGGTGATCGATGTGTGCGTGCAAAAGGTCGCCTATTCGGCCTTCTTCAACACCCAGCTCGACTGGCTGCTGCGCAAGGCCGGCGTGGGCCGCGTGGCGGTGTGCGGCATCGTCACCAACGGCGGCGTGGCCAGCTCCGTGCGCGACGCCCACATGCGGGACTACGACACCTGGGTGATCGCCGACGGCTGCGCCGCCTTCAAGGCCGACGCCCACGCCACCGCGCTCAGCGACATGGCCAGCGTGGCCCGGGTGGTGGACGCCGCCACCTTCGTGCAACAGGGGCTGGCATGACGGCGCCGACCCGCGTGGTGGTCGAGCCGGGTTTCACCGCGCCGGTGCAGGTGGCGGTGCTGGTGATCGGGGCCGGGGCTTGCGGCCTGACCGCGGCGCTGCGGCTGGCGGACCGGGGCATCGAGTGCGTGGTGGCCGAACGCGACGAACGTCCGGCGGGGTCGACCAGCCTGTCATCCGGATTCATCCCCGCCGCGGGCACCCAGGTGCAGCGGGCGCTGGGGGTGGACGATTCGCCCGGGCGCTTTGCCCAGGACATCCAGCACAAGGCCCACGGCACTGCGGCGCTGCACCTGGTGCAGGCCTACACCGAAGCCATCGCGCCGGCGCTGGATTTCCTGGCCGACCGCCACGGCCTGCAATGGGAAGTGCTCGACGGCTTCCTGTACCCCGGCCACACGCGCCACCGCATGCACACCCTGCGCGAGCGCACCGGCGAGGCCCTCATCCAGGCGCTGGCGAAGGCGCAGCAGCGCTGCGGGATCCCGTTGCTGACCCAGGCCCGCGCCAGCGAGCTCGTGGTGGACGAGGCGCAGCGCGTGCTGGGCGTGCGGCTGCAGCGGCCCGACGGCAGCCTGGAGGCGGTGGCCTGCGACGCGCTGCTGCTGGCGTGCAACGGCTATGGCGGCGCGCCGGATCTGTTGCAACGCTTCGTGCCCGAGATGGTGGCCGCCACCTTTGCCGGGCACCCGGGCAACGACGGCACGGCGGTGCGCTGGGGCGAAGCCCTGGGCGCGCGCCTGGCCGACCTGCGGGCCTACCAGGGGCACGGTTCGTGGGCGGTTCCGCACGCCGTGCTGATCACCTGGGCCCTGATGGTCGAAGGCGGCGTGCAGATCAACGCCCGGGGAGAACGCTTTCATGACGAATCGCAGGGCTATTCCGAAGCAGCGCTGCACGTCGTGGCGCAGCCCGGCGGGCAGGCCTGGAACGTGTTCGACGACCCGGTACTGGCGCTGGCGCAGGGCTTTCCGGACTTTGTCCAGGCGCAGCGGGCCGGTGCCGTGCGCACCTGTGCCGATGTGGGTGCGCTGGCAGCGCTGATCGGCTGCGACCCGTCCACGCTGCAGGCCACGCTGGCCGCGGTGGCACCGGACACCCCCAATTCCTCCGGTCGCTGCTTCAAGCGCGCGCTCCAGGCGCCGTTCCATGCGGTGCGGGTGACCGGTGCCCTGTTCCACACCCAGGGCGGGCTGGACGTGGACGCGCAATGCCGGGTGCTCGACGGAGCCGGGCAGCCGCTGCCCAACCTGTGGGCCGCGGGCGGTGCGGCGCGAGGCGTCTCGGGCCACGATGTCAGTGGCTATCTCTCGGGCAATGGCCTGCTCAGCGCGGTGGCCGGTGGCTTCATCGCGGCCGACAGCCTGGCCCGCCAGCTGCAACCGGAGACCTCCCGATGAGCACCCCTTCGCTGCGCCAGCGCCTGCAGGCGCCCACGCCTTTGTTGTGCCCGGGTGTGTTCGATGCGTTCAGCGCCTTGCTGGCGCAGCAGGCAGGGTT
>CALRYY010000047.1:0-28434 GCA_943372515.1 Ramlibacter sp. 2FC | reverse complement strand
TGGTCGTACGCCTTGGCTTCGCCGCCGAACTTGCTCGACAGCACCGTCGTGATCGCCGCCGTCAGCGTCGTCTTGCCATGGTCAACGTGACCAATCGTGCCCACGTTCACGTGCGGCTTGGTACGTTCGAATTTTCCTTTTGCCATTTTCTTTTCTCCAAAGAGCATGCCCGTGTGAGGTTTAACGTCTGCATCACATCACTGATCCCACCGCACGGGCACGGTGGGGCGTGTGATCGCAGACAGGTTCTAGTCAGAGGGGCAAGAGCAGCCAGCTCCTCTTACCCCAAGTCTTTACTTTGCACGCGCTGCAACAATGGCTTCAGCAACGTTGCGAGGAGCTTCTGCGTAGTGCTTGAACTCCATCGTGTACGTGGCGCGGCCTTGCGACATCGAGCGCAGCGTGGTCGAGTAGCCGAACATCTCGGACAGGGGCACTTCGGCCTTGATGGCCTTGCCGCCACCGACCATGTCGTCCATGCCCTGCACCATGCCACGGCGTGACGACAGGTCGCCCATCACGTTGCCGGCGTAGTCCTCAGGCGTTTCCACCTCGACGGACATCATCGGCTCCAGGATCACCGGGCTGGCCTTGCGGCAGCCTTCCTTGAAGCCAAAGATGGCAGCCATCTTGAACGCCAGTTCGTTCGAGTCCACGTCGTGGTACGAACCGAAGTGCAGCGTGACCTTGACGTCCACCACCGGATAGCCGGCCAGCACGCCTTGCGTGACGGCTTCGTTGATGCCCTTTTCCACTGCGGGAATGAATTCGCGCGGAACCACACCACCCTTGATGGCGTCGACAAATTCAATGCCCTTGCCCGGCTCATTCGGCTCGATCTTGAGCACAACGTGACCGTACTGGCCCTTGCCGCCGGACTGGCGCACGAACTTGCCTTCAGCGTCTTCCACCGTCTTGCGGATGGTTTCACGGTAAGCAACCTGGGGCTTGCCCACGTTGGCTTCCACGCCGAATTCACGCTTCATGCGGTCCACGATGATTTCAAGGTGGAGCTCGCCCATGCCGGCGATGATGGTCTGGCCGGATTCTTCGTCGGTACGCACGCGGAACGACGGGTCTTCCTGCGCCAGGCGGTTCAGGGCAATGCCCATCTTTTCCTGGTCAACCTTGGTCTTGGGCTCGACAGCCTGCGCAATCACGGGCTCGGGGAACACCATGCGCTCCAGCATGACGATGGCCGACGGATCGCACAGGGTTTCACCCGTGGTCACGTCTTTCAGGCCCACGCAGGCAGCAATGTCGCCGGCGCGGATTTCGTCGACTTCCAGGCGGTTGTTGGCGTGCATCTGCACGATACGGCCGATACGCTCTTTCTTGCCGCGAATCGGGTTGTAGACGCTGTCGCCCTTGGACAGCACGCCAGAGTACACGCGCACAAAGGTGAGCTGACCCACAAACGGGTCGGTCATCAGCTTGAATGCCAGCGCCGAGAATTTCTCGGAGTCGTCGGCCTTGCGGCTGACGGGCTGCTCGTCTTCATCGGTGCCCGTGACCGGGGGAATGTCCACCGGCGAAGGCATGAGTTCGATCACGGCGTCCAGCATGCGCTGGACACCCTTGTTCTTGAATGCCGTGCCGCACAGCATGGGCTGGATTTCGCTGGCAATGGTGCGCGTGCGCAGACCCAGGGTGATCTCTTCTTCCGTCAGATCACCTTCTTCAAGGTACTTGTTCATCAGGGTTTCGGACGCCTCAGCCGCGGCCTCGACCATCTTCTCGCGCCATTCCTTGGCTAGCTCGACCAGCTCCGCCGGGATTTCGGCGTAGTTGAACTTCATGCCCTGCGACGCTTCGTCCCACAGGATGGCCTTCATCTTGCGCAGGTCGACCACGCCAGTGAAGTTTTCCTCGGCGCCGATCGGGATGACGATGGGCACAGGGTTGGCCTTCAGGCGCAGCTTCATCTGGTCATAGACCTTGAAGAAGTTGGCACCGGTGCGGTCCATCTTGTTGACGAATGCCAGACGCGGCACCTTGTACTTGTTGGCCTGGCGCCAGACGGTTTCCGACTGGGGCTGAACGCCACCCACGGCGCAGTACACCATGCAGGCGCCGTCGAGCACGCGCATGGAACGCTCCACCTCAATGGTGAAGTCCACGTGGCCCGGGGTGTCGATGATGTTGATGCGGTGCTCGGGGAAGGACAGGTCCATGCCCTTCCAGAAACAGGTGGTGGCAGCAGACGTGATCGTGATGCCGCGCTCCTGCTCCTGCTCCATCCAGTCCATGGTGGCGGCGCCGTCGTGCACTTCACCAATCTTGTGGTTCACGCCGGTGTAAAAAAGGATGCGCTCGGTGGTCGTGGTTTTGCCGGCGTCAATGTGAGCCGAGATACCAATGTTGCGATAGCGCTCAATAGGCGTTTTGCGGGCCATGATGATCTTTCGTTAAAACAGTACAGGCCCGCTCATGGCGGGCCCGCACTTCAGATGGGGACGATTCTTAGAAGCGGAAGTGGCTGAAGGCCTTGTTGGCCTCGGCCATACGGTGCACTTCGTCACGCTTCTTCATGGCACCGCCACGGCCTTCCGTGGCTTCCATCAGTTCGTTGGCCAGACGCAGGGCCATCGACTTTTCGCCGCGCTTGCGGGCGGCTTCCTTGATCCAGCGCATGGATAGCGCCAGGCGACGCACAGGGCGCACCTCAACGGGCACCTGGTAGTTGGCACCGCCGACGCGGCGGGATTTCACCTCGACCATGGGCTTGACGTTGTTGATGGCCATGGTGAAGGCTTCCACCGGGTCTTTGCCGGGGTTCTTCTTCTCGATGAACTCGAGGGCACCGTAAATGATGCGCTCGGCGATGGCTTTCTTGCCACCTTCCATGATCACGTTCATGAACTTGGAGAGCTCGACATTGCCGAACTTGGGATCCGGCAGGATTTCACGTTTAGGGACTTCGCGACGACGTGGCATTTTTCACCTCTTTGCTTCAGTTGGCACTGCTTTTGGCAGGTGCCGCGAGAGCCATTCAGGACCCTCACTTACTTGACCCAACAGCGGGTCACTACGCTTGCATTCGCCTGCCAGGGCGATTCAAGCACCTTTGAACGACAGATTGATTACGCCTTTTTCGGGCGCTTTGCACCGTACTTGGAACGCGACTGCTTGCGGTCTTTCACGCCTTGCAGGTCCAGCGAGCCACGCACGATGTGGTAACGCACACCGGGCAAGTCCTTGACACGACCGCCACGAACCAGCACCACGCTGTGTTCCTGCAGGTTGTGGCCTTCGCCGCCGATGTAGGAGATGACTTCGAAGCCATTGGTCAGACGGACCTTGGCGACTTTACGCAGAGCCGAGTTCGGCTTCTTCGGCGTCGTGGTGTACACGCGGGTACACACACCGCGACGCTGCGGCGAGTTCTGCATCGCGGGGCTCTTGGAATTGGTCTTTTCGACCTCCCGCCCCTGACGCACCAGTTGATTGATGGTTGGCATTGAAAACGTCCCTAAACGTCAAAAAAATTGAGAATCTTCCCCGCCCCAAAAGCGGGAAAGCCTTCCAGTATAGCTTTGTGCGGGAAATCCCGCAATGCAGGCCCCTGAAAGTCAGTGTTTGCTCACGTAAGTGCTACTTGATCCACAGACGAATGCCGTCCCAGGCGCGGCCCAGCAAGCCCGCCTGCTCGACGGCTTCCAGGGCGACCAAGGGCACGTCCAGCACGGGTTGCTCATTGGCGAGCACCTTCAGTGTGCCTACGGTTTGGCCCTTGGCAAAAGGCGCCACCAGCGGATCGGGCCGGGCCACCTGGGTCTTGATTCGGCCTGCCGTTCCCGCCGGCACTGCCACGACGATGGCTTGCGGTCGGCCCAGCTTGACCGTGCTGGCGGCGCCCTTCCAGACCGGCGGCGTGGACACAGGCTGGTTGGCATCGAACAGCTTCACGGCCTCAAATGCGGTGTAGCCCCAATTCAGCAGCTTCTGCGATTCATTGGCCCGGGCGTTCTCACTGGCCGTGCCCAGCACGATGGACAGAAGGCGGCGCCCGCCCGGCGCCAAGTTGGGGTAGTCGCGCTTTGCCGTGGCAATCAGGCAATAGCCGGCCGCCTCGGTGTGCCCGGTCTTCAGCCCATCCACGGACGGGTCGCGAAACAACAACAGGTTGCGGTTGGTGTCATTGGCCGCCGGCGTGCCTTCGTAGCGGTATTTCTTGATGGCGTAGTAGCTCATGTAGTCAGGAAAGTCCTGCATGAGCCGCGTGGCCAGGATGGACAGGTCGCGCGCAGTGGTGGTGTGGCCGGCCTCGGTCAGGCCCTCCGGGTTCTTGTAGCTGGTGGACTTCATGCCCAGCGACTTGGCCTGCTCGTTCATGAGCTGCACGAACCGCTCGACCGTGCCGCCAACGCCCTCGGCCAGCGCCACGGTCGCATCGTTGCCCGATTGCACCACCATGCCCTTGATCAGGTCGTCCACCGGCACCTTCATCTTGGGGTCGATGAACATGCGCGAGCCGGGCATGCGCCAGGCGCGCTCGCTTACCGGCAAGGCCTGTTTGATGTCGATTTTTTTGGCCTTGAGCGCGTCAAACACCAGGTACTGCGTCATCAGCTTGGTCAAAGACGCGGGTTCTACCGGCGAATCAATGTCCTTGGCCGCCAGCAGCTGGTTGGCCGTCAAGTCCATCAGCAGGTAGCTGCGGGCAGCGATTTCGGGTGGCTGGGGTGCCTGGGCAAAAGCAGCAATGCATAGCGTTGCCAGGAGGGGCGCACACAGCGCCTGCAGAAGACGTTTCATTCGGGGAAGATTCAGGAACAGAGGTGGCGGACCACCAGATTTTTCAGAAGCGGCAATTGTCCGTGAAAGAAGTGCCCGCCACCCGGTACAACGGTAACAGGCAGCGACTGCGGCCGCGCCCAGTCCATGACCGAGGCTAGCGCGACGGTGTCGTCCTGTTCGCCATGGATGACCAGGGCGCGCTCGTGCGCCTCGGACGGCAGCGGCTGCACGTCAAAGCGTGAGGCTGCGGTGCCCACCAGCACGATTTTGTCGATGGCGCGCTGCGGCCACAGCTGTGCAATGGCGCCACAGGTGACAAAGGCGCCAAACGAAAAACCCGCCAGCGCGATGGGCCCCTGCGGTGCCATGGCTTGCACGATCTGCAGCAGGTCACCGGCCTCGCCCACCCCGCCGTCGTGCACGCCGGCACTGGCGCCCACACCGCGAAAATTGAAGCGCACCGCCGTCCAGCCGCATTGGGTGAACGCGCGCGCCAGCGTCTGCACCACCTTGTTGTCCATCGTGCCGCCAAACAGGGGGTGCGGATGGGCAATCACGACAATGCCTTTGGCAGGCGTGTCGCCCACCGGGTCATCACGCAACGCCTCCACAGCGCCTGCGCCGCCCGCCAGGGTGAGCTTTTGCGTCTGTGAGTTCACGGCTTCAGCGGCCCAGGTGCGCTGGCGTCACAAGGCGCTCGACGACCTTGCCGTTCTTCAGGTGTGATTCGACGATCTCGTCGATGTCGTTGCCGTCCACATAGGTGTACCAGACCGCCTCGGGGTACACCACCGCCACGGGGCCGCCAGCACAACGGTCCAGGCATCCGGCCTTGTTGACGCGAACCTTGCCGGGGCCGGCAAGCCCCGCCGCCTTGACTTGCGCCTTGCAGCGGTCAAAGGCTTGCTTGGCATGATGGTTGGCGCAGCAGTCTTCGCCGTTCTCGCGCTCGTTCAGGCAAAAGAAGATGTGGCGGCCGTAATAGGAATGCGGATCAGTCATTTGCCGATTCTAGTTTTTGGGCTCGCGGCGCGACAGCCGCAGCAGCACATAGGCAAGCGCGGCATAAGGCCAGAGCCAGCCCAGCCATTGCACCAGGCCGTTAAAGCGTATGAAGCGCCCTTGCTCCCAGGTCTGCAGCGTCTGGGTGAAATAGGCGCTTGCGGGCGCCTGATTCAGCAGGCTCAGGTGCACCGCCAGCGCCAGCAACAGCACGGCGGCGCTGCTACGCCGAGGCAGCGGCAGCGCCAGCAGCGCCAGCACCAGGCTGGCCACCAGCCCCGCGCGCACCGGCGCACTGAGCCAGGCCCAGGCATGCACCGGGCCCCAGCTCAGGGCCGCAGACAAAGCCGTGGCCAGCACGCCAATGGTCAAAGCCGACAACATGACCAGCAGGCGCCGCCCGGCGGTGCGCACGACGCAGTACGCCAGCAGGCAAGGGATCAATACGCCCAGCATGACGCACAGCAGTTCCACCCCCGGCACCAGAGGCTGCAGCTCGATCTCGCGCACGGGCATCCATTCCAGAAAGGGTGTGTCTTCCAGCCATTCGGCCAGCGCGGCCTCCAGCCGCTCGAACACCTGCCCCAGGCCAAAAGGAACCGACGCGGGAAACAGCAGCGCAGCAGGCCACAGCGCCAGCAGCACCAGCGCGCCCCGGGCGTCCTCCACAAACCAGCGGTCGCGAAAGCGGCTCCACCGGTCTATCGCACCCATGCGTTCCAGCACCCAGGCCACCAGCGCACCCAGCCAGGCGCCCGCCACATTCAGGGCAAGGTCCACGTTGGATGCCACCCGCACCGGCAGGTAGCTTTGCAGCATCTCCATGACCAGCGAGAGCGCCAACGCCGCCCCGGTCGCCAGCAACACCGCTCGCACCTGGGTGCCGCCGCCGCGGCGCATGGCGCTCAGGGCCAGCAAAAAACCAAGCGGCCCATAACCCACCACGTTGGCGGCCACGTCAAACCCGGTCCAGTATTTGGGCAGCGGGCTCGCCAGAAAAGCCCAGGGCGCAATGCCCTGATCGCGCCAACCGTCAAACGGGTACAGGCTGGCATACACCACCAGCACGGCATAGATCAGCGCCAGCGGCCAGGCGGATGTCTTGTGCTGCACCAGTTTGCCACCCTGCTCAGAACGGCTTGACGACCACCAGCACTACGGCTGCCAGCAGCAGCAGCACCGGCGCCTCGTTAAACCAGCGGTACCAGCGGTGGCTGCGCCGGTTGCCACCGGCTGCGAACTTGCGCAGCAAGCCCGCACAGGCGTGGTGGTAGCCCATGACCAAGGCCACCACGACCAGCTTGGCATGCATCCAGCCGTTGCCCGGGCCGCGGCCAATGCCGTACCCCAGCCAGAGCCACAGCCCCAGCGCCAGGGCTGGCACGGCCAGCAAGGTGGTAAAGCGCAACAGCTTGCGCGCCATGAGAAGCAGCCGCTCACGCTCGGCAATGGACTCTGGCGCCACCATGGCCAGGTTCACAAAGATGCGTGGCAGGTAAAACAGGCCGGCAAACCAGCTCGCGACGAAAACAATGTGGAGGGCTTTGATCCAGAGCATGCGCCCGAGTGTAGTGGGGGCATTTGGGCGAGCCCCAAAAAAAACCCCAGCACACGGCTGGGGTGGGAAGCCTTTTTGCTGTCACACATTAAGGCACCCGCTCAGGGAGGAAAAGCGGGGAGCGGCGAACCGCCCGTGGCTAATTTAACAAACCGGCCGGTCGGTTTCAAGTGGCAAAGCGGCCTTTACCTGTCCGGACCGTGACAGTTTTGGCAACGGCGTACCATCTGTCAGAACAATCAGGGTTTGTCGGCGGCGCTCAAACCCTGCGTCGCATGTGGCGCCAATCAGGCACAATTTTCCCCATGAGCCTGCATGCACCCTACCCCCATGGCCGTCCCCGGCGCCTGCGCCGCGACGAATTCACACGCAACCTGGTACGCGAACATGCCTTGACGCCGCACGATCTGATCTACCCGGTGTTTGTGCTGGACGGTCAGGGCAGGCGCGAAGCTGTGGCGTCGATGCCGGGCGTTGAACGCCTGAGCCTGGATCTGCTGCGGCCTGTGGCGCAAGAGTGCGTCGATCTGGGCATCCCCGTCATGGCGCTGTTCCCGGTCATCGATCCGGCGCTGAAAACCCCCGACGGCAGGGAAGCACTCAACCCTGACGGCCTGGTGCCGCGTGTGGTGCGGGCGTTGAAAAAGGAATTTCCGGGCCTGGGTGTGATGACCGACGTGGCACTGGACCCCTTCACCAGCCACGGCCAGGACGGCCTGCTGGACGACACGGGCTACATCCTGAATGACGAAACGGTTGAAGTCCTGACCGGGCAGGCGCTGACGCAGGCCGAAGCGGGCGTGGACATCGTGGCACCCAGCGACATGATGGATGGCCGCATCGGTGCCATCCGCGCGGCCCTGGAGACCCGCAAGCTCATCCACACCCGCATCATGGCCTACAGCGCCAAGTACGCCAGCGCCTTCTACGGCCCGTTTCGTGACGCGGTCGGCTCCGCCGGCAACCTGGGCAAGAGCAACAAGAAGGTCTACCAGATGGACCCGGGCAACACCGACGAGGCGCTGCGCGAAGTGGCCATGGACATTGCCGAAGGCGCCGACATGGTCATGGTCAAACCGGGCATGCCCTACCTGGACGTGGTGCGCCGGGTGAAAGACGAGTTCCGCGTACCCACTTTTGCTTACCAGGTCAGCGGCGAATACGCGATGCTCAAGGCCGCCGCCCAAAACGGCTGGCTGGACCACGACGCCGTCATGCTGGAAAGCCTGCTGGCCTTCAAGCGCGCCGGGGCCGACGGCGTATTGACTTACTTTGCGCGGGATGCAGCGCGACTGCTGCGTCGCTGAAGTGCAGATCACTGAATTCACCGCCGACAGCCTGCGATTTGCAGATGCGGTGCCCGCACAGGTGCCGTCCGACGGTTTTGTGTGGATCTTCCTGGACCGCGATGAATTCGAGGCCTCGCTGCCCCAGCTGCAGCAGGCCGCCCAGCAACTGGGCGGCTCGGCGCTGCTGGACCTGCATTGCCAGGACCTGGGCAACGCCGCCCACCCCTCGCACTACGACTACACCTCGGTCTATGACCTAGTGATCTTCCGCCGCCTGGCCACTCAGCTGGAAACCCGGGCCGAATCCGAGCACGAAGCGGCCATCTCCGCCTACCACGGCCAGGGCAGCGCGCCGCGCAAGCGCACTGAAGGCCCCGCCGCGTTCAGCCGCATCAGCTCGCGTGCGGTTGGATTCGTGGTGTTTGACCACCTGTTGATCAGCGTGCACCCGCGCGGCTGCTACACCGCCCGCAGCTTCCTTGAGCGGTTCCTGTCGGACGCCAAGTTCAGCGTGGACGCTACATCCTCGCGCAGCCGGCTGCCCGGCAGTCCCGCTGATCTGGTGCTTCGCATGGTCAACGTGATGGTGGACAGCTACCTGGACCTGCGAAAAGAGCTGACCCAGCAGCTGGAGCACTGGCAGGCCGAACTGCTCAAGCCCAACGCGCGCTTTTCCAACTGGAATTCATTGATGTCCGCGCGCAGCCAGCTGCACGTGCTGGAAGACCTGTGCGACGAACAGCACGACGCCATGCAGGAATGGCTGGACAGCCTGCGCGAACAGCCGCTGTCTTCATTTGCAGCGGACCTGCGCCAGGCACAGGCGCAACAGGACCAGCTGGTCGCCCGTGCGCGCGACGTGATCGAACATATCGAGCGCGTGGTCCATCACGCGCGGCGCCTGGAGCAATCGGCAGAAACAGTGGTGCAGATCCACTTCAGCGCGCAGAGCAACCGCACCAACGACATCATGCGCACGCTCACGGCGCTGACGGCCATCTTCCTGCCGCTGAACCTCATTGCGGGAATCTTTGGAATGAACTTTGAATTCATTCCGCTGATCCACCGCCAGGACGGTTTCTGGTGGGCGATGGCGTCGATGGCGCTGGTGAGCGCCGGGCTGGTGATTGTGTTCTGGCGCAAACGCTACCTGGCGCGCACCAGCAAACGCTGAGGCGCCAGGCAGGCGGCGGGCTTACAGCGTGTAGGTTTCGCCGTGCGAGATCTGGCCCAGGCGCAGCGCCTCAGCGGCCTGTGCGCGCACCGTGGCGCGGTCGGTGGCGGAGTTCACCGGGGCGGCAACGCGCGAACCGGCGGGCTCGGTGCTGCGGCTCTTGGCCACGGTTACGGCTTCAGCCTTGACTTCAGCGCGTGTGCGGCCGCCGTCGAATTGCACGGCGTACTGTGATGCATCGGCTTCATCAGCATGGGCAACAGAGCCCAGGGCGGCAACAGCGGACAGGGCGGCAACGGCGAAGATTTTGGATGCGTTCATGATGGTTCTCTTTCAAAAGTTAAAACAGGCCTGACATTCAGGTCTTTCAGGTTTGCAGACACTGCTCTCCTGTGAGAAGCAGATGCGCATCAAGTTGCTTCTTTAAACAAGTCAAAAGCGAACCAGTGCGTTTCGCAGACGGAAACAATGGACACCCTCGAACTCATACGGACCTTTCGCGAAGTCGCCCACCGCGGCAGCTTTTCCATGGCGGCGCGCACGCTTGATGTGTCCAAGGCCAACGTCAGCAAGTACGTGGCCGAGCTGGAAGCCCGTCTCGGTGTGCGCCTGCTCAACCGCACCACACGCACCGTCAGCCTGACTGACGCGGGCAGCCTGCTGCTGGCGCGCAGCACCCCCGTGATGGAGATGTTCGAGCTCACCCGGCTGGAGCTTCAACAGCACGCGCGCAAGCCCAGCGGCCGCGTGCGGCTGACCGCGCCGCACGGCCTGGCGCAGTTTGACCTGCCGCAGCTGCTGGGCGAGTTCATGCAGACCTACCCCGAGGTCCACATCAGCCTGGACCTGAACAACCGCATGGTGGACATGGTGGACGAAGGCATCGACATTGCGCTGCGGGTCGGCCGCATTGCAGACTCGTCGCTGATCGTGCGCAAGCTCAAGCCCATAGACTTCGTTGTGTGCGCCACACCGGCCTACTGGGACCAGCGCGGCCTGCCCGCCCACCCCGATGATCTGGCAGACCACGATGCGCTGACCTATTCACTGCTGGGCAGCCAGGCTGAATGGCGCTTCGAGATCGACGGTCAGGTACAAAGCGTTCCAGTGCGCAGCCGCATGGACGCCACCGACGCCGGCCCGCTCGTTGGCCTGGCACTGCACGGGCTGGGTGCCGTGTGCCTGCCCCGGCCCATGGTGCGGCAACACCTGGACAGCGGCGCGCTGGTGGCCACGCTGCACGACTATTCACCGCGCGATGTGTGGCTGTATGCCGCCTACACGCAGCGCAGGCACAACAGCGCCGCGCTCAAGGCGCTGGTGGCTTTCCTGGAAGCCAGATGGCGCGAGGACTGACTAAACGAACGGCGGCGCCAGTTTCTCGTTGGCGATCACGCGCTGAACGGCAGGGCGCGCCAGCACCCGCTGCAGGTACGGCCCAAGGTGCGGCCTCTCGCGTGCCGGGCCCGCGCTGAAATTGCGCGTCCAGCGGCAAAGGGTGAACACATAGGCGTCCAGCGCCGAGTAATCGGCGCCCATGAACCACGGCCCGCCGTGACCGGCCAGCTGCGCGTCCAGCTGGTCCAGCATGCCGCCAATCTTTTGCTGTGCGTTGGCCTTCAGCTCAGCGGTGCCGGCGGCGTTGCCGTCATTCATCCAGCGCTCGCCGTAAAAGTAGATGATCAGTGCCGACTGCAGCGTGTTGGTCAGCCACATGAGCCATTTATAGAAATGCCCTCGCGCTGCCGTGCCCAATGCCGGCGCCAACACCGACTGCGGATGCGTGTCGCACAGGTGCAGGGCAATGGCGGCGGTCTCATACAGCACCAGGTCACCGTCGATGAGCACGGGGATCAGGCCGTTGGGGTTGAGCTTCAGGTAGGCGGGCGCCTTGTGCGCGCCGACCGTACGGTCCACCACCACGGGTTCATACGGTACACCCAGCTCTTCGAGCAGGATGTGCGGGATCATGCCGGCGGTGCTGGGGTAGTAATGCAGCTGGATCACGTCACTTCACGCCAAAAAGTGTGGCTCCGTTGTCCCATGCAATCTTCCTGGCCACATCCGCCGGCAAATCCCCCAGCCAGACGCGGTAGCCCTGCATGAGCTCGTCGTAATACTGCCAGCGCTGGTTGACCCAGGTGTCGCTGCCGATCATGAAGCGGCCCGGGTACTTGAGCATGAGCGCGCGCCATTCGGGGCAGAGCTTGCCACCGTCGCAGGTCAAGCCGGGGCGGTACGACAGCTCGCCCATCAGCAGCGGATACCTGGCAAACAGCTCGTCCACCCGCGCTGCCGGTGCGCCGCCGATGCCCGTGTGGGCCCAGATCAGGCGGGCCTTCTGGCCCTTGCTGGGGGTGTTGGCCATCAGCAGGTCAATGGCGGTGTCGTCCACATGCGCCAGCACAGCCAGGTTCTTTTCCTCGGCAAAGGCCATGAGCTTTTTGGCCACATGCCCGTTGGCGTTGGCGCTGTCGTACAGGTGGAATTCCCCAATGCCCTTGAACGGCCCACCGGCCGTGCCGCGCGCGTACTCGGCCAGCACCATGTCGTAGATGGTGTCGTCGCGAAACCAGTTGTTGTAGTCGGCCCGATTGCGGTACAGGCGGATGAACGGCACCACGGTGACACCGGCCGCTCGCGTTTGCGGTGAAGCCGCCAGCGCCTTGGTCCCGTCGTTGGGCCGGCTGTTGGCCACAATGGCCTTGACGCCGTTGCGCTGCATGCGCGTCAGCACGTCGCTTATGGGGTGCGGGCCCACCTGGCCGTTCCAGGCTTCTTCGTTGTAGTGCAGGTGCGAATCGAACAGTGGTCCGGTGTAGCCCGCCACCTGGGCAGAGGCGGCGACACACAGCGAGGCCAAACCTGTGGCCAGCAACACGGTCAGGGCGCGGCGCATGGCGTCAGCCCAGGTGCTGGTTGAAGAACGCCAGCGTGCGCTCGCGCGCCAGTTTGGCCGCCGGGGCGTCGTACGAGCCACGGTGATCGCAGTTGAAGCCGTGGTCAGCTTCGTACACGTGCACGGTGACCTCGGGGTGCGCCTGGCTGAACGCCTGTACCGTGTCCACCGGGATGTGCTTGTCGCGATCGCCATAGTGAGCCAGTACCGGTACTTTGGGGCTGCGCGCCACCTCGCCCGGGATGGTTGTGGTGCCGCCGCCGTAGTACGGCGCGGCGGCGCTCAGGCCGCGCAATTCGCAGGCCGCACGCCACGACAGCAGGCCGCCGTAGCAATAGCCCACGATGCCCACCTTGCCGCCGTCACTGGCTTTGGCCGCATGGTCAATCGCGGCCTGGATGTCCTGGAGCACGCCCGGCGCTGGCAGCGCTTCTACCTCGGCCTTCAGCGCAGCGCCGGCTTGAATGTCATCGGACGTGTAACCCAGCTCGACGTTGCGCTTGACGCGGTCAAAGGTGGCGGGTGCCACGGCCAGGTAGCCGTCAGCCGCGTAGCCGTCAGCCACCGCACGGATGTGCGCGTTGACGCCAAAGATTTCCTGCAGCACGACCACGGCACCGCGCGTTTGGCCCGCAGGTTGCGCCACATAGGCCGCAAACGCGGTGCCGTCAGCGGCCTTGAGTTCGATGAAATGGCCCATGGGTCAGGTTCCTTGGATTTTTTGCGGGTTGTTGAGGTGGCGTTCGACGAAATCCAGACGGTCCTGGCCCCAGAAAATCTCGCCGTCGATCACATAGCTTGGCGCACCGAACACGCCCACGTCAATGGCCTGGCGGGTGTTGGCTTCATAGCGGGCCTGCACGTCGGCGCCGCGCGACTCGTCCAGCCGCTGCGCCGGCAACCCGCATTCGGCCAGCAGCGCCGCCAGCGTGGGCGCGTCGGCCATGTTGCGCTGCTGCTCCCAGCAGGCGCGAAAGACGGCGCCGCTGAGGGCCAGCGCGGCATTTGCGCCGTCATGCTGGTCCACGGCAATGATCAGCCGGGCGGCATCGTCACCGGCCACGGGGAAAAACTGCGGCTGGATGTTCATCGGCAGGCCCAGGTGCTGCGAAAAGCGGCGCAGTTCCACCAGCCGGTAGGCCTGGCGCTGGGGTGCCCGTTTGCCCAGCGGCAGCCCGCCCGAGACCGAAAACACGGCCCCCAGGTCGGCCGGCAGCACGCGCACTGTTGCGCCGGCTGCGCGGGCGATGGCCACAAAACGGTCGTGGCCCAGGTAGGTCCAGGGGCTTTGCGGGGCAAAGTAATAGTCAATGGTGTGGCTCAAGCGTGTCTCCTCAGTTGTGCGGATGGCACCGGGCGTGCGGGGTGCTGTAATGCGGGTTGTAGCTTACCCACGGAAGTCCTGCAGGAGACAGGTTTTGGCCAAGACCGACAAAAAGACCGTTCTGATCACCGGCGCCAGCCGGGGCATAGGCGCCGCCACGGCGTTGCTGGCTGCGGCCAAGGGCTTCGCCGTCGCGGTCAATTACGCATCCAACGCAGACGCAGCCCAGACCGTGGTGCAGCAGATCAACACCAGCGGCGGCACCGCGTTCGCCGTACAGGCCGACGTGGCCGATGAGGCCCAGGTGCTGGCCATGTTTGCTGCCGTTGACGCACAGTGGGGCCGGCTGGATGCGCTGGTCAACAACGCCGGCGTGGTGGACGTGACCAGCCGCGTGCAAGACATGGGCCTGGCGCGCCTGAAGCGCATGTTCGACATCAACATCCTGGGCTCGTTCCTGTGCGCGCGCGAGGCCGTGCGCCGCATGAGCACCCGCCACGGCGGTGCGGGCGGCAGCATCGTCAACGTGTCCAGCGCGGCGGCACGGCAGACGAAGTGGCGCAGGCCATCGTCTGGCTGCTGTCCGATGACGCCAGCTACACCACCATGTCCCTTATCGACGTTTCAGGAGGCCGCTGATGTCCCCACCCCACATCACCATCTACTGGGAAGACCTGGAACCCGGCAGCACCATGGAGCTGGGCAGCGTGACGCCCACCGCCCAGGACATCATGCACTTCGCCCGGCAGTTTGATCCCCAGCCTTTTCACCTGGACGAGGCCGCAGGCAAGGCGTCGATCTTTGGCGGCCTGTGCGCCAGCGGCTGGCACACCTGCAGCCTGGCCATGCGCCTGATGGTGGACAACTTCCTGTGCCGCGCCGCCAGCATGGGCTCGCCGGGGCTGGAAACCCTGAAATGGCTCAAGCCCGTGTACCCGGGCGACACGTTAAGCCTGCGCCACACCATCGTGGAGTCCCGCCCCTTGCGCAAACGCGCCGACGTGGGGCTGGTGCAGACCGTGTGGGAAATGTTCAACCAGGACGGAGACAAGGTGCTGCACATGGAAGGCTACGGCATGTTCCAGCGCCGCACGCCTGACCCGACCGTGCTGGCAAGGGAAGGCTGATGGACTTCAAGCCCCTGATCACGCTGCTGGCCATCGTCAACCCGCTGGCCATCGTGCCGTTTTTCATTCACTACACGCAGGGCTTCAGCCGCGCGCAACGCCGTCGCACCATCTGGACGGCCTCGTTCAGCGCGTTCGTGGTCATTGCCACCAGCGCGCTGGCGGGCCTGAGGATCCTGGAGTTCTTTGGCATTTCGCTGGCGAGCTTTCAGGTGGGCGGCGGCATGCTGCTGCTGATCAGCTCGCTGAACATGCTCAACGCCCAGCCGGCTGAGGCCAAGCCCCACACCAACGAGATGGAAGAAGGCGCCGAAAAGGCTGCCATGGGCGCCAGCATCGCCGTGGTGCCGCTGACCATCCCGCTGCTCACCGGCCCGGCCACCATGTCCACCGTGGTGATCTACGCCGAAAAAGCCAAGACCTTCTGGCAATTGGGCACGCTGGTGGGCTACGGCATCGTGATCGGCCTGGCCACGGCCCTGTGCTTTGCGCTGGCGCAGCCGATTGCGCGGGTGCTGGGCAAGACCGGCATCAACGTCATGACGCGGCTCATGGGCCTGATCCTGGCTGCGCTGGCGGTGGAGGTCATGGCCGACGGACTGGTCAAGCTGTTCCCGGCGCTCAGCCGCTAAGGGCCGGCGCTACCTGCAGCTTCTTGACCAGCTGATTGCTCGTATTACGCAGCCGCTGCGCCAGCAGTTGCGTGATCTTGACCAGCAGCTTGGCGCCCACGGCCGGGTGGTCGTGGATCAGTTGGCCCACGGCCGCGCGCGTCAGCACGGCGGCTTCCACATCGTCCAGCGCGGTGCAGGTGGCGTAACGCGGCTCGCCGTCCAGCATGGACATCTCGCCGATCACCGCGCCGGGGCGGATCACGGCCAGGCGGGTGGTGTCGCCGGCTTCATCACCGTCGCTTTCGGCGCCCACCTTGCGCTTGGTCACGTCCACCGTGCCGGCCAGCAACAACATCATCCAGTCATCCACTGTGCCTTCGGCAATCAGCACTTGCCCGGGGCCTGCGCGCACCAGCTGCATGGCCGTTCCCAGCACGTCGGCCTCGGCTGCGGTGAAGTCCTGCAGAAGCGCCGAGTTGCGCAGCAGGTCGGGCCGCTGCGACAGGTTTTCACACGGCCCGGCAGGCGCCAGCGCGGCTGCCACCGGTGTACTCACGGCACCTGTTGCAGCCATTGGGACAGCTCCTCGGCCACGGCATCTGTTGCGGCGGCCAGCGCGCGCACGCCGCCGGGCGCATCCGCCGTGGGCGCGGGGCGCTGCACGATCACCACGCGCTGGGCCAGCAGCTTTTCACCCGAGGGGGTGTTCTCGGCCAGCGTGGCGCGCAGGCGGACCACGCCGCTGCTTTGCGTGGGGGATTCAAACAGGTGGCTGAATTCCTCCAGCTCCAGGCGCAGCACGCGCGGCGCCACGCCGCCCGACCGCAGCAGCGCCGCGCCTTCGCCTGTGTTGAGCACCACGCGCCGCTGCGACAGCTGTTCGCGTATGCGCTGGCGCACCAGCTGGGCGGGGGCGGCCGTCCAGCGTGCCTGGGCATACGGCCGCAGCTGGTTGGCGTCTGCATAACCCAACCGGTACAGCATGGCACTGGTGTCCAGCGCGCCGCCCGCGTCGATGTCGGCCAGCGCAATGGGCGGCAATGGCGCCATGCGGTTGGCTGGTTGCGGCTGCGTGGCGCCCGGGCCAAAGTCATAGAGGGTGGAGCGAACCGGCCGGTCGGGCCCGGCGCAGCCGGTGGCCAGCAGCGCGGCTGCCAGCGTGGCAACCCATAGGGCAGTGGAGCGTGGTTTCATCGGGTACCTCCCTGGGGTGCCGCAAAGCCAGGCTCACCGGGGCCGGGGTTGGCCGCGCCGTTGCCAAAAATCAGCGATTGCGGGTTGTCATTGATCGAGTTGGCCGCACGGCTCAGGCGGCGCACCGCACGCGATGTTTCGTCCGTCACCTGGTTGATGCGCGGCAGCGTGGCGGCGTTGAACGCATCGGCGGCGGCCGACAGCGCCTCGGTGCCTTCGGCCAGGCGGTCGATCGGGCCGTCTTTTTCGTTCAGGCGTTGTGCGGTTCTGGTCACCTCCTGCACCGCCTGGCCGGCCTTGTCAGACGTGGCCTGCAGCGACTTCATGGTCGCCGAAGCCTCTTTCATGGTGGCCGTCGTCTCTTTCACCAGCGCGGGCACATTCACGCGTTCCGGCCCCAGCTGGGCGTCCAGCACCACCTGCATGCGGGCCGACAGGGTTGCAACGTTTTGCGTGGCCTGGGCCGCGCCTTCCAGCGCGGTGGCCACGCGCTTCTGGTTGTCGTCAGCCAGCAGCTTGTTCATCTGGGTCGTGATTTTTTCCACCTGGTCGATGATGACCTCGCCGCGTTCGGCCAGCTTGCCAAACAGGCTGGGCTTGAGCGGGATGCGCGGGGGCTGGTCGTCGTTGTGCGGCAACGGCTCGGCCGCCTTGCCGCCGTCGTCCAGCTGCACAAAGGCCAGGCCCGTCACGCCCTGGAAGTTCAGCTGCGCAAAGGTCGCTTGCGTCATGGGCGCGGCCTCGTCCACCTGCAGGCGCACCAGCACGTTGCCGCGCTTTTGCGGATCAAAGCCGATGGAGGCCACCTTGCCCACGTCCACGCCGCGGTAGCGCACGGGGGCCTGCGGCTGCAGGCCGCTGACGATCTCGCTGGTGGAGATTTCGTACAGGTGGTATTCCCCCTGGTCGCGCGTGAGCCAGACGGCCAGCGCCGCCAGCAGCGCGCTGGCCACCAGCACAAAGATGCCGGCGGCCAGGGCATGGGATTTGTTTTCCATGGTGATGCTCGCTTTCTAGACGGCAAACGGGTATTCGCGCAGCAGCTCCATCGCGCGCTGGCCCCGTTCGCCCAGGAAAAAATGATGGATGAAAGGGTGCTGGAACGCGATCACCTTCTTCGGCGGGCCGTTCACGATCACCTTGCGGTCGGCCAGCACGGCGATGCGCGTGCTCAGCTCAAACAGTGTGTCCAGGTCGTGTGTGACCATCACCACGGTCAGGCCCAGGTCGCGGTGCAGCGAGCGCAGCAGCGTGACGAAGCTGTCCGAGCTTTCCGGATCCAGCCCGGCGGTGGGTTCGTCCAGCAGCAGCAATGGCGGGTCCATGATGAGGGCACGCGCCAGCGCCACGCGCTTGATCATGCCGCCCGACAGGTCGGCGGGCATCTTGTCGGCATGCTCGGGGCCCAGGCCCACCATCTGCAGCTTGACCAGCGCCGCGTCGCGGATCAGCCCGGGCGGCAGCGTCTTGAGCTCGCGCAGCGGAAAGGCAATGTTGTCCAGCACGCTGAAGGCCGAGAACAGCGCCCCGTGCTGGAACAGCATGCCCACGCGGCTGGCCGCGCCCCGGTCGCCCAGGCCTCCCGGCGGCTGGCCCAGCACGCGGATCTCGCCGCGCGACGGCATCTCCAGCCCCAGGATCTGCCGCAGCAAAACGGTCTTGCCCGTGCCCGAGCCGCCCACCAGCGACAACACCTCGCCGCGCTGCACGTCCAGGTCCAGGTCCTGGTGCACGACAAAGTTGCGCTCGGCCCCGGGGAACTCGGTCCACAGCTTGCGGATTTCGATGACGTTCTTGTCGTCCGTCATACGCCCACGTCCTTGAACAGAATGGCAAACAGCGCGTCGACCAGGATCACCGCGGTGATGGACGCAACGACCGATGCCGTCGTGCCCTCACCCAGGCTCTGGGTGTTGGGCTTGACGCGCAGGCCGTAGTGGCAGCCGATCAGCGCGATCATCACGCCAAACACCACCGACTTGGCCGTGGCCAGGT
The DNA here is from genome assembly GCA_943372515.1 of Ramlibacter sp. 2FC. Lineage (GTDB taxonomy): Bacteria > Pseudomonadota > Gammaproteobacteria > Burkholderiales > Burkholderiaceae_C > RAM1. The sequence goes on along the minus strand of CALRYY010000047.1, from coordinate 9,518 downwards.
ACAGGTTGTTGATGCTGGCCGCGGCCGGCAGCGCATTGAAGAAATATTGCGGCGTGATGCCCATGGACAAATCGGCCGCCAGCATGCCGCCAGCCAGCGCCGCCAGCGTGGTCCACACGCTGATCAGCGGCATGGCCAGGGCCAGCGCCATGGCGCGCGGCATCACCAGCCGCCAGCTGTGCGAGATGCCCATCACGCGCATGGCGTCCAGCTCATCGGTCACGCGCATCACCCCAATCTGCGCGGTGATGGCCGAGCCCGAGCGCCCGGCGATCAGGATGGCCGCCAGCATGGGCCCCAGCTCGCGGATGAGCGACACGCCCAGGATGTTGACGATGAAGGCATCGGCGCCAAACTGCTTGAGCTGCTGCGACGTGAGGTACGCCAGCACCACGCCAATCAGAAAACCCACCAGCGCCGTGATGGGCATCGCCGTGGCCCCGATGCGGTACAGGTGGCCCGACACATCGCGCCAGGGGCCGTGGTGCGGTGCGCGTGCCAGACGGCCCACGTTGATCATCAGCTGGCCCACCAGCCGCACAAAGCTGCGGATGTGGCGCCCCACCAGCAGCACGGTGGCGCCCAGGCCCTCAAAGCGTTCGGCCCGGGTCAGGCGGCCGCGCGGTGGCAGGTCGACCGTGAACTGGGCCACCCGCTCCAGTACGGCGCGTTGGGCGGGCTCGGTTTCAAGCTGCTGGGGCCATTGGCGGCCCCAGTGGTTCCACAGCAACTGGGCGCCCAGGTGGTCGATCTGGTCGGCCTCGCGCAGATCCCAGCCGGTGCCCGCCGGCGCGTCGGCCAGTGCCGCGACGGCACTGCGGTACATCTGCGCATCGGCAAAATGCCCCGCCGTCCAGGCCCCCAGCACGCGCAGGCGGGCGCCGTCGGCGGCGTCCTGCTTTTCGGTGCGGGGCGTGGATGGCTCCATCAGAAATGGGTCGAAGTGGGCGGGACTGCCATCGTACCCGTTGCCCATGTACAGTGGTGTAGGAAAAGGACGCCCGACGCGCGGCCGCAGGAGACAGCATGACCGATCCCACGAACTCATCGCAGCCCGCGCACGAGCTGCACACCGAGCAGCGCGGCCCCGTGCTCTGGCTCACCATTGACCGCGAGGCACGCCGCAACGCCATGAGCCACGGCGTGCTGGCCGGCATGGCCCAGGCGATCACGGCGGCCCAGACAGACCGCTCGGTGCGCGCCATCGTCATCACCGGCGCGGGAGCCAAGGCCTTTTGCGCAGGTGCCGACCTGCAGTCGGCCAACGCCTTTACCACCGACTATTCAGAACCGTACGGCCACCTGGCTGCGCTGCTGCGCGTGGCGCGCGCCAGCAACGTGCCACTGGTGGCCCGCGTGAACGGTGCCTGCATGGCCGGCGGCATGGGCCTTTTGTCGATGTGCGACATGGCCGTGGCAGCCAGCCATGCCATCTTCGGCCTGCCCGAGGTGAAGGTGGGTGTGTTCCCGGCGCAGGTGCTCAGCGTGCTGCAGCACCTGATCCCCCGGCGCACGCTGGCCGAGATGTGCATCACCGGCGAGCCCATCACCTCAGCCCAGGCGCTGCAATACGGCCTGGTGAACTACGTGGACGACGATGTGGACGCCAAACTGCAGTGGCTGCTGGACCGCCTGCTGGACAAATCACCTGCGGCCATCCGCCGCGGCCTGTACACGATGAAAAAGATCGAGGCCATGGCGTTTGAGGAAAGCATGAGCTTTACCGAGAGCCAGATTGCCTTGTTCACGCTCACTGAAGATGCCAAGGAAGGACAGAAGGCATTTCAGGAAAAACGCAAGCCCGAGTGGAAAGGCCAGTGATGACCGGCAAAGTGATTCGCATCGGCGGCGCCAGCGGCTTCTGGGGCGACAGCAGTGTGGGCGCGCCGCAGCTGGTGGCTGCAGGGGTGGACTACCTGGTGTTTGACTACCTGGCCGAGCTGACCATGTCCATCCTGGCCGCGGCGCGTGGCAAGAACCCCGAGCTGGGCTATGCGACCGACTTTGTGACGGTCACCATGAAAGCCATCCTGAAAGACGTGGCGGCAAAAAACATCCGCGTCATCAGCAACGCGGGCGGCGTCAACCCGCAGGCCTGTGCGCAGGCGATTCGCGCCCTGGCCGCCGAGCAGGGCGTGGCGGTGAAGGTGGCGGTGGTGCTGGGCGACGACGTGATGCCGCTGGTGGACACGCTGCGCGGCGAAGACGTGCGCGAGCTGCAAAGCGGCACTGTGTTACCGCCGAAGGTGTTAACCGCCAACGCCTACCTGGGCGCCCTGCCCGTGCGGCGCGCGCTGGACGAAGGCGCGCAGATCGTCATCACCGGCCGCTGCGTGGACAGCGCCGTGACATTGGGCGCGCTGATGCATGAGTTTGGCTGGTCAGCCGACGACTACGACCGCCTGGCCCAGGGCTGCCTGGCCGGCCACATCATCGAATGCGGCTGTCAGGCCACTGGCGGCCTGCACACCGACTGGGAATCGGTCCCCGACTGGCCCCACATCGGCTACCCGGTCATTGAATGCCACGCCGACGGCCACTTCACCGCCACCAAGCCCGCCGGCACGGGCGGCCTGGTCAATTGCGCGGTGATCGCCGAGCAGTTGCTGTACGAGATAGGCGACCCGCGCAGCTACCTGTTGCCCGATGTGCGCTGCGATTTCACCGGGGTCACGCTGCAGCAGTCAGGCGAGCACCGCGTGGACGTGCGCGGCGCGCGCGGGCGAGCCCCGGGGTCCTCCTACAAGGTGTCGTCCACGTACCTGGACGGTTTTCGCTGCACGGGCCAGCTCACCGTGGTGGGCGTGGACGCCGCGCGCAAGGCGCGCCGCACAGGCGAGGCCATCCTGGCGCGCACGCGCGCATTGTTTGCGCAGGTGGGCCTGCCGGACTACAGCCGCACGCACATCGAGGTGCTGGGCAGCGAGGCGGGCAACTTCGGCCCGCACGCACAGACCGCCCACGTGCGCGAGGCGGTGCTGCACCTGGCGGTGATGCACCCGGTGAAAGCAGCACTGGAATTGTTTGCGCGCGAGATCGCACCTGCCGGTACCAGCTGGTCACCCGGCACCACGGGCGCGGCAGGCCGGCCCAGCCCGGCGCCATGCATCCGGCAGTTTGCGTTTTTGCTGGACAAGCAGCGCCTGCAGCCTGTGGTGGATGTGGACGGGGTGCTGCATGCGGTGCAGGTGCCGGGTGGACAGGATGTGGTTGCCGATCCCCACCCCGGCACACACCCCGGCACTGCGCCAGACGGCGCAACGGTGGAGGTTCCGCTCATCCAGCTGGCCTGGGCGCGCAGCGGTGACAAAGGCAACACGTCCAACATCGGCATCATTGCGCGGCGGCCTGAATGGTTGCCCCTGCTTCAGGCCCAGCTCACGCCCGCACGCGTGGCGCAGTGGCTGGCTCACCTGGTGCACGGGCCGGTCACGCGCTACGACGTACCGGGCATTCACGCCATGAACTTCGTATGCGAACAGGCGCTGGACGGCGGCGGCATGGCCAGCCTGCGCAACGACCCGTTGGGCAAGGGCATGGCGCAAATACTGCTGACCATGCCGGTGTGCGTGCCAGCTAAAGGCCTGTAGCGTCCACCAGGCAGGTCACCACAAATGCCACGGTTGAACCGGCATTGAAGTTGGGTGTGATGGTCAGGCCGGTGTTGGTCAGGGCTGCCACCGTCGGCGAGGCCGGGCATGACGCCGTTCCCGACAACACGGTACAGCTGACCGTTCCAGCGGTGCAGTTCAGCCCTGCACCCGGCGTATCCATCACGATGGCGCCCGGCGCGTTGGATGGCCCCAGGTTGGCAACGGTGAGCGTGTAGCTCACGGTCGAGCCGGTCAGCAGTATTCCGGTGGGGCTACTGGTCTTGCTGATGGTCAGCGTGGCGGTGGTGCACGCGGGCGAGAGGGTCGTCAAGGCCGTGCCGGTGTTGTTGGCTGTCAGCAGCGCGCCGGTGGCCTGCTGGATCTGCACCGTGTTGAGCTTGGCGCCGGAGTCCCCGCAGGTGGCCGACACCACGCCGGTCAGTGTCGGGAAATTGGTGGCCGCCGCGCGCGGGAACGCCGTGGCTGCAGGCAGGGTGCACACGGCCGTGGCAGTGCCGCTGCAGGTCCAGCCCGTACCCACGAAGGTGGTGGTCATGCGCATGCCATCGGGCAGTGTGTCCGTCAGCGTCAGCGGCGACGCACCGATGGCCGCGCCGATGGCCGCGCCGTCGGCCAGGGGCGTTGCCTGCGTCGCCGCGTACGCCTGGACCCCCAGTGCCCGCCCGTTGTTGCGCGGCACCAGTGTGTAGGTGAACGCGGTGTTGACGGTGGCCGTCGCGGATGCGGTCTTGGTAATGCTCAGGTCGGCCAGCAGCACCACATCGTCGGTCGTAGGCCCGGCCACCAGGCCGCTGTGGTGGCTGCCCGGGATGGTGGTGGTGCCGCCGCTTTGGAAACTGGTGTTGGACGAATAGGACAGCGTGTTGCGGTTGGCATTGACGTCGGTGGCCATGGCCACCATGCGTGCGGTCGCGACGTTGCGCGTGGGGTCCAGGAAGATCGCACCCGCCGGGTTGTGGTATGTGCCGACTGTGGCGGTGTCGGGTATGGTCACGCCGTAGGTGACGCTGATGCTGCCGTTTTGCGGGACAAAGAAGCTGCCGAAAGTCACGCTGCCCTGCCCTGCGGTGGACACGCGCCCCGGTGCTGCAGCGTCGGCCCGCAGCGCCACCGCTGTGATCGAATTGGTGGTGGCCAACGTGGTGATGGGCAGTGCGGGCGGCAGGGCGACGGTTGCAGCCGTGGTGTTCTCGGCCCCCGCCGCAAATGTACCGCCGGCCAGCGGCGGTGCGGGTGAATACGCATAGGTGGTCGCTGGCGTTGCGGTCCGGTACACCCAGCCCGGCGGCAGGCTGGTGTCAAACAGGAACACATTGGTGGCCGCGCCGCCCGTGTTGCGCACGTTGATGGTGTACGACGCCGTGGCCCCGGTTGCCGCACTGATGGCCGGCGTGTTGGCTATCTTGGTCACGGTCAGGTTGGGCAGGCAGCGGGCGCTGGCGCCCGAACCGGGTGGCAACACGCCCGCGCTGCCGGTCAGCGACGTGCCGTTGGCACCTGCGGCGGCCCGGTAGTTTTTGGGGCTCAGGTTGCCGGCGGTACCGGCGCAGCAGCCGTCGGTACCCGCAGCGCCGCCCGCTACATCAATGGTCGCGCCGGTGAAGCTGGTGGCCACATAGCCACCGCCGCCGCCACCGCCAGGGCCGTGGTTGAAATAATTGGAGTTGCCGCCAATGCCGCCGCCGGCATTGATCGCCAGGTTGGCCACAGACGCGGTGGCCGGTGCGTCAATGATCACCGTGCCACCCCCGCCGCCGCCGCCAGCCGCGTCGGTCGCGCCCACGGGGCTCTTGTTGTAAGAGCGAACCCCGTAAGCGTTGATGGTGCTGGCGGCGCTGACCGCGATGGTGCCCGCGCGAATCAGCACCATGCCGCCGCCAGGCGCACCCGATGAAGTCAGCGGGCCGTTGGCCCCGTTGGCCGTGGCCAGATTGCTGGGGGGGAAGGTGATGACGGAGTCGGTCGTGCCGTTGTTGGAGCCGCCGCCCCCACCGCCGCCGCCCAGGTACACACGGGTTGTGACCGCCGGCGACAGACCCAGCCCGCCACGCCCGCCTGCGTCAAACCCACCCACGCCGGAAAGGGCGGCCGAGGTGGGGTTGTTGTAGGTGGCGTTGGGGTTGTCGTTCTGGTTCCACGAGTTGCCGCCAATACCCCCCGTGCCGGCGTTACCACCACCGCCACCGCCCGAGTTCAGGCCGTTGGTCTGCGCCGGCGGGACGCCGTCATTGCCACCGCCGCCGGCGTTGCCCAGTGACGCCTGGCCGCAGGAGCCGCCGGGATAGCCTTGGCCCGCGTTGAACAGCTGACCGGCTGCGTCATAGGTCAGCGTGCCGCCGGCCGTCCCCGTAATGTTGTAGCCAAACACCTGCTGCGGGATGCCCTCGGTTCCCTCACCCTTGAACCCACCGTTCAGGGTGGCCGGCGTACAGGTGTAGCTGGCGTCAAACGGCGTGCCGCCGGCGCGGTTCTGGGCGCTGTTGACACCGCGCCCGCCGCGAAAGCCCTTGCCCATCGCGTTGATGGTCACGCCGTTCATGGTCAAGGCGCCGGCCACGTCGACCGCGTACACGCCGCCGGTGCCAAAGCCGGTGACGGGGTCTACGTACCAGGGCAGTACGTTGACCGTGCCCGAGAGGGTCGCGGCCGAGTACTGGGGCACACGCACCACCTGGAAGGTGCGGATGGTGCCCGCAGCCACGTTTTGCGCGTAGGAGTTGGCAAGCGGCGCGCCCAGCTGGATCGTGGCGCCCACACCCCCGCCCACGGTCACCACGGCGTACTCGTAGTTGCCCTCCAGCGAGCCGCTGGAGTCCTGCATCTGGATGATGAGCACCAGGTCACCGGCCAGCAGGTTGGTCGCGACGCCCCGCGTGGCGTTGGCGCCCGTGGCCAGGGTGATGGCATTGGTGCCCGCGCCAGGGGTGCCCGTGCCGGCATAGTAGGTGTTGGGCGCCAGGCTGGCGGTGGTCACGAGGCCCTGGTGGCCCGGCACGCCGCAAACCTGGGCGTGCAGGACGGTCGTGGCGGCACACAGCAACGCCGCCACCATCAGCACAGCCAGGCGCAGCCATTGCCCCACACAAATTCGTCCCGTCAACATCATTGCCAATCTGGAATTGCGGCGCTCCACCCTATGCGAGGCGCGCCGTTTTAGTAACAACCATTGTCACTCAGGCCCCTTGATATCGAAACCCGAACGAAAGCATTCACGCAGGTGATCCACCAGGCACTGAACGGCTCGCGGTACCTGCGGCGCCCACGGGCGAATGGCGTACAGCCGCTCGCCAAAAAAGCCCTGCGGCCGCCAGCGTGACAAGACCGGGACCATCCGCTTGGGGTCCAGGTGCGCCGCCGCACTGAAGTCAGGCAACAGCCCCAGACCCAACCCGCCCAGCACGGCGTCGCGCAGCACCTCGCTGTTGTTGGCACGCAGTGGCCCGTTGACCGGCACCACGACCTGCTCGACGTTCTTTCGCACGCCATCGCGCACAAACGACCAGCTCTGGCTGCCGCCGTCGCGCAGGTACAGCAGGCACTGATGCGTGGCCAGTTGCGACGGGTGGTCGGGCACACCCTGGCGGCGCAGGTAGGCGGGGCTGGCCACCAGCAGCGAGCGTGACGCGCACAGCTCCCAGGCCACATGGGTATCCGGCGGCGCCTGCGTGTGGCGCAGGGCCAGGTCAAAGCCTTCCTGCGCCAGGTTGACAAAACGGTCGCTCAAGTCCAGCTCGATGCGGATCTCCGGATAGCGCCGCAGGAAGGCCGTCAGCGTGGGCGCCACATGCTGGCGGCCCAGCGCCACCGGCGCTGTCACCCGCACCAGCCCGCGCGGCGAGCCCGCCAGGTCGCGCACACCGGCAAAGCTCTGCTCAATGCGCTCGAATGCGCCCTGTGTTTCAGACACCAGCTGAAGCCCCGCCTCGGTCAGCCCCACCGATCGGGTGGTGCGCCGCACCAGCGGCACGCCGGCTGCGCGCTCCAGCTCGCCAATGCGGGTGCTGGCCGATGCCTTGGAGATGCCCAGCCGGCGCGCGGCCTGGGTGTAGCTGCGGGTTTGCGCCAGCACGCCCAGCAGGTGAAGGTCAGAGAACGCAGTTGTCATGGCGGCCCCGGATTGTTCGATTAACTGAACAATGTAATCAGGAAACCCGTATTTCCAAAGCACCGCGTGGCGCATAGACTGACGCCCTGCACCGAACACACCCCAAGGAATTCCCATGAACGCACCCGACCTGTCCCGACCCGCCGCCGCCGTGGCCTCCATCGAACACTGGATCAACGGGCGTGTAGTGCCCGGCCAGAGCGGCCGCCGCGCCGATGTGTTCAACCCCGCCACCGGCGCCGTGACCGGCCAGGTGGCATTGGCCAACAACGCCGAGGTGTCCGCCGCCGTGGCCGCCGCGCAAGCGGCCTTCCCGGCCTGGGCCGACACACCGCCGATCCGCCGTGCCCGCGTGATGTTCAAGTTCCTGGAGCTGTTGAACCAGGAGCGCGACAAGCTGGCCCATGCCATCACGGCAGAGCACGGCAAGGTCTTTACCGATGCGCAGGGCGAGGTCACGCGCGGCATCGACATTGTTGAATTTTCCTGCGGCATCCCGCAGCTGCTCAAGGGCGACTACACCGACCAGGTCTCCACCGGCATCGACAACTGGACGCTGCGCCAGCCGCTGGGCGTGGTGGCGGGCATCACCCCGTTCAACTTCCCCGTCATGGTGCCGATGTGGATGTACCCGGTGGCGATTGCCGCGGGCAACTGCTTTGTGCTCAAGCCCAGCCCCATCGACCCCAGCGCCAGCCTGATGATGGCCGACCTGCTTAAACGCGCGGGCCTGCCCGACGGCGTGTTCAACGTGGTGCAGGGCGACAAGGAAGCCGTGGACGCGTTGCTGGTGCACCCCGACGTGAAGGCCGTGAGCTTTGTGGGCTCCACGCCGATTGCCAACTACATCTACGAAACCGGTGCGCGCCACGGCAAGCGCGTGCAGGCCCTGGGCGGCGCCAAGAACCACATGGTGGTGATGCCCGACGCCGACCTGGAGCAGACCGTGGATGCGCTGATCGGCAGCGCCTATGGCTCGGCCGGCGAGCGCTGCATGGCCATCAGCGTGGCGGTGATGGTGGGCGACGTGGCCGACAAGCTGGTGCCCATGCTGGCCGAGCGTGCCAAAACGCTGAAGATCAAGAACGGCACCGAGCTGGACGCCGAGATGGGCCCCATCGTCACCAGCGCGGCGTACCAGCGCATCACCGGCTACATCGAGCAGGGCGTGAAGGAAGGCGCCACGCTGGTCGTAGACGGCCGCGGCTTCAAGGGCGCCAGCGCCGGCAAGGGATGCGACAACGGCTTCTGGCTGGGCGGCGCGTTGTTTGACCACGTGACGCCGGACATGAAAATCTACAAGGAAGAGATTTTTGGCCCGGTGCTGTCCTGCGTGCGTGTGCACGACCTGAAGGAAGCCGTGAACCTGATCAACGCACACGAGTTCGGCAATGGTGTGTCGTGCTTCACGCGTGACGGCAATGTGGCGCGTGAGTTCTCCCGGCACATCCAGGTGGGGATGGTGGGCATCAACGTGCCGATTCCTGTGCCGATGGCATGGCACGGGTTTGGCGGCTGGAAGAAGTCGCTTTTTGGAGACATGCACGCGTATGGCGAAGAAGGTGTGCGGTTCTATACGAAGCAGAAGTCCATCATGCAGCGGTGGCCGGAGTCGATTGGCAAAGGGGCTGAGTTTGTGATGCCCACTGCAAAGTAGTTGCTCTTGGCCCTGCTATCTCACTCGCGGGGTTGGCGACAGGCGGTGTGCGGCGGGGCTCATACTGCGGCGGTTTTCGCTTCGCGAAAACTCCGCTGCGATGCTCGGGGGTCGGTTGCGCCGCGGAACTCGCTGCATTGCG
>CALRYY010000046.1:0-28672 GCA_943372515.1 Ramlibacter sp. 2FC | reverse complement strand
CGCTTTCGCCACCGATCAAGAGCCCGGGCGCGATACGCGAAGGACCGGCGCACGGGTGATGGTGAAGGGGCGAGGTATCAATCGCCGGGCCGAGCACTGCAGCGGCTCACCCCGAAGGGGGCCGGGCTCTGGTGGCGAAAGCGCCGCCCCGCCGCGACGGGCGTCTACCCCGGAGAACTACCCCGGAGAAACCGGGGATAGTGTTAACAGGCCCTAGCGCCCCTTGGCCTTGCGCCAGGCCGCGAAGTCGTCCCTGGACTGCTGCTCGGTGGCCGGGTACAGGCCCAGGATGCTGCGGCCCTTCGTGACCTCTTCGGTCACGAAATCTTCAAACGCCGTCATCTCCACCGCCTCATCGGCCACCTCGTCGGCCAGGTGGGCGGGGATGACGAACACGCCTTCGCGGTCGCCCACCATCACGTCGCCGGGCCACACGGCCACATCGCCGCAGCCAATGGGCACGTTGATGTCCAGTGCCTGGTGCAGCGTGAGGTTGGTCGGCGCGCTGGGGCGGTTGTGGTACGCGGGGAAGGGCATCGCTGCGATCTCGGGCGAGTCACGAAAGCCGCCGTCCGTCACCACGCCGGCCGCGCCGCGCACCATCAGGCGGGTGACCAGGATGGAGCCGGCCGAGGCGGCACGGGCGTCCTTGCGGCTGTCAAACACCATGACGGCGCCGGGGGGGCACTGCTCCACCGCCACGCGTTGCGGGTGGGTGCGGTCCTGAAACACGGTGATGGGGTTCAGGTCTTCACGCGCGGGGATGTAGCGCAACGTAAAGGCCTCACCGACCATGTTGGGCCGGTTGGCAGCCAGGTCGGTGTTGACGGGCCGCACGTCCTGGATGAACTGGTTGCGCAGGCCGCGCTTGAACAGTGCGGTGCACAGCGTGGCGGTGCTCACGGTCATGAGCTTGGCTTTGGTCTCAGGCTTGAGGGCCATGGGGAATCTCCGTTGATTGGTTTAGCTGCCCAGGGGCACGGCCACCGGCACGACGCCGTTGGCAAAGTAGCCGGCAAAGTTGCTGAGCACCCGGTCGGCCATGGCGCGGCGCGTCTCATGCGTGCCGCTGGCCACGTGCGGCAGCAGCACCACGTTGTCCAGGGCGAACAGGGCGGGGGGCACGTTCGGTTCATCCTCGTACACGTCCAGCCCGGCACCGGCGATCTGGCCGGTCTGCAGGGCCGTGACCAGTGCCTGTTCGTCCACCACCGAGCCGCGCGACACATTGATGAGGAAGCCGTCCGGCCCCAGTGCGCGCATCACATCGGCTGAAATCAGGTGCCGTGTGGCGGCGCTGGCCGCGCTGATCACGACCAGGAAATCAGCCCACTCGGCCAGCCCCTTGAGCGTGGGTTCGTAGGTATAGGGCACGTCAGCCACCACATTGCGGTTGTGGTAGCGGATGTCCATGTCAAAACCGCTGGCCCGGCGTGCCACCACGCGGCCAATGCGGCCCAGGCCCACGATGCCCATGCGCTTGCCGCTCACGCGGGTGCTCAAGGGGTAGGGTGCCTTGGGCCATTCACCGCGGCGCACATAGCGGTCTGACGCGCTGAACTGCCGCGCCACGTCCATCAGCAGGCCAAACGCGGTGTCGGCCACGCAGTCATTCAGCACGTCGGGCGTGTAGCCGATCTGGATGCCGCGCTCGCGCGCGCAGGCCAGGTCAAAGGTCTCATAGCCCACGCCCAGGCTGGAGATGACTTTCAGGTTGGGCATGGCGGCCATCAACGCGCGGTCGGCGCCAAAGCGGGCCGATGTGGCCAGCGCCGTGTATTCGCTGCCGTGGTCGCGCAGGTAGGCCGCAGGGTCGGCCTCGCTGTACAGCGGGTGCAGGTCGTATTGGGCGGCCAGGGCCTGTTCAAGGTAAGGCGAAAGCCGGCCGTGCTGGAGGATGCGTGTCATGGGAAGAGGGGCAATCAGTAGATGACGGGCTCGGGCACGGGCGCGCCGAACGAGGTTTCAAGGTAGTCGAAGTCGCAGCCGTCGTGCGCCTGCATGATGTGCTGGCTGAACATGTGGCCGTAGCCGCGCTCAAAGCGTTTGGGCGGCGGCGTCCAGGCGGCCTTGCGTTGGGCCAGCTCGGCATCGCTGACCTCCAGGTGGATGCGCCGATTGGGCACGTCCACCGTGATCAGGTCGCCGTTCTTCACCAGCGCCAGCGGCCCGCCGATGTACGACTCGGGCGACACATGCAACACGCAGGCGCCGTAGCTGGTGCCGCTCATGCGTGCGTCGCTGATGCGCATCATGTCGCGCACGCCTTGCTTTACCAGCTTGACGGGGATGGGCACCATGCCCCACTCAGGCATGCCCGGGCCGCCCTGGGGGCCGGCGTTGCGCAGGATGATGACGTGGTCGGCCGTGACGTCGAGGTCGGGGTCGTCAATGGCTTTCTTGAGCGACGGGTAGTCGTCAAACACCATGGCCGGGCCGGTGTGGGTGAGCAGGTGCGGGCTGCAGGCGCTGGGCTTGATGACGCAGCCGTCAGGCGCCAGGTTGCCCTTGAGCACGGCCAGCGCGCCTTCGTTGTAGATGGCTTTGGCGAGAGGGCGGATCACGTCGTCGTTGTAGACCTCGGCGTCCTGCAGGTTCTGGCCCACGGTGGTGCCGTTGACCGTCATGGCGTCCAGGTGCAGCAGGCCGCCGTCGGCCAGGGTCTTCATCAACGCCTTCATGCCACCGGCGTAATAAAAATCTTCCATCAGGTACTGGTCGCCGCTGGGGCGGATGTTGGCAATGACCGGCACCTTGCGGCTGAAGGCGTCAAAGTCGTCCAGCGTCACGGGCAGGCCTGCGCGGCGCGAGATCGCCACCAGGTGGATGATGGCGTTGGTGGAGCAGCCCTCGGCCATGGCCACCGTCACTGCGTTTTCAAAGCTCTGGCGCGTCAGCAGCCTGGCCGGCGTCAGGTCTTCCCACACCATGTCCACAATGCGCCGGCCGCACTGCGTGGCCATGCGCTGGTGGTTGGCGTCCACGGCGGGGATGCTGGACGCGCCGGGCAGCGTCATGCCCAGCGCTTCAGAAATACCCATCATGGTGGCGGCCGTGCCCATCACCATGCAGGTGCCGGCACTGCGGGCAATGCCGCCTTCGATTTCCATCCACTGCGCCTTGCTGATGTTGCCGGCGCGGCGTTCGTCCCAGTACTTGAAGGCGTCCGAGCCCGATCCCAGTGTCTTGCCCTTCCAGTTGCCGCGCAGCATCGGGCCGGCGGGCATGTAGATGCAGGGGATACCCATGCTGAACGCGCCCATGAGCAGGCCGGGCGTGGTCTTGTCGCAGCCGCCCATGAGCACGGCGCCGTCTACCGGGTGGCTGCGCAGCAGCTCTTCAGCCTCAATCGCCAGCAGGTTGCGGTACAGCATGGTGGTGGGCTTGACGAAGTTTTCTGCCACCGAAATGCAGGGTATCTCCAATGGGAAGCCGCCGGCCTGCAGCACGCCGCGCTTGACTTCCTCGACCCGGTTCTTGAAGTGCGAATGGCAGTTGCCGATGTCGCTCCAGGTGTTCAGGATGGCGATGATGGGCTTGCCTTCCCAATCGGCATGGTCGTAGCCCATCTGCATGGCGCGCGAGCGGTGGCCGAAGGAACGGAAGTCGTCCGGCGCGAACCAGCGCGCGCTGCGCAGCTGGTCATAGGTTTTGCGGGGCTGGGTCATGGAGTGACTATTCCTTGATGCCGGCGACCTTGATCACCTGAACCCAGCGCTCCAGCTCGGCTGCCACAAATCTGGTGTATTCAGCCTGGCCCTGCGGCGGCACCACAAAGCCGGTGCTTTCCATCTTGGCGCGGATGGCCGGGTTGTTCATGGTGGCGACCAGGGCGGCCTCCAGCTTGTCGACGATGGGCTTGGGCGTGCCCTTGGCCACCGAGATGCCCGACCACGACAGCGCGCTGAAGCCGGGGAAGCCCGCTTCGTTGATGGTGGGTACATCGGGGTACAGCGGGTTGCGCTGCAGGCTGCTGACGGCCAGGGCCTTGAGCTTGCCGGCCTTGATGTGCTGGATGGCCACGTCCTGGTTGATGAACATCACCGGGATCTGCCCGCCCAACAGGTCAATCATCATCGGGCCGCCACCGCGATACGGAATGCCCACCATGAACAGCGGTTTGCAAATGTCTTTTTTGGGCCCGGTGCAGGTGCTGGCGGTCTGCTTGAGCAGTTCCATGGCCATGTGGCCGGATGCAGCCGGGGTGTAGCCGTAGTTGAGCTTGCCCGGGTTGGCCCGGCCATAGGCCAGAAATTCTGCGAAGGTGTTGAACGGCGCACTGGGGTGCGCCACCAGCACGTTGGGGCCCGAGTGCACCTGCGTGAGGTGGATGAAGTCCTTGTTGGAGTCATACGGCATGCGCGGGTTGATGCCGTGCGCCACGGCGTTCTGCCCCACGCCGGTCTGGATCAGTGTGTAGCCGTCGGCCGGTGTCTTCAGACCCCGGTCGGTGCCCACCACGCCGCCGGCGCCGCCGATGTTTTCGATCACCACGGGCTGCTTGAGCTGCCGGCCCAGCTCTTCGGACAGCATGCGCGCCATCACGTCGCTGGTGCCGCCGGCGGGGAAGGGCGAAATGATCTTGACGGGCTTGTTCGGGTAGTCGGCCTGTGCCAGGCCGGCCAGGGGCCAGGCCGCAGCCAGCGCGGTGCACACAGCGATGCGCAGGAACGTGCGCGCTGAACGGGGGGAGCGGGGCAGGGTCATGGTTTGTCTCCAGGGTTGTTATCTAGTATTCTAGTATCCCGAAATAAAATAAACAACATGGCACGTACCCGACCGACCATTCCCGAACTGGCCGCGCCCGCCGCCAGCGCCACGCGCGGCCAGATGGGCCGCGACGTGTATGAGTCCATCCGCTGCGCGATCCTGGACTGCACGTTTTTGCCGGGCATGGCGTTGTCGGAACAGGCGGTGTCCGACGGGCTGCAGGTCAGCCGCGCGCCGGTGCGCGAGGCCTTTCGCCAGCTGGCGACTGAGGGGCTGCTGGAGACCTTGCCCCAGCGCGGCACCTTTGTGGCGCGCCTGAGCCGCGCCAAAATCGCCGACGCCATCTTTGTGCGCGAGGCCATTGAATGCCGCGCAGCTGAGCTGGCTGCTGCGGCCCCGCTGGCGCAACGCCGCACGCTGGAGAAGATCGTGGGCCGCCAGGCCAAAGCCAGCGCCCAAAAAGACTACGCCACGCACCTGAGCGCGGACGAAGAGTTTCACCACCAGATCCTGGTGCTGGCCGGCCACCCCCATGCCTGGACGCCGCTGCGTCTGGCGCGCACCGGCATGAACCGCATCCGCCACCTGGCCATACCGGTAGTGGGCAGCAACCGCATCGCCATCGACCACCACCGCGTGATCGTGCAGGCCATCCTGGACGGCGACGGCGGGGCGGCCAGCGAGGCGATGCGCGTGCACATCCAGTCGCCGCTCAAGTTTCTGGATGCGATTGCGCAGCGGTGCCCGCAGTACTTTGAGGCGGATTGAGCTGATTTGCAGGGGCCTGATAGCATCGTAGAACGTTTGCCCCTTTACCCGCCTGGGAAAGTGCGGCTCATAACAGGGTGGTTACGGTGGATCTTTGTCAGTTTTTTACGTCTGATGATTGTTGTGATGCCCTGATCTCTGAAATCGGGGCGTCGTCGCCGCGCTCCGTCGTGGATGTAGGGGCCGGTCATGGAAGCTTGGCTGGCGCAGCTATTCGGCGATGGGGCGGTATCGATCTCAAGCTGTTGGATGTTGATCGAGTCGCCATGGCTAGGCTGAAGAGCGTTTTTCCTGCCGCCGAACAAGTTCGCGCGAATCTTTTGCTTCCGCGAATGCCTGAAGAGTTGGCGCACTGGGTTGATCACGCAGATATTGCGCTGTGTAACCCGCCCTTCAGAGATGTGCCGCTCACCACGGCAGACTATTGGCTGAAGCGTGTAGACATGCCGACAGATTGGTCGGCACATATTCGTCAACGTGCGGAGACGGTATTTCTCGCTCACAACCTGCGGCTGCTGAAAACGGGCGGTGAGTTGGCCATGATCCTCCCAGCTTGCTTTATCAACGGGCATCATTTTCTGCCGTTTCGGCAATGGCTGCTGCAGAGAATGACGGTAACCAAGGTGGCGCGTTTGCCTCGGCGGGCATTTCGAAAGGCCGAAGTCAATACCTTTGCCATCATTGCGCGCAACTCTATTCCTCGCACCTCCTATCCGGTGGAGTTGATTGACTTTGCTGGCGCATGCCCAACATACCGATCGGTATCTGTATCCAGTGCTGATGGGGCTTCGCGGCTGGATATTGCAAGTCATGAGTTATCACATCAACGCGTTGCTTTGCAACTCAAGGACCTCGCTCCTCAGATCTCAAGGGGACGCCCCGTGTCGGAACTGCGCGAATGGGGTGAGCCGTTTTTCCATACCACCCACTTTAGCCAGGTGAGCGGCCGAGGGAATCTATGCTTGCCAAATGCGGTGGTCAACTCGGAATGGAACACAGTTGAACCCGGCGATTTTTTGCTGGGAAGGGTGGGCAGATCGTGTCATTCCCAGTTTGCCAAGGTGTTTCGTGGTACCTCGCACTTCAGCGATTGTGTCTACCGTATTCGTGTTCCAGTTCAGTTTCGAAGCGCTGTGTTTGAGAGCTTGTGGAGTTCCGACGGCCTCGCTTGGCGTGCATCGAAGACGCGCGGGTCTACAGTTGCGGTGCTCAGCAAAGAGGACTTGCTTGAGCATCCCATATGGATCGATAAATAAGACTAAAGAGGCAGGGAAAATGGCGCCATATCCTGTGTGGTACGAGGACTCACCCGATTGGGCTGCAGACAAGTCAGCTCATGACGAGGTTTTGAATGGTGATACGTCGGATGCGCGCCGTTTGCATCGAGCTGCACGACATCACAACTGGAAGCAAGATTGTGCGAGTGTGCAAGGTTGGACCAACCACTCACACGGAGATTCACAGCAACATTGTTGGCGCGAGACATGGACAGGACTGACCCCGGCACCTTCAGTGGGTGTGCACCAGTTGGTGACACATCGCCTGGTGGCATCACTGAAAGATGCCGATCTGGAGAAACAGGTCCTCGAGAACCTCCATGATCCCCGCGAGCTCTTGATGGCTGCGAGACAGTGGCACCAACGGGAAAGCAGCTACCCGAGCCCAAGGGCCATCTGGCTGGGGGACAAGTTGGATGTGGAATCGAAAGTACCGTTTGAGGCCAATCGCTTGCACGACACAGCGTCGATCCTGGGCCTATGGCACTTTGGCTACATGCCGGCAGATCGCGCGGTGGCGGTGATCCGGCTGGTTTATGAAGTGGATGACGACGTCCCGCTCTACAAGCCAGACTGGCGACATGGCTATGCCAACTTCTACTGGGCATCTATTCCCTCCATCGCTAGCCATGGTTTGGCAAGGGATCTCGCCACTGGAACCCTGCAATGCAAGGAATGGGTCGCCCGGCTCGATCAGCTGGATGCCCGCAAACACCTGAAGGCTGCTCAGTGCCTGGTGCCTTTGACGGCCCATTCCCACTACGATATGCCAGACGCTTTTTGGTCTGCTTTGAAAATGGATATTCGGAAAGCGGCAGGAGCACCGACATGAGCTTTCAGGATGAGATGACTCATTTGAGTCCGGAGCAGGTCCGGCAGGCTGTCCGTGACCGGTTGGTAGAAGGGCGCGGAGTCCCTTGGAGTGAAGCGCGTGGGGAGCCTCAATGGGGGCTGTTGCGCTCGTCTTTTCTGGTTTGGAAGCAACGACAGGATCAGTTTCTTGCCTTTCAAGCTGCAGTAACTGAGGCGTTGACCGAGGCGGCGTCAACGGGGCACTGGAGGGTGGTTAGCGAAGCAGCTGAGCTTTGTGTGGCACTCGATGCCGTTGAGCCCAAGCCTGATTGGGCCGTAGATCAGTGGCCCGTCCCCGAATGGTTGTCTGACCCCGGTGAGTCTGATGATCGCCTTCGGGCATCTATCGCGCTGCTTCAGTTGGCCCGGCTTCATGAGCTTATTGACACGGCTTGGTGTGTCGACCAGTTCGGCAGCAGCATGGCCCGCTTGTTCGATGGGCGCAATAACCCTCCGTGCGAGCGAGAGTTGCAATGGTTGTTGTCACTGTGGAAGGCACTTTTGAGTTGTGTTGACGGCGACGGGAGCCCATTGCCTTGGTTCGACATATTCCGCGCGGTGGCCGCAATGCCAAATGACAAGCAGCGAGAGCGGTTGTATGACATCGCCTTGGCGCCTTTGAGGCAAACCATTACTTCGGCCCATGCACAAGCCGCCATCCATGCCTTGGAGCAGACATCTTCTCGAGCGGACAAAAAGCTTGTCCTGGAGCTGATGGCGGAACAATGGTCTTCTTTGGTCCCTGGTTGCGATGGCGCGCTGCAACTAGCAACGGACCGCCTTGAAAGGGTAACTCAGGTCAAAGCAGCGCCTGAGCAAAATCGCATGAGTCTGCGGTCACCGGAAACTTCAGGCGCAACCCGATGGAGTGATCTATGTCTTGCCGCATAACCGGCTTCTACTCCTACAAAGGCGGGGTAGGCCGCAGCATGGCGCTTGCCCACTGCGCAGCGGAGCTAGCGCGGCGAGGGCGCAAGGTGCTGATCATCGACCTGGACCTCGAGGCGCCGGGACAACATTGCACCAACTTGTTTGCGGAGCAATTTTCCCGAAATGGTCAAGTTCCGCGGCCTGGATTCGTAGAGTTTTGTCGTGCATATGAACAACGCATGCAGACGGGCTTGCCAGAGTTGCAGCAGTTCGTTGTGCGTTCGGTTCAAGAGTTGCGCGCGGGCCCGGACTTGCCACCAGCAAAGGGAGAGCTGTTCCTGATGCCAGCTGGGGACATGACACAAAGCGAGACCTATCGCAATCTGTTGAGCAGCTTCGAGTGGTCGAAGGCGATGACAGGTGGCTACGCGCTCCTTGTCCACCTGAAAGCAGAGTTCGAGCGGCTGGGTTTTGATGATGTGCTGATCGATTCCCGCACCGGTGACTCTGACCCGTTTTACGTGGTGGCTTTAGAGATGGCTGCCGTACTTGTGGTGGTGTCGAGCTACAACCGTCAAAACTTGTTGGGAACTCAGTCTCAGTTGGCTTGGCTGGGGCAATACCCGGTCGCGAGGCAACCCAAGAGCGTTGTTCTGGTGCTGAGCCCCAAACCTCTGGCATTTAACGAAGGATATTGGTCTACCCATATTCGTCCTGTGGCTCCCGATTTGAGAAATGCTGACGTGGAGTTGCCTTACGACACTCGTTTAGCGATGAGTGAGGACTTGTTGCTGGATGACTTGTTGCACGCGAAAGACGGATATGCACGTGAGATTGGGCGACTGATTCGAGTCATTGAATCTCCTCCTGAGACTCGACCTGACCCGGTATCCCCAACGCTGATGAATCCGTTCAGTGTGATCCGAGCCGACTACGCTTCAAACAGCGAATTGGTTCGCTTCTTTGTCGACCCGGGCGAGGCCGTGACGCGTGCACTGGCGGACTTTATGCCGGTTCACGTATATGGCAATCGCGGCACTGGCAAAACCATGCTGGCGAAACACTACAGCTACGAAACGGTGGTGGAGCGACTGGGAAGAGCCCCAACAACCCAAGATATGCCGGAGCGCATTGGGCTGTACTTTCGATTTGACATAGATTTACTGAATGTATTCAATACGCGAGATGAGAATCTTCGCCGTGATTTTGATCGTCTTTTCGCGAATTTCTTGGATATATTGATTCTTAAAAAAGCTCTTGCTGCATTGGATGCGTTTGGGGGAATTTCCTCATGGTGCGATAGTCAACGACTTTTTAAGTTGCTTTACCGTGAGTTTGGACATGAAGGTGCCGGAAAGGAATCATCAACTCTAGAGTGCAGTGCTTTTTTTGACTTTTTAGATGAGCACTTCTCAAGAATTAGACGGTACCTAAATAACCCTTCTGACGGGGCTTCTCCGATCAAGCTTCAAGGCAATATTCTTATGAAATTGCTTGTTGAAGTGCTCCTCGCAGATTCGCGTCAAGTTTTCGGAGATCGCTGGTTTGCCGTGATGGTTGACGAGGTCGAGCACTTTGAGACATACCAACAAGAAGTCTTAAATTCTCGGATAAAACAAATAAAGAAGAGTGATCGAGTTACATTCCGCTATTTTCTTCGACACGAGGGTCTTCGTACAAAAAGCACCGTGGTCGAAAAAGATCAAATCATCCAGGAGTCACACGATTTTCGAACCATCAAACTTGATGAAGGAATGTTGGCTGATCAGTTTGATCGTCACGTGCAGTTGATCGCAAATAGACAGTTGAACCTCCAACCCCAGATGGGTACCCTGCGACTGTCGGAGTCAGAGCGCGACTTGAGTGCGCTGTTGGAATCTCTTACCCCTGAACAAGAGGCTCAGCGAATGATTGGCCGTAGTCGCCGACCAGACGAGCTGAGGCGTTGGATCAATAAGCACCAGATCAAAACAACGCCAAGATTTCTTTTTTGGTATGACGAGCAGGAAGATGCCGTTCTCCGGCGAGTGGTCGCGGTAATCCTGATTAATCAAGGCAAGGCTGCGGACGACGTCGTGGATGCTTTTCAGGACTGGACGCCGCAAGCACAAAACTGGTACCACAACTACCATCGAGCAGGGCTGTTCTGGTTGGTTCGTCTATACGGCGGTGACAAAATTTACGCCGGCCTAAATGATGTGTTGCTTTTGTCTGGTCAAAATGTGCGATATTTTCTTGAGTACTTGCGTGCGATTGTTGACCAGTGGCTGGTTTCTGCCAGTGCTTCCGGGGGTGCGAAATCACTGACGTTACCGATTCCGGTTGAAATTCAAAACGATGCGATTCGAGCCAGGGCGCAGTTTTACATTGACGATTTGCGAGGAAAGCCTCGTTACGCCGAGCAAATGCTGAACATAGTGAAACGATTGGGTGCAATTTTTTCAACTACACATGCCAGTCATCGACAAAGTCAGTTTGAAATGAATCATTTCAGCATTTCGGACCTCAACACAGGTCGAGATGTTGAGCTGGGACAGTTATTGCGAGAGTGTCGGATGGAAAACGTGCTGCTTCGTCGACCTGGTAATAAGCAAAAGAGCACTGGGGATGATCGGTTCGACGACTGGGTTTTGCACCCTTGCTTCGGGCCTTATTTCAACATCTCCCTTCGTAGAAAAAAGAAGCTGGAGGGCTTAAGCAGCTCTGACATAAAGACTCTCTTCCTTGGAAATGAGGCTGAGTACAAGTCCATACTTTCAAAGATTCAAGCTCAAATCCGTCGAGGTGAAGTTACTGATGAGCAGGGAGGCTTGTTTGGAGAACCATCCGCTTGAGTTTCCCGCTGAAGAAGCCGGTAAAGATGCGTTAAGTCAACGCTTCTCCAGTTTTGACCTGTTATTGCTGGGTAAAGAGCTCAACGGAGAAGGCCGAAAGCCAGATTTGGAACCGCGAGAAGGGATTCTTCCCCAGCAAGCCAAACGAGCAGGAGTGCCTACCTGGCTGATGCGCATCGCTTCAGACGAGGATGCGTCAGACAAGGACGCAAAAGACCGGTTTGCATTGTTCCGTCCAGACGAAGGAACTGAATGCCCCCTGTGGCATGAATTGCCGGAATGGATGCGTACTCATTGTGCTGGCAAGCACTTGTTGCTGGATTTAACGACCTTGAGTGGTAGCAGTCTTTTTCAGCTTCATCGTTCGGCGCGAATAGCGGGCAATGTTCGTCTGTCGTATGCGTACACCACTCCGAAGCGTTACCCGCAGGTTGATAAGCCAGATGCTATCCCGCCCGTGATTACGCGTGCGATTAAGCAGCCCTACGGCTATCGCTCGTTTGCCCAAGAGCACACGCGTGGTGGTAGGCGACGGCATATTTTGCTACTAGGCTTCGACCGGCATCGCCCCAACAAATTCATTGAACACTATCAGTGGCCACTGGCTGACGTGCATGCATTGCTCGGAGACCCTGCTTACGTGCAAGGCGGTGTTGAGCAAGCCAAGAGGTCACTTGGCTCGGTGTACAACGAACTTGAGTCATTAGGACATGTAAAGGTGATCAACCCGAAGTTGCTTTGGGGGCGTGATGGTGAAATGGGCGTAGTGGATGCTCTGTCGGAGCTGTGCAGTGATGTTGGGAGCGTGGACATTGTGCCCCTAGGGCCGAAGCCAACATTGCTTGGGTGCATCGTCTATTGGCATGGGCTAGATGAGAGCAGGCAACAGCAGACCCGATTGCTCTACGATTTTCCGGTTACAAGAAAGGTTCGCACTACCGGGGTGGAGACAACTTGGGTATACCCAGATGTAGTCGTTCCGCGTTCTAAATCTTGATCAACCGCTCCACATTGTTTAGCAGCTTGACGGATCGGGCAGAACTTCAGGGCACTCCCTGACCTGAGGTCGCTTGCATCGACTTGGTGGCTGGCCGCACTTTCAGTCGCAGTCGACAACGCAAAAAGGCCCGCAGTGCGGGCCTTTTGAATGGAAGGCAGGGCCGCTCAGCCGCCGTGGAACTTCACCACCAGCGGCACGATCAGCAGCGCCACTATGTTGATGATCTTGATCAGCGGGTTGATGGCCGGGCCGGCCGTGTCCTTGTAGGGGTCGCCCACGGTGTCACCGGTCACAGCGGCCTTGTGGGTGTCGCCACCCTTCTTGTGGGTCACACCGTCCTTGTCGACAAAGTCGTCTTCGATCAGCTTCTTGGCGTTGTCCCAGGCGCCGCCGCCGGTGCACATCGAAATCGCCACGAACAGGCCGGTGATGATGGTGCCCATCAGCAGACCGCCCAGGGCCTTCGGGCCCAGCACCAGGCCCACCACGATCGGCACCACCACGGGCAGCAGCGACGGCACGATCATTTCCTTGATGGCGGCGGTGGTCAGCATGTCCACAGCCTTGCCGTATTCGGGCTTGGCCGTGCCTTCCATGATGCCCTTGATGTCGCGGAACTGGCGGCGCACTTCGACCACCACGGCACCGGCGGCGCGGCCCACGGCCTCCATCGCCATGGCGCCAAACAGATACGGGATCAGCCCGCCGATGAACAGGCCCACGATCACCATCGGGTCGCTCAGGTCGAACGTGATGGCCTTGCCATAGGTTTCCAGCTTGTGGGTGTAGTCGGCAAACAGCACCAGCGCGGCCAGGCCCGCCGAGCCAATGGCGTAGCCCTTGGTCACGGCCTTGGTCGTGTTGCCCACGGCGTCCAGCGGGTCGGTGATGTCGCGCACGCTGGCGGGCAGCTCGGCCATTTCGGCAATGCCGCCGGCGTTGTCGGTGATCGGGCCATAGGCGTCCAGCGCCACCACGATGCCGGCCATGCTCAGCATGGAGGTTGCCGCAATGGCAATGCCGTACAGGCCGGCCAGGTTGTACGACACCAGGATGGCGATACACACAAACACCACCGGCCAGGCCGTGGAGCGCATGGACACGCCCAGGCCGGCAATGATGTTGGTGCCGTGACCCGTGGTGGACGCCTGTGCAATGTGGCGCACCGGCGAGTACTGCGTGCCGGTATAGAACTCGGTGATCCACACGAGCACGCCGGTGAGAGCCAGGCCGACCACGCAGGCGCCAAACAGCTTCATCTGCGCACCGGTGGCGCCCAGGGCGTTGTCCGGGATCATCTGCTTGGTGACAAAGAAGAAGGCGATCAGGCTGAGCACGCCGGCAATGGCCAGGCCCTTGTACAGGGCCGGCATCACGTTCTTCATGCCTGGCGATGCCTTGACGAAGAAGCAGCCAATGATGGACGCCACGATGGACACCGCGCCCAACGCCAGCGGGTACAGCACGGCATTGATTGGCGCAGCGGCCACCAGCAGGGCGCCCAGCACCATGGTGGCGATCAGCGTCACGGCGTAGGTTTCAAACAGGTCCGCGGCCATGCCCGCACAGTCACCCACGTTGTCGCCCACGTTGTCAGCGATCACGGCCGGGTTGCGGGGGTCGTCCTCGGGGATGCCGGCTTCCACCTTGCCCACCAGGTCGGCGCCCACGTCAGCGCCCTTGGTGAAGATGCCGCCGCCCAGGCGCGCAAAGATCGAGATCAGCGACGAGCCGAAGGCAAAGCCGATCAGCGGGTTCAGCAGCGTGGCAAAGGCCTTGCCATCCGCCGGGATGCCGCCGGCCGTGAGGAACCAGTAAAACCCGGTCACGCCCAGCAGGCCCAGGCCAACGACCAGCATGCCGGTGATGGCGCCGCCACGAAAGGCCACGTCCAGTGCCGGGCCAATGCCGCGGGTGGCGGCCTGTGCTGTGCGCACGTTGGCCCGCACGGACACGTTCATGCCGATGAAGCCACAGGCCCCCGACAGCACCGCGCCGATCACAAAGCCCACCGATGTCTTGACGTCCAGAAAGATGGCGATCAGCACCGCCAGCACCACGCCCACGATGGCGATGGTCTTGTACTGCCGTGCCAGGTAAGCCGCCGCACCGGCCTGGATGGCCGCGGCGATTTCCTGCATGCGAGCGTTGCCCGCGTCTTGAGAAAGAATCCAGCTGCGTGCCCAAAAGCCGTATGCAACGGCCACGAACCCGCAGACGAGCGCCAGAATCAGCGCCGAGTTGCCTGTCATTTGTAAATCTCCTTCGTTGTTTCGCTTGGAGGGGGTGCCACGCTAGCGGTACCCCCGCTGCGTTGCTTCCTCGTCGCTCCCAACTGGCGGAGACGATTGGCCAACGGGCGGAATATAAGCGCAAACCATGACGTTTCCGGGGCAGGGCCCCTGAAAGCAAGGCTGGCGAAAGTAAAATCAGGGTTAATCCTTATCTTTCTCAAACCTCAGCCTTCCCAGAAGAAAACCATGGCACTAGACAAAGTCTCCCCCGGCAAGAATGTTCCCGACGCGTTCAACGTGATCATCGAAATCCCGATGAACGCCGACCCCGTGAAATACGAAGTGGACAAGGAGTCCGGCGCCATTTTTGTGGACCGCTTCATGAGCACGTCCATGCACTACCCCACCAACTACGGCTATGTGCCCAAGACCATCAGCGGCGACGGCGACCCCGTGGACGTGCTGGTGATCACCCCCGTGCCGCTGATCCCCGGCGTGGTGGTGACCTGCCGGCCCATCGGCATTCTGAAAATGGAAGACGAAGCCGGCGAAGACGGCAAGGTGCTGGCGGTGCCCACCGACAAGATCCTGTCGATCTACACCCAGTGGCAAAAACCCGAAGACCTGAACCCGCTGCGCCTGAAGACCATCTCCCACTTCTTTGAGCACTACAAGGACCTGGAGCCCGGCAAGTGGGTGAAGATCCTGGGCTGGGAAGGCCCCGAAGCCGCCAAGAAGGAAATCATGGACGGTATCGCCAATTACAACAAGGCGAACGCCTGACGCGTCTAGCGGTGCGGGTCGGGGTACAGCAACCCCTTGAGCCCATACATGCCTGACCGGTCAAACGGTGCCCAGCCGCCTTCGGGCTGGGCCAGACGGTCGGCTACGGCCCACCAGGCGCTGGGGTTCAGGCCGATGCCGATGTGGCTGGCCACGACCTCGATGTTTTCGGTGTGCGGGTTGTGGTCAGCCGGCCGCTGGAAGCTGCCTTGCCAGGCGACGATACCGTCGCTGCGCGACCAGATGCTGGTGGTGGGCACGGGCGGTGCTTCGGGCAGGTTGTATTGGCCTGTTTCGCGCTCGATGTTGCGCCCGCTTGTCAGCTCGTAAATGCGCCAGGCGTTGGTGGATCGGGGTGGCCCGGCGAACGGCGTGCCCAGCGTGATGACGCTGCGCACGCTGTCGGGCATCTCCTTGGCCAGTTCACGCGCATACACACCGCCCAGGCTCCAGCCCAGCAGGCTGACCTTGCGGCCACTGTTGTCGCAGGCTTCCTGCACCTGGCGCTTGGCGGCGTCCAGCACGCCCGCGCGCGGGCCGAAGTTGAAGCCCTGGCTCCAGCCTTGTGTCTTGTAGCCCAATGAGCCGATGTAGCGGCGCAGCGGGATGGTGCTGGCGTCGCTGGCGCTCAAGCCCGGAAAGACGATGACGTCGTGGCCGTCGCCCGCGGGTGCGCGCTGCAGGGCCGGCCAGGCCGGCAGCAGTGCGCCAAATTCCCAGGGCGCGCGAAATTCAAGCGCGAGCAGTGCGAGGCTTGGCGCGCGCAGGTCGTCCAGCGATTCGTGAGGTTTCTTGGTTGCCATGAGCATGGTTTGTCTGCTTGCCCGTTGTTGTTCTGGTTGACCGCACGGTAGCAGCTTTGGTGGTTTTTGCAGGGGCAGGAACCGCCGCTTTAGAGGTGCGCGCCTTGGATTTCGTCTCCTTGGTGACCTCGGGTGTAGTGGTTACTACCGACGCCTGGCCCAACGCGTACAACTTTTGGGCTTCTTCAAATGCAGCCTGCAGTGCATCGGCCAGGTCCTGCACATGGGGCACGGCCTTCTTGTCGGCAATGATGCCGAAGTCCACACTGCCCGCATACGTCTGGATCGTGATGTTCAGCGCCAGGCCGTGCATCACGATGGACAGCGGGTGGAACGTGAGCATGCGGGCCCCCGCCAGGTACAGGGGCACTTGCGGCCCCGGGACGTTGCTGATGGCCAGGTTGGCCACCATGGGCAAGCGGTCGGCAAAGCCCGAGCGGCCATAGGTCTTGAGCGCAGCGCGCGCGGCACCGCCCACGATCCACGGCGCCAGGAATGACGGGTAGTCGGTGGGCAGCACGCTCTTGAGGTTGACCAGCGCCTGCTTGACCTTTCCTGTGGATGCCATGATGGCGTTCATGCGCTTCATGGGGTGGGCCAGGTGCGTGCCCAGGTCCACCAGGCTCATGGACGCCTGGTTGTTCAGTTCCTTGTTGTTTTCCTCGCGCAGGCTCACGGGCATGGCGGCAATCAGCGGCTTTTTGGGGATGCTCGCGTGTTGGGCCAGGTAGGTGCGCAGGGCGGTCGAGCAGATCCACAGCACGATGTCGTTGAATGAGCCGCCCACCGCTTTGGCCATGGCGCGGCAATCGGCAAACGGGATGCTCGCCGTGGCAAATACGCGCTGCGTGGTGATGCCGGTGTTGAAGATGGTCTTGGGCGCCAGCTGGATGGGGGACTTGGGCCGCAGGCTGGTGATGCCCTTGCCGCCGCCCTTGACGGATTGGCGTGCCACTGTGCTGCCCAGCGTGGACGCGGCTGAGGGCAACGCCTTGGCCAGCTTGGCGTACTGCGTGAGTGAATTGGAAAACACTGCGCCGATCATTTCGCCGATCTTCAGGTCGCCTGCGGTGCGGCGTTTGCGCGCCGGGT
This sequence comes from Ramlibacter sp. 2FC, assembly GCA_943372515.1. GTDB lineage: Bacteria > Pseudomonadota > Gammaproteobacteria > Burkholderiales > Burkholderiaceae_C > RAM1. The sequence continues at coordinate 11,449 of CALRYY010000046.1, read as the reverse complement.
CAGGCGGGGGCACATCGCGCGGTACCGGGCCGAGGTCCAGCACGGCATTGGCCAGCACGGTGCCGCCCTTGCCGTCGAGCGCGGCGTGGTGGATCTTGGAATAAAAGCCCACCAGCTTGCCCTGGACGGGCAGGCCCGGCGGCGGCTTGATGCTGTCAAACACATAAAACTCCCACAGCGGGTGTTCGCGGTCGATCAGTTCGCCATGCAGCCTTGCGGCCATGGCCTCGGCCTGCTTGACGGTCATGGTGGTGCCCTTGACCTTGCGGATGTGAAAGTCCAGATCTACCGCGTCAGCTTCCACCCACAGCGGGTGTCCCAGGTCAAACGGCATGAAGGCCAGCTTGCGGCTGAACACCGGCGCCAGGTGCATGCGCCTGGCAATGTGGGCCTGCAGCACCTTGTGAAAACTGCCCTTGAAGCCCACGGGCAGCTCGTACAGGTTGAGCGAGCCCACATGCATGGGGGTTTCAGGTGTCTCCAGGTACAGGAAGGTCGCGTCCAGGCCGCTCAGTGATTTCATGGTGTCTCCGTTTGGGAGCCACGTTACCTGACCTCATGCACGGCGCGAACTAGGGTTTGTCTGCCCTGAAGGGGCTGCGCTGCGCCAGATGGTCCACGTAGTTGTCGATACCCTGGCCCTCGCGCTCCAGAAAGCGCTGCACCGCATCGGCAAAGGCGGGATGGGCCAGCCAGTGGGCGCTGGTGGTGCGCACCGGCATCAGCGCGCGGGCCATTTTGTGCTCGCCCTGGGCGCCGCCTTCAAAGCAGGTGTAGCCGTTGTCCAGGCACCACTGCAGGGGCTGGTAGTAGCAGGCTTCAAAGTGCAGGCAGTCCACGCGCTGCAACGCGCCCCAGTAGCGGCCGTACGCTGTACCAGCGGTGCCCGCACCGTCCAGCGCGATCAGGCTGGTGGCTATCGGCTGCCCGCCTTGCTCTGCGGTGAACATCAGCCAGTGCTGCGGCATGTGGGCTGCCATGCGGTGAAAGAAGTCGCGGGTGAGGTAGGGCGCGTTGCCGTGTTCCAGGTAGGTGCGCTCGTAGCAACGGTAGAAGAACTCCCAGTCCTGCGCCGAGATGTCCGTGCCGCGTGCGTGGCGGAAGACCACGCCGGCCTCAACCACCTTGCGCCGCTCCTGGCGGATCTTCTTGCGCTTGTCCTGGCTCAGACTGGCGAGGAAGGCGTCGAAGTCTGCATAACCTGCGTTCTTCCAGTGGAACTGGACGGTGTGGCGCTGCATGAGGCTGCTGGCGTCGCAGGCTTGAATGTCTTCGTCAGCGGCGAACAGCAGGTGCAGCGACGACAGGCCTTCTTTGCCGCAGTATTCAACCAGTGCCCGCACCAGCGCCTGGCGCGCCGCCGCATCACGCGCCAGCAGCCGCGCACCCGGCACCGGCGTGAAGGGGACCGCCACCAGCGCCTTGGGGTAGTACGCCAGCCCGTGCTGCTCATAGGCGTTGGCCCAGGCCCAGTCGAACACATACTCGCCGTAGGAATGGTCCTTGATGTACAGGGGGCAGGCGGCGTGCAACTCGCTGCCGCGCGACAGCGTCATGAAACGCGGCGTCCATCCGGTGGCCGGTACGGCGCTGCCGCTTTCGTGCAGGGCGGCCAGGTATTCGTGGCGCATGAAGGGGCCGGCATGGGGCTGCAGCGCCAGCAGGGCGTTCCAGTCAGCGGCATTCACCGCAAGCGGCGAAGCCAGAACCCGGATGACATAATCGTTTGAACTGAATTGCACTGCTGGTATGACTCTCAAACTCTGTGTCGCCCAACTCAATTTCGTCGTGGGCGACATGCCGGGCAATGCCCAAAAAATCGTGGACGCTGCCCGGGCAGCTTACGCGGACGGCGCCCGGCTGCTGCTGACCCCCGAACTGTCCATCTGCGGCTATGCGGCCGAGGACCTGTTCCTGCGCCCCGCCTTCATTGCCGCCTGTGATGATGCCGTGAAAACGGTGGCCCGCGAACTGGCCGGGTTAAAGGACCTGGCCGTGGTGGTGGGTCACCCCACCGGAGGTGACCGGCGCACACGCAGCGTGGCCGTGCAGCAACGGCACAACGCGGCCAGCGTGCTGCAGGGGGGCAAGGTAATCGCCACCTATGCCAAGCGCGAGCTGCCCAACTACCAGGTGTTTGACGAGCGGCGCTACTTCACGCCGGGGCAGGGCACCTGTGTGTTTGAAGCCGCTGGCGTGAGGGTAGGCCTGCTGATTTGTGAAGACGCCTGGTTTGACGAGCCGGCCCGGCTGGCGCGCGACGCCGGCGCCCAGCTGCTGGCCGTCATCAACGCATCACCGTTTCACGTGGGCAAGGGCGGCGAGCGCGAGCAGATGATGCGCGAACGCGTGGCCGATTGCGGCCTGCCGCTGGTCTACGCCCACCTGGTCGGCGGCCAGGACGAGGTGGTGTTTGAGGGGCATTCGTTTGCCATCAATGCCGACGGCACCATGGCGGGGCGCGCGCCCAGTTTTGTGACGGACTTGTTCACCGTGCAGGTCAGCGATGCTGCCAAGCCGGTATTGAGCGGCACGCTGGCCCCCCAGCGCAGCCCCGAGGCCGACCTGTGGGATGCTTTGGTGCTGGGCGTACGCGACTACATCGGCAAAAACGGCTTTCCCGGCGTGATCCTGGGCCTGTCAGGCGGCATCGATTCGGCCCTGGTGCTGGCCGTGGCCGTGGATGCGTTGGGCGCGGGCAAGGTGCGCGCGGTGATGATGCCTTCGCCTTACACGGCCGACATCAGCTGGATCGACGCACGCGACATGGCCGCACGCCTGGGCGTGCGCTACGACGAGATTTCCATCGTGCCCGAATTCGAGGCGTTCAAGGCGTCGCTGGCGGGCGAATTCGCCGGCCTGCCCGAGGACACGACCGAAGAGAACATCCAGGCACGCATTCGCGGCGTGATCCTGATGGCGCTGTCCAACAAGTTTGGCAGCATCGTGCTGACCACCGGCAACAAGAGCGAGATGGCCACGGGCTACTGCACGCTGTACGGCGACATGGCCGGCGGCTTTGCGGTGATCAAGGACGTGTTCAAGACAGCCGTGTTCCGCCTGGCGCGCTGGCGCAATGAACATGACCCGTATGGCACGGGCGCCAACCCCATCCCCGAGCGCATCATCATTCGCCCGCCGAGCGCCGAGTTGCGCCCCGACCAGAAGGACCAGGACAGCCTGCCGCCCTATGAGGTCCTGGACGCGATCCTTGAGCGCTACATGGAAAACGACCAGTCTCTCAGCGAGCTGGTGGCCGCCGGCTTTGAGCTGTCTGATGTGCAGCGCGTGACGCGGCTGGTCAAGATCAACGAATACAAGCGCCGCCAGGCACCCGTGGGCATTAGGGTCAGCCACCGCAGCTTCGGCAAGGATTGGCGCTATCCTATTACCAGCAAATTTCTATAGGGGACATTTTTCATGAAGCAGATCACCGCCATCGTCAAACCCTTCAAGCTCGAGGAAGTGCGCGAGGCGCTGGCCGAATGCGGCGTGACCGGCCTGACCGTCACGGAAGTCAAGGGCTTTGGCCGCCAGAAGGGCCACACCGAGCTGTACCGCGGCGCCGAGTACGTGGTGGACTTCCTGCCCAAGGTGAAGGTTGAAGTCGTGGTGAAAGACGGCGACGCCGACCGCTGTGTGGACGCTATCGTCAAGGCCGCGCGTACCGGCAAGATTGGCGATGGCAAGATCTTCATCACCACAGTGGAGCGTGTAGTGCGCATCCGCACGGGCGAGACGGACGAATCGGCAGTTTAAATTTGGCTCAGGTTCACGCGGTTGGCTGTCAGGCCAGCCGTCTGTACCAGTTCAGGCAACAGGGTTTGCGCATCGGTGCCGGTACGCAGCAGACCCATCTGCCAGTCGCTCATGAACCCGTGGCGCACGCTGGACTGTAGGAACGCCAGCAGTTCGTCGTAGTACCCGCCGGTGTTGAGCAGGCCCACCGGCTTGTCGTGGTAGCCCAGCTGGCGCCAGGTCCAGACTTCAAACAGTTCCTCAAACGTGCCTATGCCGCCGGGCAGCGCCAAAAAGGCGTCGGCGCGCTCGGCCATCATGCGCTTGCGGTCGTGCATGGTGTCCACCACATGCAGCTCGGTGCAGTCCAGCTTGGCCCACTCCTTCTCGACCAGCGCCTTGGGAATCACGCCCACCACGCGCCCGCCAGCTGCCAGCGTGGCATCGGCCACCTTACCCATCAGGCCGTTGTTGCCGCCGCCATAAACGAGCTGACCGCCATGGGTGCCGATCCATTGCCCGGTCTGGCGCGCCACGTCGGCAAAGACCGCGTCCGTGCCGGGGCGCGAACCGCAGTACACGCAAACAGAAAAAGCGGGCTTCATACGGCGAACCTGTGCCACAGCGCCGCGACCCAGATGCCGGCGCACAGCACCAGGCTCAGCAGCACGGCGGCACTGCCCATGTCCTTGGCACGCTTGGACAGGTCGTGCCATTCGGGGCCGATGCGGTCAATGGCGGTTTCAATGCCGGTGTTGAGCAATTCCACGATCATCAGGATCAGCACCGAGCCGGCCAGAAGGGCCGTTTCGACCCAGCTGCGACCGAGCCAGAATGACAGCGGCAGCAGCACGATGGCCGCCAGCGCCTCCTGGCGAAAAGCAGTCTCGCCCCAGCCGGCGCGCAGGCCCTCGATGGAATAGCCCAACGCGTGCCAGACGCGGTTCAGGCCGGTGCGGGTTTTTTGAAGATTGACTTGGACCATGAGCGGATTGTCGCCGCGCAACATGACGGTGCTAGCGCGACATCGGCGCAGACGTGACCAGGCGCGTGCCGGCCAGCGCGTCGTGCCAGAATTGCCGCTGCGGGTGAAAGCGGCTGAGCAGCGCCCAGACACAGACCCATCCCAGCACGATCACGACAGATTCCATACCCGACAGCCTGAAGGGTGCGATGGCGGCCAGCGGTGGCAGGAACCACAGCCAGCTCAGCGCGTAGCGAGCCAGTGCCCGCAACTGGGTGACCGGTCGGCCCAGGGCATCCACCACACGGATGTTCCAGGTTTTCATGGCCAATGTCTGGCCACGCGCCCAGAACCATGAAAAGTAGATGCCGAACACCACGAACAAAAAGGCCTGCAGCAGGTGACGGCGCTCATCCATGGCGTTGCGCATCTGGCCCAATGTGCTGAACAGCCAGCCGGCGACGAACACGACGGCAAACAGCAACATGCCTTCATAGAGCCAGCAAGCCATGCGCCGGCGCAGGCCGGGCGTGGTGGACAGGGCGGGCAGGGTGGGCGCAGCACGGCCCGGCGCGTCGGGCCGCGCGTCGGTCGGTAAATTCATCAGCGGTCAGAAGGGATCAGTTGGACGGCGGGGAAGCAGGCGCTGGCGTGGCAGCGACCGGCTTTGGCGGCAAGAGCGTATTTTGGCCCACCTGCCCGGGCGGCGCGGCGATGCGGGCACGCTCCTTCTGGTCTGCGGTGGTTTTGGGCGGAACCTGGGCCAGTTTTTGCGGTGACACCGGCTTGACGGCGGCGGCCGCGCCAGCCGCCTTGGGTTTGGCATCTGCAGCGAGCCGGGCCTTTTCTGCCGGGGTGAGCGACTGGTAGGCCTCCCACTTGGCTTTCTTGTCATCGGGCGGGATCTTGCGCGTGTCGGCAAAGTTCAGCCGCGCCTGAGCGCGCTGCTGGGGGCTGAGCGCCACCCATTCAGTCATGCGGCTGTGCAGCTTGGCCTGTTCGTCGGGTGCCAGCTTGGGGTAGTTTTGCGACAGTGCGATCCACTTGCGCTTTTGGGCTTCGCTGATCGTGCTCCACTGCGCCGCCAGCGGGGCAAGCGACTGTTGCTGCGGTGGCGAAAGTTCGCCCCAGGCCGGGCCGCCTGTGGTTTTGGCGGCTTTGGACGCTGCAGCGGCAGGCAGCGGGGCTTTGGCAGGGGCCGCCGGTTGCGCATTGGCGCTGGTCAGTGCTGCGCCCAGCACCCACGCGGCCACGGCCAGGCAGGATGCGCGCATGGTGTCAGGGCGTGCGGTCACCGGCGCCATTGAGGAATTGCATGAAGCCAGGATCGGCGTACGCTGACGGCGGCAGGTCGTCAATCAGCAATGCGGCGTCGACTTCGGCGACTTCCTCGGCACGGTTGTCGTTCTGGATCACATTGATGGCCACCAGGCCCGCCGCCAACGCGACCAGCGGCAGCGCGGACGCCAGCCGGCCCCAGAAGCCGGGCTGAGCGGCGTCAAAACCCAGGGTGGCTACCCCGCCCGAAACGCCCAGGGTGGGTGTCGCAGCAATCTTGCGGCGGGCCAGGGCGCGTACCCGCGCCGCCCGCAGACGTTCGGAAACTTCGTGGGACAAGCCGGCGTCGGTGGTCAGGCGAGCTGCAACCTGGCGCCCAAAGCGGTCTTGCAGAATCTGGTTTTGTTGTTGGTTTGTAGTCGTCATAGCTGGATTCCCTTTGCCTTCAGTGCTTTGCTGAGGGCCTGGACTGCCCGGGAACAGTGCGTTTTGACACTGCCCTCAGAGCAACCCATGGCCGCAGCCGTTTCAGCTACGTCCATGTCCTCCCAGTAACGCATGAGGAAGGCTTCACGTTGACGTGCCGGCAACTGGCTGACCGAGTCTTCGATCTCACGCAATATCTGGGCCCGGCTGGTGGTGTCTTCCGTACTCTCTGACCCTTGTGAGCCCTCCTGGGTCTGATAAGTTTCCAGAAGATCGAAATCTCCGTCATCGGACGCGGACTCAAAGTCGCCCATATTGGAAAAAAGGGCGTTGCGCGTCTTCTGGCGGCGAAACCAGTCCAGCATGCAGTTGGACAGGATGCGCTGGAACAACATGGGCAGCTCGGCGAGGGGCTTGTCACCGTAGTGCTCGGACAGCTTCATCATGCTGTCCTGAACGATGTCCAGCGCCGCCTCCTCGTCGCGCACATGGTAGAGCGCCCGCTTGAAAGCCCGTTTTTCAACGCCCTTCAGGAAGTCCGAAAGTTCTTGTTCTGTAGACAAAGGTGGGAAGCCAGGGCAGGGCGCAAAGGGGAAATGTCTCTTTTTGGAGGCGCTTTTTGCAGCAAAGCAGCCGTTTGAAGCAGGAAATTATGGCACCGGCGTGCCCCGCCGGTCGCCAGGGTGTTGCTGCAATGCGATAATCCGGCTTGCAAGTCAAAAGGCAAACGAATCCTGATCCGGCGGTGCAAGCAGCCCGCCCATGGTTTGGGTTCTAAGTCCCGACGCCCCCCACAAGGGTCAGCGAAGGGGCACCCAAGGTTTTTCGTCAGAGAAATTCACAAAGGTTGATCATGGAAATTTCAAAAGCCGAAATCTCGGCTGCAGCGGCATCCGCTGACTCAGGCTCGCAAGAGCTGCGCGGTTCAGAAATCCTCGTCAAGGCGCTTCAGGCTGAAGGCGTCAAGTACATCTGGGGCTACCCCGGCGGCGCGGTGCTGCACATTTACGACGCGTTCTACAAACAGGACACCATCCAGCACATTCTGGTGCGCCACGAGCAGGCTGCGGTGCATGCCGCCGATGGCTACGCGCGCGCCACGGGTGACGTGGGCGTGGCGCTGGTCACTTCTGGCCCGGGCGTCACCAATGCCGTCACCGGCATCGCCACGGCCTACATGGACAGCATCCCCATGGTGATCATCACCGGGCAGGTGCCAACCCACGCCATTGGCCTGGACGCCTTTCAGGAATGCGACACCGTTGGCATTACGCGGCCCATCGTCAAGCACAACTTCCTGGTCAAGGACGTGCGCCACATGGCCGAGACCATGAAGAAGGCATTCCACATCGCGCGCAGCGGCCGCCCGGGCCCGGTGGTGGTGGACATCCCCAAGGACGTGTCGTTCAACAAGACCGCTTACGCGGGCTATCCCGACACTGTCGAAATGCGCTCGTACAACCCGGTGCGCAAGGGCCATGGTGGCCAGATCCGCAAGGCGCTGCAACTGCTGCTGGCAGCCAAGCGTCCCTACATCTATACCGGCGGCGGCGTGTTGCTGGGCAATGCGACGCAAGAGCTGCGCACGCTGGTGGACATGCTGGGCTACCCCTGCACCAACACATTGATGGGCCTGGGAGCCTACCCGGCCAGCGACCGCAAGTTTCTGGGCATGCTGGGCATGCACGGCACGATTGAAGCCAACAACGCCATGCAGAACTGTGACGTGCTGCTGGCCGTAGGTGCGCGATTTGACGACCGCGTGATCGGCAATCCCAAACACTTTGCCCAGAACGAACGCAAGATCATCCACATCGATATCGACCCGTCCAGCATCTCCAAACGGGTCAAGGTCGACATCCCGATCGTGGGTGACGTGAAGGATGTTCTGACCGAACTCATCGCCATGGTGCGTGAGTCGGGCATGAAGCCTGACGCCAACGCCCTGGGCGCCTGGTGGGACACGATCGAAGGCTGGCGCAAGCGCGACTGCCTCAAGTACGACCGCAAGAACACCGAGGTGATCAAGCCGCAGTACGTGGTGGAGACCCTGTGGAACATGACCAAGGACGCTGACACCTACATCACGTCCGACGTGGGCCAGCACCAGATGTGGGCGGCCCAGTACTACCGGTTTGATGAGCCGCGCCGCTGGATCAACTCCGGCGGCCTGGGCACCATGGGCGTGGGCATTCCCTACGCCATGGGCATCAAGCTGGCCAAGCCCGACAGCGAAGTGTTCTGCATCACCGGTGAAGGCTCAGTGCAGATGTGCATCCAGGAGCTGTCCACCTGCCTGCAATACAACACACCGATCAAGGTCGTGGCGCTGAACAACCGCTACCTGGGCATGGTGCGCCAGTGGCAGGAGCTGGACTATGAAGGGCGCTACAGCCACAGCTACATGGATGCGCTGCCCAACTTCGTGAAGCTGGCCGAGGCGTATGGCCATGTGGGCATGCTGATCGAACGTCCGCAGGACGTGGAGCCGGCGCTGCGTGAGGCACGCAAGCTCAAGGACCGAACGGTGTTCATGGACTTTCGCACCGACCCGACCGAGAACGTGTTTCCGATGGTCAAGGCCGGTGCCGGCATCACCGAAATGCTTCTGGGTTCCGAGGATCTTTAACCACTCTCACGGACGGCGTGGCTATTGGTCGTCGAGCCCGCTGCTTACCGGCAGCGGGGGAGGGCGCCGAAAAGCTTCGACCGCATGGATATGAAACACATCATCGCAGTACTGCTGGAGAACGAGCCCGGCGCTCTTTCCCGCGTGGTGGGCCTTTTCTCGGCCCGTGGCTACAACATTGAATCGCTCACCGTAGCGCCGACGGAAGACCCGTCGCTGTCGCGCATGACGATCCAGACAACCGGTTCCGACGACGTGATCGAGCAGATCACCAAGCACCTGAACCGCCTGATTGAGGTCGTGAAGGTCGTTGACCTGACCGAAGGCGCCTATACCGAGCGCGAACTCATGATGGTGAAGGTGCGCGCGGTGGGCAAGGAGCGCGAGGAGATGAAGCGCATGGCGGACATCTTCCGGGGCCGCATCATCGACGTGACCGAGAAAAGCTACACCATCGAGCTCACGGGTGACCAGGCCAAGAACGACGCCTTCCTGGTGGCCATTGACCGCAGCGCCATTCTTGAAACCGTTCGTACCGGTTCCAGCGGGATCGGCCGCGGCGAACGCGTCCTTAGAGTATGACCCACCCCCGAAGCGCCTGCTGCGCTTCCCCGTCTCACCCCACGGAGCAAGCTCCGCGGGGACCCCGCTCAAGGGGGCGCCACCTGCGGCCCGGCAAAGCCGGTTCCTCGGTGGCCCTCGCGAAATCCATCCACCACTGACTGTTTTTTTTGGAGAGAAAGACCATGAAGGTTTATTACGACAAAGACTGCGACCTGAGCCTGATCAAGGGCAAAACGGTTGCCATCATCGGCTACGGTTCGCAGGGCCACGCCCATGCACAGAACCTCAATGACAGCGGCGTAAAAGTCGTGGTCGGCCTGCGCAAGGGCGGAGCATCCTGGCCCAAGGTCGAAAAGGCCGGCCTGAAGGTCGCTGAAGTGGCCGATGCGGTCAAGGCGGCCGATGTCGTCATGATCCTGCTGCCTGACGAGCAGATCGCCGCCGTTTACAAGAACGATGTTGAAGCCAACATCAAGCCGGGCGCATCGCTCGTGTTTGCCCACGGCTTCAACGTGCACTACGGCTTTGTGACCCCCCGCGCCGATCTGGATGTCTGGATGGTCGCGCCCAAGGCACCGGGACACACCGTGCGCGGCACCTACGCACAGGGTGGCGGCGTGCCCCACCTGGTGGCTGTGCACCAGGACAAGACGGGCAAGGCCCGTGACCTGGCCCTGAGCTACGCCATGGCCAACGGTGGCGGCAAGGCCGGCATCATTGAAACCAACTTCCGCGAAGAAACCGAAACCGACCTGTTCGGCGAGCAAGCCGTGCTGTGCGGCGGCACAGTGGAGCTGATCAAGGCAGGCTTCGAGACGCTGGTGGAAGCGGGCTACGCGCCCGAAATGGCGTACTTCGAGTGCCTGCACGAACTCAAGCTGATCGTGGACATGATCTATGAAGGCGGCATCGCCAACATGAACTACTCGATCTCGAACAACGCCGAGTACGGCGAGTACGTGACGGGCCCGCGCATCGTGACCGACGAGACCAAGAAGGAAATGAAGCGCGTCCTGAAGGACATCCAGACGGGTGAATATGCCAAGAGCTTCATCCTGGAAAACAAGGCTGGTGCGCCCACGCTGCTCAGCAAGCGCCGCCTGATGGCCGAGCACCAGATCGAGACCGTGGGCGAAACCCTGCGGGCCATGATGCCCTGGATCAAGAAGAACAAGCTGGTGGACCAGACCCGCAACTAAAAGCGGTTCATTCCCGAGCCCAAAGGCCACTTCGGTGGCCTTTTTACTTTTTTGGGCAGCCCTGACTTAAACTCAAACCATGAACCACGAACCCCAGCACCCCGCAGCCGAAGGCATTGTGGTGCGAAAGCGCCGCAAGGGCATTTACATCCTGCCCAACCTCTTCACACTCGGAGGGCTGTTTGGTGGCTTTTACGCCGTCGTCATGGCCATGAACGGCCGCTTTGATATGGCAGCCGCAGGCATCTTCTGCGCCATGGTGCTGGACAGTCTGGACGGTCGCGTGGCCCGCATGACCAACACGCAAAGCGCGTTCGGCGAGCAGATGGATTCCCTGGCCGACATGGTGTCGTTCGGGGCGGCGCCAGCGCTGATCGCCTATGAATGGGCGCTCAAAGGTCTGGGCCGCTGGGGCTGGATCGCCGCATTTGTGTACTGCGCCTGTGCGGCGCTGCGACTGGCACGCTTCAACGTCAATACGGCAGTGGTGGACAAGCGCTATTTCCAGGGGCTGCCGTCACCGGCGGCGGCGGCGCTCGTCGCGGGTTTCATCTGGCTCATGACAGAAACGGGCATCAAAGGCTACGACGTCGCATGGGTCATGTTTGCATTTGCCTTGTATGCCGGGCTGACCATGGTGACCAATGTACC
>CALRYY010000045.1:0-29215 GCA_943372515.1 Ramlibacter sp. 2FC | reverse complement strand
GGCCCCCCCTTTCCGCCCCGGCGGGGGCGGAAAGGGGGCGGGGGGGGATAGGGGGGGAAAACAAAAAAAGCAGGCATAACCACAAAATCACCCCGCAACAGGCCGCTTCGCAATCCCCATGATCTTGGCAAGAATCCCCAACATCACCTCATCAGCCCCGCCGCCAATCGACCCCAACCGCCCATCGCGGTACATGCGCGACACCTTGTTCTCCCAGGTAAAGCCCATGCCGCCCCAGAACTGCAGACAGCCGTCGGGGATGATGCGGTTCAGCCGCCCCGCCTTGAGCTTGGCCATGCTGGCCAGCTCCAGCACGTCCTGCCCGCCCACATACAGTTCGCAGGCCCGGTAGGTCAGCGCGCGCAGGCTTTCCAGCTCGGTTTTCATTTCAGCCAGCTTGAATTGCACATACTGCTGGTCGGCCAGCGCGCCGCCGAACAGCTTGCGCTCCTGCGCCCATTCAATCGTCCAGCCCAAGCAGCGCTCCAATGACACCAGGCAGCTGGCCGCCGCCCACAGCCGCTCTTCCTGGAACTGCTGCATCTGGTAGATGAAGCCCTGGCCTTCGTTGCCGATGCGGTTGCGCTGCGGCACGCGCACCTCGTCAAAGTAAATCAGGCCGGTGTCGCTGCTGTTCATGCCGATCTTCCTGATCTTCTGTGCGACCTCGATGCCTTTGGTCAATTTGCCGTTGGGTCCGTCACGCATGGGCACCATGACCAGGCTCTTGTTCTTGTGTTGGGGCCCCTCACCCGTGTTGACCAGCATGCACATCCAGTCGGCCTGCAAGCTGTTGGTGATCCACATCTTCTGGCCGGTGATCACGTAGTCGTCGCCGTCCTTGCGGGCAAAGCTCTTGATGCCGGCCACGTCGCTGCCGGCGGCGGGCTCGCTCACGCCGATGCAGCCCACCATGTCGCCGGCAATGGCCGGCGCGAGGAAGTCCCGCTTGAGCTCATCGCTGCCAAAGCGCGCAAGGGCCGGCGTGGCCATGTCGGTCTGCACGCCAATCGCCATGGGCACGCCGCCGCAGTCGATGTAGCCCAGCGTTTCGGCCATGAGCATGGAATACGAATAGTCCAGCCCCATGCCGCCGTATTCCTCGGGCTTGCACAGGCCCAGCAGGCCCAGCTTGCCCAGGCCCTTGAACACTTCATGCGCCGGGAAGATTTCGGCCGCTTCCCATTCGTCTACATGGGGGTTGATGTGCTCGGCTATGTAGCGCTTGAGGGTCTTCTGGATTTCCAGGTGTTCGTGGGTGTATTGCATGGTTTTGTCTCCTACATTCTTGCTACGCCAAACTGCATCGTCCGCAGTGTTCGCGCATCCGCCTCAGCGCAGGTGTCCAGGCAAAAAGCCAGCACTGCGCGCGTGTCGCGCGGGTCGATCACGCCGTCGTCCAGCACCAGGCCGCTGGTGTAGAACGCATCGGCCTGCGACTCGAACACGTCCACGATCTTGTCAAACTGGGCCTGCGACGCAGCCGCGTCGGGCGTGATGCCTTTGCGCGCCATCGCTGCGTCGGTCACGATCTGCATGGTGCGCGCAGCCTGCTCGCCGCCCATGACCGCCGTTTTGGCGCTGGGCCAGCTGAACAGGAAACGCGGCGCATAGCCGCGCCCGCACATGCCGTAGTTGCCCGCGCCAAAGCTGGCCCCGCACTGGATGGTGATCTGCGCCACGGTGGCATTGGTCACGGCCTGGATCATCTTGCTGCCGTGCTTGATCATGCCGCCCTGCTCGCTGTCTTTGCCCACCATGTAGCCTGTGGTGTTCTGCAGGTAGATGAGGGGGTGGCCCAGCTGGCACATCCACTGGATGAAGTGCGTGGCCTTGTTGGCGCCGGCCACGTCAATGGGGCCGTTGTTGGTGATGATGCCCACTTGATGGCCTTCAATGCTGGCCTGTGCGCACACGGTGGCCGCGCCGTACAGCGGCTTGAATTCCAGCAGATCCGAGCCGTCCACCAGCCGGGCAATCACCTCGCGCATGTCCACCGGCTCGCGGTGGTGGGCGGGCATGAGGGTGAGCAGGTCGTCGGCAGGATGGCAAGGCTGGCGGTCATTGCGGGCTTGACCCGCAATCCGTGGTGGCGTTGACAACTTGCCCACCACCTCACGCGCAATGCCCAAGGCCTGCCGGTCATCCTCGGCCAGGTATTCGCCCAGGCCCGACACAGACGTGTGCATCTCTGCGCCGCCCAGTTCCTCTTCCGTCGCCACCTCCCCGGTGGCCGCCATCAACAGCGGCGGCCCCGCCAGGAAGGCGCGCGAGCGCCCGCGCACCATGATCACCACATCGCTCAAGCCCGGCATGTAGGCGCCGCCCGCTGTGCCCGAGCCGTGCTGCACGGTAATCACCGGGATGCCCGCCGCCGACAGCCGCGCCAGGTTGCGAAACAGGCTGCCGCCGTGCACGAAACCTTCCACGCGGTATTTCATGAGGTTGGCGCCGGCGCTCTCAACCAGATGCACAAACGGCAGCTTGTTTTGCAGCGCGATCTCTTGCACCCGCAGGATCTTGTCCAGGCCCATGGGCTGGATGGACCCTGCCTCAATGCCCGAGTCGCTAGCCACCACCATGCAGCGCACGCCGCTGACGAAACCCATGCCCGCGACGATACCGCCGCCCGGCACGGACGCCGCCGGGTCCTTGGTGTCCTGCAGGAAGCCCGCCAGCGAACACAGCGGCACATAAGGCGACCCCGCGTCCAGCACCAGCGCCACACGTTCGCGTGGCAACAGCTGGCCCCGCTTGTCGAACACGGGTTTGGATTTGGCCGATGCCTGCGCCGCACGGCCCTCCAGCGCACGCAGTTGTGCGATGCGCGCCAGCATGGCGTCGCGCCGCTGCTGCGCTGCGGCGCCCGCTGCGTTCCATGAACTTTGATACACCGTCATTTCTGGAACACCTTGGGCGTCTGGTACCGGTGAAACCCGTCAAACGGCTTCACCGCATCGCGCTGCTGCACGTCATCAGGCGCCGCCACCTGCCCCCAGCCCATGCGCACCTGCGGCCGCGCGCCGTCCACGCGCATGACCGTGCCGCTGATGAAGCTGGCTGCGGGGCTCAACAGGAACACGATGGCCGCCGATGTTTCGGCCTCGTTGCCAAAGCGGCCCAGCGGTACTGTTTCGCGCATCTCGCGCAGCATAGGGCCGGCCTCGGGCGGGTAATGGTCCATGCCGCTGGACGCGATGTAGCCGGGCGCCACGGCGTTCACGCGCACGCCGCTTTTGGCCCATTCCAGCGCGGCCGTTTCAGTCAAGCTGACCATGCCCGCACGCGCCGCGCCGCTGTGGCCCATGCCCGGCATGGAGCCCCAGATGTCGGCCACGATGTTGACGATGCTGCCGCCGTGGTCCTGCATGGACTGCAGGTAACACTCGCGCGCCATCAGGAAGCCGCCGGTCAGGTTGGTGGCCACCACAGCGTCCCAGCCCTTGGCGCTGATGTTTTCCAGCGGCGTGATGTACTGGCCCCCGGCGTTGTTCACCAGGCCGTCGATGCGGCCGTGGGCGATGACGATGGCGGCCACGGTGGTCTTGACGGCCTCTTCGTTGCGGATGTCGCAGGCGTGAAAGCTGACGTGGCCGACATGGCCACTCGCATCAACAGCGATCTCGGCCGCCACGTCCTGCAGCTTGCCCAGGTTGCGCCCGATCAGCACCACATGCGCGCCCAGAGCGGCCAGCTCGTGCGCGGTGCAGCGCCCAATGCCCGAGCCGCCGCCAGTGACGACGATGACCTTGCCGGCCAGCAGGCCGGGCTTGAAGACAGATTGGTAGCTCATGGTGTGCCGTGTATGAACAGCGCCATCGCGGCGTCTGTGAGTTGGTCCAGGTTGGCACCCTTGCGGCGGTCGTACCACTGGGCCGACCAGTTGAGTGCGCCGAAGATGAGCAGCCGCGCCAGCTTGACATCGGCCCGCAAGGCGCCCGCTGCATGCAGCGCCTGCAACACCGGCACCCAGGCGGCCTCGTATTCACCGTGCAGGCCGGCCAGCAGCGCACGCTGGCGTGCGGTGATCGAGCGCGACTCATACAACATCACCGGAATGAAGTCGCTGCCCGGACCCAACAGCACATCAAAGTGGTTGCGGATCAGCAGCGCGAGCACGGCCCTGGGGTCGGCGCCCGCGTGCCCGCCGGCAGCCAGCACAGCGGCCTGCCGGTCGATGGCCACACGCATACCCTCTTGCATCACCGCGTAAAGCAGCGCGCCCTTGCTCTTGAAGTGATAGAACGGCGAGCCGCTTTGCATGCCCACTGCGGCGGCAATGTCGCGCGTGCTGGTGGCGTCAAAGCCCTTGCGGCGAAACAGCCTGGCCGCGCCGGCCACCAGCGCCAGCCGGCGGTTGCCGTCGTCGCGGTCCTCCACCGTCTTGCGCGGTCGCCCGCGCGGTCGCTTGGGCACGGGTTCAATGGCGGCAACGGGCATGTCCATAGACACGCACAATAGCAAAACCCGCTATTTTCAGCAAGCATTTGCTTGGTGAAATTAATCGTCAGGGTCAGTCGGCGATTCGTTGCGCCCGCTCCATCAGCAATTCCCGCTCGCGCTCGTTGTGCGCCAGCTCCGCTGCGCGCAGGAATTCAACCCGCGCCTCATCGTGACGGCCCAGCTTGACCAGCAGGTCGCCGCGCACGCTGGGCAGCCAGTGGTAGTTGCCCAGCGCCTTGTCGCGTTGCAGCGCGTCAATGATCTGCAGCCCCGCCGCCGGGCCAAACGCCATGCCCACGGCCACCGCCCGGTTCAGCTCCACCACGGGTGACGGCGCGGTTTGCGCCAATGCGTCGTACAGCGCGGCAATGCGCGCCCAGTCGGTGGCGTCGCCCGTGGGCGCGCTGGCGTGGCAGGCCGCAATGGCTGCCTGCAGCGCGTAGGTCCCCATGGGGCGGGCCTGCGCCTGGCACAGGCTTTGGGCCTGCTGCAGCGCGGCCAGGCCGCGGCGGATCAACAGGCGATCCCAGCGCGCGCGGTCCTGCGCCATCAACAGCACGGGGCGGCCCGCAGCATCCACCCGTGCCGCGCTGCGCGACGCCTGCAGCTCCATCAGTGCCGCCAGGCCATGGGCCTCGGGCTCGGTGGGGGCCAGCTCGGCCAGCATGCGGCCCAGGCGCAGGGCTTCCTGCGTCAGGGCCGGGCGCATCCAGTCTTCCCCCGCAGTGGCCGTGTAGCCTTCGTTGAACACCAGGTACACCACCTCCAGCACCGACGCCAGCCGGTCGGCCAGCGCGTCGGCGCGCGGCAGCTCGAACGGCACCCTGGCCTCGCTCAGCGTGCGCTTGGCACGCACAATGCGCTGGGCAATGGTGGCCTCGGGCACCAGGTAGGCACGGGCGATTTCGTGCGTGGTCAGGCCGCCCAGCAGGCGCAGCGTCAGCGCCACCCGCGCATCGGTGGACAGCACCGGGTGGCAGGCGGTGAAGATCAGGCGCAGCAGGTCGTCGCCAATGTCGTCCTGGCGTGCGGCGTCCAGTGCATCCACAAAGTCGGGAACGACCAGGGCCTCTTGCGCCTCCAGGTCATGGCCCAGTTCCTCCAGCTTTTCGCCGCGCATCTTCAGGTGGCGCAAGTGGTCCAGCGCCTTTCTTTTGGCGGTGGTGACCAGCCAGGCCGCTGGGTTGTCCGGCACGCCGTCACGCGGCCAGTGCTCCAGCGCAGCCACCAGCGCATCTTGCGCCAGCTCTTCGGCCAGGCCGATGTCTCGCACCATGCGCGCAACCGTGGCCACGATCCGGGCGGATTCGATGCGCCATACGGCTGAGATGGCTTCATGGGTGGCGGAGTGCACTGGGGGCGTTTCCTTTTCAGGACTGGGGCGGCACAGCACCAGCGTCCATGTGCATCAGCTCCCACATGTGGCCGTCCAGATCGGTGAACCCGTGGCCGTACATGAAGCCATGGTCTTGCGCTGGCATGGGTGCGGTGCCGCCGGCGGCCAGCGCCTTTTGCACAAGCTCGTCCACCTCCTCGCGGCTTTCGCATGAGAGGCAGATCAGCACTTCGGTGCCCTTGGCTGCATCGGCAATGGGCTTGTTGGTAAAGCCCTGGAAGAACGGCTCGACCAGCAGCATGACGTAGTTGTGGTCCTCGCTGACCACCATGCAGGCACCCTGCTCGTTGGTGAACTGGGGGTTGAATGAAAAGCCCAGGCTTTTGAAGAACGCCTGGCTGCGCTCCATGTTCTTGATGGGCAGGTTGACGAACATCTGGCGTGACATGGGGTTCTCCTTGAAATGATGAATGGATGGGGAAATTCAGGCGGGCTTTTCAGCGCGCGCTTTCAGGTTGGCCAGCCCGGTCTCAAAGTCGGTACCGACCATCTTGTCCATGTCAAAAATGACCCCCATGAACTTCGACAGGAACGGCGCCGGGCCTTCCATGGCCCAGGTGGCCTGGGTCGCCGGGCCTTGCGGTACCAGCGTAAAGGTCACGACGTTGTGGACCTCGAACGGCGCCGTCATGTCCAGGCGCATGCGCACCTGCGACGGCGGCGTAGCCGCAGTGATTTCGAAACTGCCGCTGCCGGATTTCTTGCCGTCAAAGTCATAGCGCGCGCCGGGGCCGGCGGCCGGCCCGCTGTAGCGACCCGTGGCCTGGGGGTCCCGCAACACATACGGACTCCAGCTGTTGAATTCACGCACGTCGTTGATCAACGCAAACAGCTTGTCTGGCGGCGCGGCAATGCTGGCCGTGCGCGACACGCGGAAGGTGTCGGGGCGCTGCGTGGCGATCAGCGAAATGGCAGCGACGGCCAGCGCCAGCAGGCCAATGACGCTCAACAGGATGGTCTTGATCATGGTGGGCTCCTTACTTCTGGCTCGGTGTGTTCATTTCACGAAAGCGCTGCACCTGTGCATTGGGCTCGAAGTCATCCAGCTCATACAGCTGGCGAACCTCGATCACGGTGGGCGCGCCCTCGCCTGCGGGGTTGGGGAAGCGGCGCGACCATTCCAGCGCCTCTTCGCGGCTGCGCACCTGGATGGTGGTGAAGCCGGCGATCAGCTCCTTGCTCTCGGTAAACGGGCCGTCCACCACGGTGCGTTTTGGCCCGTCGTAATGGATGCGCCATCCCTTGCGGCTGGGCTGCAGGCCGCTGGCGTCCAGCAGCACGCCGGCTTTGGACAGCTGCTCGTGGTAATCGGCCATGGCAGCCATCAATTTCTCGTCGGGGCTTTGGGGGGTGGTTTCGGCCTCGAACTCGGGGTTGGACTTGACGATGATCATGAATCGCATGTCTCTCTCCTGGTCAGACGGGCCCCGCAATGGCGCCCTTGACTGGACGACGAACCGCGAACCCGGTTCTCGACAGACCAGGTCAGAAATTTTCAGGCAGCCGCTCAGGCGGACTTGGCCACCGGCGCCAGGCTGTCGTCGTAACAGGGGGCAAACGCGCGCACTTCCACCGTGGCCCACTGGGCGGCGGGGCATTCACGGGCAATGGCCACGGCCTCTTCAAAGGTGCCGCACGTCAGGATGAAGTAGCCGCCAATCATTTCCTTGGCTTCGGCAAACGGGCCGTCCAGCACCTGGGGCTTGCCGCCCGGGTAGCTCACGCGCACCGCCTGGCGGTGCGAGGCCAGCGATTGCGTGCCCTGGAGCAGACCGCGCGCCTTCAGGCTGTCGCCAAACTTCACCATCTGGTCGTAGGCGTCGCGGCCTTGCGCTTCGGTGCGTTCCTGGCGCTGGCCGGTGGGCTCAAGAATGAGGAGCATGTAGGTCATGACGGTTCCTTGGCTGCATCTGCTGCGGATCATACGGAATGACCCCGAGCGCGTATTCAACGCCCGCTGAGGTACACATACAGCCCTTCGATGGGCCGGCGCTGGTCTTCGCGGATGGGTGCGCGCACGGTGCGGCGCACCTGCAGACCGTGGGCCTGGGCCAGCCGTCGCACATAGGCTTCTGAGTGCGCATAGCGCAGGCTGGGCATCAGGCGCAGGTCTTCGTCCCCCGGCAGTTCCTCCACACTGAAAGCAAACACACCGCCCGGCGCCAGCACCCTCGCCACGCCGGCAAACACCGGCTCCAGCGCGCCGACGTAGATGAACACGTCTGCGGCCAGCACCAGGTCGTCCTGCCGCTGCGCGGTGGCCAGCCATTCGCTGATGTCGGCCTGGACCAGGTCTGTGTAGACGCCGGTGGCCCGGGATTGGTCCAGCATGCGCTGCGACACGTCCAGGCCGTCCACCCGGTCCGCCAGCGGCTGGATGAGCGGGCCGCACAGGCCGGTGCCACAACCCAAGTCCAGCACCGAGCGCCAGCGCCCGTGGGGGGGTGCCGGCAGGTTGCCCACCAGTACCTCATGTGCCTGGTAGCGCAGCGCGCCGGTCAGGTGGCCCTGAAAATCATCCGCATACGTGTCAAACAGCGTTTGCACATACTCGCGCGGCGGCGCTGGCGGCGTGCTGCCGCCGCGCACCGACGCCAGGTAATAGCGGTGCAGGTCGTCGTCCGCGCCGAGGGCGATGGCCCGCTCGAAGCAACTGGCCGCTTCGTCCAGTTGGCCCAGCTCGCGCATCACGCCGCCCAGGCGGCTCCAGCCTTCGGTCAGGCCGG
Organism: Ramlibacter sp. 2FC; assembly: GCA_943372515.1. Taxonomy (GTDB): domain Bacteria; phylum Pseudomonadota; class Gammaproteobacteria; order Burkholderiales; family Burkholderiaceae_C; genus RAM1. Next base: position 20,650 of record CALRYY010000045.1, on the reverse strand, counting down.
GGTTGATCTGCAGGGCGCGGTCAAACGCCTTGAGCGCGTCTTCCATGCGGCCGGTCTCGGCACAGGCCGTGCCCAGGTGTCCCCAGGCATCGGCATTGGCGGGCTCGGCGGCGGTGGCCTGCTCCAGCACCGGCAGAGCCTCTTCATATTTGCCCAGCCGTACCCGTGCAGCACCCAGGTTGGCCAGCACCGATGGGCGACCGGGTGCCAGGGCCAGCGCAGCTTCAAAGCTGCGTTCGGCGTCGGTGAGGCGCGAGGCCTCGAAATGGACTACGCCGTCCAGGAAATGCTGGCGCGCCTGGGTCATGGAATCGTTCATGAGGCTAGCCTACACCAGGCTTGGGTCACAGACTCGTCTGATCACCCAGGCTGTCATGCCGGGCTTGACCCGGCATCCATGCCGCTTCGGCAAGGGTGTGGGCCAAAGAGGCGTGGATTGCGGGTCGAGCCCGCAATGACAAGGATGGGCTCAGACCTGACTGAAGTCCGGCTTGCGTCGCGCCATGAACGCGGTGAAGGCTTCCTTGGCAGCCGGCTCGCCCAGCATGCGGGCGAAGCTCGCGCCCTCTTCGGCCATCTGCTGCGCCACCAGCGAGGCCTGTCCTTTTTTCATGAGACGCTTGGTCTCCACCAGCGAGCTGATCGGCTTGGCCGCCAGCTTGCGGGCCTGGGCTTGCGCGTAGTTGTTGGCCTCGGTCGGAGGCAGCACGCGGTTGACCAGGCCCACTTCCAGTGCGGCCTCGGCCATGAAGGGCTCACCCATCAGCAGCGCCTCGGCCGCGCGGTGGTAGCCCAGCATCTGCGGCACCAGCAGGCTGGAGGCTGCCTCGGGGCACAGGCCCAGGTTGACAAAGGGCATGCTGAACGCGGCGTTGTCTCCCGCGTAGACCAGGTCGCAATGGAACAGCAGGGTGGTGCCCACGCCCACGGCCGGGCCGCACACGGCGGCGATCAGCGGCTTGGGGAAGGCCGCGATGCCATGCAGGAAACGGAACACCGGTGAGTCCTGGCCTGCGGGCGGCTTGTTCAGGAAGTCGCCAATGTCGTTGCCGGCGCTGAAGATGGTTTCGTGCCCCTGGAACACCACCACGCGCACGGCGGCGTCGGCCGCGGCCGCCTGCAGTGCATCGGCCATGGCGCCATACATGGCGGCGGTGATGGAGTTTTTCTTGTCCACACGGTTGAGCGTGATGGTTGTGACACCGGCTTCGGTGTGGGAGAGGATGTCTTGCGTCATTTCAAAGCTTCTTTCACAAAATCAAGTCGGTCCTGGCCCCAGAACATCTGGGTTCCCACGAAGAATACGGGGGCGCCGAACACGCCGCGGTCCACGGCCTCCTGCGTTACGGCCTTCAGGCGGTCTTTCACTTCGGCCTCCTGCGTCAGCGCGAGCATAGCCGCCGGGTCAAAGCCCGCGGCATGCAACACAGCACCGACGGCGGCAGGGTCGTTCAGGTTTTGCGCGTGGACCCACATGGCTTCATACATGGCGCGCACATAGGCATCAAAACGAGCCGGTTCGCGCAGCTGCAGGCCCACCGCGCCGCGCATGATCATGAGCGTGTTGACGGGAAAGTGCGGGTTGTTGTTGAACGGCACACCGTAGCGCCGCGCAAAGCGGGCCAGGTCGTCCAGCATGTAGCTGCCCTTGGCCGGCACCGCCGTGGGCGAATGGTTGCCGGTGGCGTGGAACACGCCGCCCAGCAGCATGGGGCGGTACACGGCGTGCGCGCCTGTTTCTTCGCACAGCGCGGGTAGTTGCGTCCACGCCAGGTAGGCGGCAGGGCTGCCGATATCAAACCAGAACTCGAAGCTCTTCATCAGAATTTCTCCATATAGGGTCTGAGATCCAGCTCATGCGTCCACGCGTCACGCGGCTGCTGGTGCAGCATCCAGTAGCTGTCGGCAATGTGCTCAGGGTTCACGATGCCGTCCTGTGACTTCAACGCATAGCGATCGGGGAAATTGTCGCGTATGAACGCGGTGTCGATCGCGCCGTCCACCACCACATGCGCCACATGGATGCCACGGGGCCCCAGCTCGCGCGCCATGCTTTGGGCCAGCGCGCGCAGTGCATGCTTGGCGCCGGCGAATGCAGCAAAGCCCGATGCGCCGCGCAGCGACGCCGTGGCGCCGGTGAACACGATGGTCTGGCGGCGGTCCGCGCCCGTGCGGGTGACCATGCGTTTGGCCACCTCTCGCCCGTTCAAAAAGCCGCTGAAGCAGGCCATCTCCCAGATCTTGAAATACTTCTGTGCTGATTGCTCCAGGATGCTGCTGGGCACGTTGGCGCCGATATTGAACACCATGACCTCGATGGGGCCGATGGTGGATTCGATCTGCTCGATGAGCGCGACGACTTCTTCTTCCTTGCGCGCATCCGACGCAAAGCCGTGCGATTGCCCGCCCTGCGCGCGGATCTGCTCCACCAGCGGCTGCAGCTTGTCCAGGCTGCGGCGGGTGACGCAGGCCACATAGCCTTCGCGAGCGAAGCGGCGGGCAATGGCGCCGCCGGTCGCGTCACCTGCTCCTATCACCAGCGCAACTTTTTTCATGACAACCCGCCGCCGGGCCGCCCCAAGGCGGGTTCGGCCCCCTCGGGGGGCAGCGCAGCACACGAAGTGACAAGCGTGGGGGTCATTTGCTCATTCCTTGTAGTAAACAACCTGGTGGGTTGTGGCGAGCAATTCACCCGCCTCGTTCCACAGCTGCGCCGTCTGGTCGAAGTAACCATTGCGAAACGCCTGCGCCTGGGCCTGGCCCAGCAGGTAGCCGCTGCCGGTGGCGGCCAGCTGCGCCGCATCCGCATGAAAGTACACCGTCATGGACACGGTGCCCAGCGGCACCAGCGTGGCGCGGCGGCGCCAGATGCGGGGAAAGAACACGTCGGCCAGCGCCGCCAGCGACGCAAAGTCCAGCGCACGCGGCGGGTTGTCGCGCAGCCACAGCTGCGTGCGGCTGATGCCGTGGTCGGTGCCGTTCCACTCCGCGGGAAAGCCGCCTTCAATGAATCGCATTTCGTAGCGGTTGATCCACGCCACCCGTCCACGCGCCGTGGGCAGGGGCACGTCAGCCGGCACCGGCACGGGTGGCAACGCATGCTCGCTCGCGCTCCAGGTGTCGCGCCGCGTGGCGGTGAAGGCGGTGGCTGTGAGCACCGTGGCGTCGCCTTGCGTCACCTCGATCACCCAATGCTGGGTGGAGCGGTTGGTGCGCGCGGGGCGTGCCGTCACGGCAAAAGGGCCGTCGGCCAGCGCCGCGCAGAAGTTGACCGTGAGCGACACAGGCTCGCCCAGGCGCTGCGGGTGCTGCAGCACGGCGTTCAGTGCCTGCGCGGCGGTGATACCACCAAACGGCCCCACCATGTTGGCGTAGGCCGGGCTGGTGTGGCCCGTGTAGCTGCCGTCAGGCTGCGGTTGCAGCGCTATGGCTTCATCGAACGCCACGCTCATGCGACAGCCCCGCGCAGCAGGCCGCCGGCCAGCGAGCGCTGGATGCGCGGCCACAGCAGGCCTTCATGCTCGCGGCGAAACGGGCCGAAGTGCCCGATGCGGCGCACCGACAGGTCGGCCGGCGCAATGCGCTGCACTTCGACTGGTGCGTTTTCGTACAGGCTCATGAGGCTGTGGGTGCCGCGCAGCGTCATCAGTTCGTCGTCGGTCACCGACAGCGCCAGCACCGGAAAGCGTGCGTTGGCATAACCCTGGCGCGCCGCTTCACCCTCGGCGCCCACGCTGTAGCGCGGGTTCAGGCACCACTTGCGCCACTGCAGGATCACACCGGCCGGCAGGTCGCCCACCTTCTTGAGCTTCTTGCCGGGGAAGTAGCCGCACAGCCGCGTGGCCAGTGGCACCAGAAAGAACCAGAAGTACGGCACGATGCGCTTGAGCTGCGGCGCGTTTTCGCGCCAGTAACCGCTGCCCGCGGCCACGCTGAGCAGGCCACTGACCTTGTGCTGGTTGGTGATCAGCCCCGGCAACTGCGCGCCCAGGCTGTGGCCCAGCAGGTACAGCGGCTTGCCCGGCAGCGCGGCGTGCGCGTGGTCGATGGCGGCTTCGTAATCGCGCGTCCAGTCAAACAGGTCGGCCTTGTAGCCACGCAGGGTGCCGTGCGGCGTATCGGGCAATGAGTCGCCCGAGCCGCGGTAGTCAAACGTGGTGACGCGCCAGCCCTGGCCCGCCAGCCACTGCGCGAACGGCGCATAGTAGTCCTGGCGCACCCCCATGGCACCGCCGATGACCACACTGCCACAGCCGGCGCTGTCGGGCTCGTACACCCGCAGCGCAATCTGCGCGCCGCCGGTGGCGGCAATCGTCAAGCTTTTCATAAGCACCTCCTCGTGATGCACTACAAACGCCAGGGCCATCGTGGAACCGGCTCCGCCGGGCCACCGATGGCGTCCCCCCGCCCGCGGGGGGAAGACGCCGAAGGCGGCTCAGGGGGGCGGGTCGTCAGACCCGCTCAAATATTCCAGCGGCGCCCTGGCCCATACCTACGCACATCGTCACCATGCCGTATTTCAGATTCTTGCGTTGCAGCGCGTGGACCACTGTCGCGGACCGGATAGCGCCAGTAGCACCCAGCGGGTGGCCCAATGCAATTGCGCCGCCCATGGGGTTGACCTTGGACGGGTCCAGCCCCAGCGTGTTGATCACAGCCAGCGACTGCGCAGCGAACGCCTCGTTCAACTCGATCCAGTCGATGTCGCTTTGCTTCAGTCCTGCATTGCGCAGCGCAGCGGGGATGGCCTCGATAGGGCCGATGCCCATGATGTGCGGCGGCACACCGCGGCTGGCGTAGCCCACAAAGCGCGCCAGCGGCTTGAGGTTGTAACGCTTGAGCGCCGCCTCGCTCACCACAATCAGCGCGCCCGCGCCGTCAGAGGTCTGCGAGCTGTTGCCCGCCGTGACGCTGCCGCGCGCCGCGAACACAGTGCGCAGCTTGGCCAGGCCTTCGGGCGTCGTGTCGGGCCGTGCGCCTTCGTCGATGTTGACCGTGCGGGTGGCAATGCTCACCTCTGCCGATTCCAGGTCCACCGATCGCTCGGCCACGTCCACCGGCGTGATCTCGCCCGCAAACTCGCCGGCTTTCATGGCGGCAATGGCCTTCATGTGCGACTGGTAGGCGAATTCGTCCTGCGCTTCGCGGCTGACCTTCCATTGCTGGGCGACCTTCTCGGCCGTCAGGCCCATGCCGTAAGCAATGCCGTAGCTTTCAATGTCGTCGGGGTTGCTGAACACCGTGGGCGACAGGCTGGGCGAGTTGCCCATCATGGGCACCATGCTCATGCTCTCGGTGCCGGCGGCAATCATCACATCGGCCTCGCCCACGCGGATGCGGTCAGCCGCCATCTGCACAGCCGACAGGCCCGACGCGCAAAACCGGTTGACGGTGATGCCGCCCACGCTCTTGGGCAGGCCGGCCAGCACCGCGCCAATGCGCGCCACGTTCAGGCCCTGCGCGCCCTCGGGGATGGCGCAGCCGCAGATCACGTCCTCAATGCTGGCCGGATCCAGCCCGGGCACCTGCGCCAGCGCGGCGCGCAGCGCGGTGGCCAGCAGGTCGTCTGGCCGTGTGTTGCGGAAATAGCCCTTGTGCGAGCGCCCGATGGGCGTGCGCGTGGCGGCAACGATGTAGGCGTCTTGAATTTGCTTGCTCATGTTCTTGTCCTTCAATTCCTGACGGGCTTACCCGTCGAGAGCATGCCCATGATGCGTTCCTGCGTCTTGGGGTGGGTCAGCAGGGAGCAGAAGGCTTTGCGTTCCAGAGTCATCAGGTATTCCTCGGTGACCATCGTGTTCGCATCCACGTCGCCACCCGTCACCACACCGGCGATCAGGCTGGCGATGTGGAAGTCGTGGGCGCTGATGAAGCCGCCGTCGCGCATGTTGACCAGCTGGCCCTGGATCGTCGCCCTGCCGTTGCGCCCGGCTACCGGGAAGGTTCGCTTGTGCGGGGCGCGGTAGCCGCCGTTGAACATGGCGCGGGCCTCGTTCAAGGCAACGAACAGCAGCTCGTCCTTGTTGGGCACGATCAGGTCGCTGTCCAGCAGGTAGCCGAGCTTGCGGCTTTCCAGCGCGCTGGTGCCCACCTTGGCCATGGCCGCGGCAGTGAAGCCCTCGGTCACAAATTTCAGCAGGTCCTTGTCCGTGGACGAGGCCGAGTTCTCTGCCGCACGGCGAGCGATGTAGGCCAGGCCGCCGGCGCCGGGCACCAGGCCCACGCCTACTTCCACCAGGCCGATGTAGCTTTCCATGGCGACCACACGGCGTGCGCTGTGCACGGCAATCTCGCAGCCACCGCCCAGCGCGATGCCGCGAATGGCGGAGATGACGGGTACGTTGGCATAGCGCAGGCGCAGCATGGTCTGCTGCAGATGGGCTTCAGCTTCGTCAATGGCGCTCACGCCCACCGCCATGAACGCCGGCAGCATGGCCTGCAGGTCGGCGCCCGCGCTGAACGGGTCGTCGCCCGACCAGATCACCACGCCCTGGTAGTCCTTCTCGGCCATGTCCACCGCCAGCTGCAGGCCCTCGGCCACTTCGGGGCTGATGGCGTGCATCTTGGTCTTGATGCTGGCAATCAGTACCTGGTCGTCCAGCGTCCACAAACGGATGCCTGCGTCCTCGTGCAGCGTCTTGCCTGCCGTCTCAAAGCCCTGCGCGCCGCTGCCCAGCACGGTTTCGGGGAACAGCTGGCGGTCGTACACCGGCAGCACACGGCGCGGCTCGAACTTGCCCGCAGTCGGGTTCCATGAACCCTGCGGCGTGTGAACGCCGCCCGCGTCGGCCACCGGGCCCTTGAACACCCAGTCAGGCAGCGGTGCTTTGGACAAGGCCTTGCCCGCGTCAATGTCCTCCTGGATCATCGTTGCCACTTCCAGCCAGCCGGCCTCTTGCCACAGCTCAAACGGGCCTTGCTTCATGCCAAAGCCCCAGCGCATGGCAAAGTCCACGTCGCGCGCCGTCTCGGCAATGCTGGCCAGATGCACCGCCGCATAGTGGAAGCTGTTGCGCAGGATGGCCCACAGGAACTGGCCCTGCGCGCCTTCGGCGTTGCGCAGCAGTTTGAGCCGCTCTGCGGGCTCCTTTTTGAGCATGCGGCCGTACACCTCGTCAGCCTTTTCGCCGCCGGGCACATAGTCTTTCTTGTCCAGGTCAAAGCGCAGCACGTCGCGGCCGACCTTCTTGTAAAAGCCTGCCTTGGTCTTCTGGCCCAGGTTGCCCATGTCCAGCAGGGTCTTCAGCACGGGGGGCGTGCCAAAGCTGGCGTAGAACGGGTCTGTCTGTTCGTTCAGGTTGTCCTGCAGCGTCTTGACCACATGGGCCATGGTGTCCAGGCCCACTACGTCGGCGGTCCGGAAGGTGCCGCTGGACGCGCGGCCAAGCTTCTTGCCCGTCAGGTCGTCCACCACGTCGTACGTCAGGCCGAAGTTTTCCACCTCTTTCATCGTGGCCAGCATGCCGGCAATGCCCACACGGTTGGCGATGAAGTTGGGCGTGTCTTTGGCGCGCACCACGCCCTTGCCCAGGCCGCTGGTCACAAAAGACTCCAGGTCGTCCAGGATGTGGGGGTGGGTGGTGGGCGTGTTGATCAGCTCCACCAGATACATGTAGCGCGGCGGGTTGAAGAAGTGGATGCCGCAAAAGCGTGGCTTGATTTCCTCGGGGAGCGCCTCAGAGAGCTTGGTGATCGACAAGCCCGAGGTGTTGGATGCCACGATGGCGTGCGGCGCAATGAAGGAAGCGATCTTCTTGTACAGGTCCAGCTTCCAGTCCATGCGCTCGGCAATGGCCTCGATGATCAGGTCGCAGTCTTTGAGCTGCTCCATGTGCTCTTCATAGTTGGCCTGCTGGATCAGCGACGCATCATCCACCACGCCCAGCGGCGACGGCTTGAGCTTCTTCAGTCCTTCGATGGCCCGGGTGACGATGCCGTTTTTGGGGCCTTCCCTGGCTGGCAAATCAAACAGCACCACCGGTACCTTGACGTTGACCAGATGCGCGGCGATCTGCGCACCCATCACGCCTGCGCCGAGCACGGCGACTTTTTTCACATTGAAACGGGACATTTCTTGTTCCTGCTGGTTTACTGGACGCGCTGCCAGGTCTGGGTGCGGCCGATGCCCATGACGGAGCCGCGAACTTCGAGCTTTTTTCCACCGTCAATCGGCGTGAGGCGCAGCGTGTAGTTGCGGCCGTTTTCGGGGTCGAGGATCTTGCCGCCTTCCCACACGTCCTTGCCATCGGCCTTCTTGGCGCCACGAATGATCTCCAGGCCCAGGACCAGCTGGCCCTTGCGGTCGTCGGAGCATTCGTCACACTTGTCGTCTGGCCTGGCCTCTTTGGTCAAGCGTTTTTCGATACGGCCACTCAGCGCACCACCGGCTTCCGTAATGCGGATTTCGGCCTTGGCCTCGCCCGTCTTGTCGTCAATGTTGCGCCACAGGCCCACGGGGGTGGTCTGGGCCCAGGCAGCGCCGATGGACGACAGGAAGACCAGGCCGGCGAAATAACGTGTGTACATGGTGAGGTCCTTGTGGTTGGGGCATGGATCCCGGGTCAAGCCCGGGATGACAGGCCAGGGTCAGGCCAGTGCAGCGTCGGTGTCCATCAGCACCTTGCTGCCCGCGCGGGCCGTGCGCATGAGCGTCGCGGTCTCGGGGAACAGGCGGGCGAAATAGAAACGCGCCGTCTGCAGTTTGGCCTGATAGAACGGATCCGTGTTGCCTGCGGCGATTTCACGCAATGCCACCTGGGCCATGCGTGCCCAGAAGTAGCCAAACACCAGGTGGCCGGCCACGCGCAGGTAGTCCACGGCGGCAGCGCCTACTTCGTCGGCGTTCTGGAAGCCCTTGAAGCCGATTTCAGTGGTGAACTTGGTCATCTGGTCGCCCAGGTAGGCCAGCGGGTTGATGAACTCGGCCATCTTTTCGTTCACGCCTTCTTCCATCACCAGCTTGCCCACCAGCTTGCCAAACTTGGCCAGCGTGGCGCCGTTGTTGCCCAGCACCTTGCGGCCCAGCAGGTCCAGGCTCTGGATGGTGTTGGTGCCTTCATAGATCATGTTGATGCGGTTGTCGCGCACAAACTGCTCCATGCCCCATTCCTTGATGAAGCCATGGCCGCCAAACACCTGCAGGCAGGCGTTGGTGGAGATGTGGCCGTTGTCGGTCAGGAAGGCCTTGACGATGGGCGTGAGCAGCGACAGCATTTCGTCGCTGTCCTTGCGCACCTTTTCATCGGGGTGGTAGTGCACCTTGTCCAGCAGCAGCGCGCAGAACATGGCCAGCGCCCGGCCGCCTTCGGCATAGGCCTTGGCAGTCAGCAGCATCTTGCGCACGTCGGGGTGCACGATGATCGGGTCGGCTGGCTTGTCCTTGGCCTTGGGGCCGCTCAATGAACGCATCTGGATGCGGTCCTTGGCATAGGCCAGTGCGTTCTGGTAAGCCACCTCGGTCAGGCCCAGCGACTGGTTGCCAACGCCCAGGCGGGCGGCGTTCATCATCACAAACATGCCCTGCATGCCCTTGTTGGGCTGGCCCACCATGGTGCCCACGGCGCCGTCCAGCACCATCTGGCAGGTGGCGTTGCCGTGGATGCCCATCTTGTGCTCCAGGCCGCCGCAATAGATGCCGTTGCGCTCGCCCAGGCTGCCGTCCTTGTTGACCAGGAACTTGGGCACGATGAACAGGCTCACGCCCTTGATGCCGGGGGGCGCGTCGGTCACGCGGGCCAGCACCAGGTGGATGATGTTGCCGGCCATGTCGTGTTCACCGGCGCTGATGAAAATCTTCTGCCCGGTGATGCGGTAGGTGCCGTCGGCCTGGGGCTCGGCCTTGGTGCGCATCAGGCCCAGGTCGGTGCCGCAATGCGGCTCGGTCAGGCACATGGTGCCCGTCCATTCGCCGGTGGTCATCTTCTTCAGGTAGGTGGCCTTTTGCTCGTCGGTGCCGTGGGCATGCAGCGCGGCGTGCGCACCGTGCGTGAGGCCGGGGTACATCGTCCAGGCCTGGTTGGCGCTGTTGAGCATTTCATAAAAGCACTGGTTCACCACCAGCGGCAGGCCCTGGCCGCCGTATTCGGTGTCGCCGCTCAGGCCCGGCCAGCCGCCGGCAATGTACTGCTCGTAGGCTTGCTTGAAGCCCTTGGGCGTGGTGACGGCGTGCGTGGCCTGATCGAGCTTGCAGCCCTCTTCGTCGCCGCTCATGTTCAGCGGAAAGATCACCTCGGACGCAAATTTGCCGCCTTCTTCCAGCACGGCGTTGATGGTGTCGGCGTCTACCTCGGCATAGCGCGCCATAGGCTTGAGTTCTTCGTTCGCGTTCAGCAGTTCGTGCATCACAAACTGCATGTCACGCAAGGGGGGGGTGTAGCTGGGCATCGTGATTACTCCTTGACGCTTTGGGTGGATCGGGTGGATTTGGATGGGGTGTGTGCTTCGGGCGTATCGGCGCCGTACAGCCGCAGGATGTTGTTGAAGCCGCGCGTGGCGCGCTCAATCGAGCCGGGGGTTTTGAGGAATCGCGCCTCGTAGTGCAGGGCCAGGATCAGGCCGTGGATCTCGAACAGCATCTGCTCTTCGTCCACGTCGGCGCGCAAATGGCCCTCTTCACGGGCCACGACCAGCGCGCGCTTCATGGCGGCGTGCCAGGTCATGACCGAGCTGGCCAGCGCATCGCGCACGGGGCCGGTGCGGTCGTCAAATTCGACTGCGCCGCTGATGTAGATGCAGCCCGAGTCGATTTCGATCGAGGTGCGCTTCATCCAGTTGGCAAACAGCGCCAGCAGGCGCGGCAGGCCGCGCGGCTCACGCATGGCGGGGTAAAAAACCTCGTCTTCAAAACGCGCGTGGTATTCACGGATCACGGAAATCTGCAGCTCTTCACGCGAGCCAAAGTGGGCAAACACACCCGACTTGCTCATCTGCGTGACCTCGGCCAGCGCACCAATGCTCAGGCCTTCCAGCCCGATCTGGGTGGCCAGACCCAAGGCGGCCTCCACGATCACGGCCTTGGTCTGCTGGCCCTTTTGCAGCGCCCGCCCGCCGGGGCGCGGGCTTTTGAGGGGGAGTTCAGAGACGGACATGGTGCTTCACACAAAATAAAACGAACGGTCGTTCTATTTTGCATGAGTTCGCTGGCCGTCAAGTGACAGCGGACGAATTTTTCTAGGTGCCCCCTTCTAGCAGGCGGCAGGGTTTGCCCGTGCTACTTTTCACTTCATGATGGCTGCGGACCAGGCGTCGGGACGCAGGTGGTGGGCATCCAGGTGCCACAGGCCCGTACTGAAGCCATCCGGTCCCACCGTCAATTCATACAGGTCGAGGAAATGATGGCCCTGCGCCGATACCCTTTCACGAAGGGCGGCATTGAAAGCCGCAATCAGTTCCGCCAGAACAGCACACTCATGCGCACCCAGAAAATCGCGCAGGTGGTTGGGCGCTGGCACCCCGCAAAAAACCAGTTTGTGCCCATAAGCGGCCGATGTTTGCGAAGCAAATTCAACAAACCCCCCGACGGTAGTGTCAATCATGGATGCCAGCGACCTGCCGCCCGATCCGCGCCACGCGGGCAGCAGCCCTTCGCTGACCCGGCAGTCGATTTCCCCGATTGCCAGCAAAAGCCACGAACGTAGCGGCACACGGTCCACGATGCGGTTGAACTGCGCCTTGAACCGGTTGGGCTGGTCGTTTGCCAGGTGCCATTGCTTGCAGCCCTCTATCCACCAGCCCTGGCACCTGCGTGCCACGCCCTGCACGTTGATCACCATGGCGTGGGCGCTGAGCGCATGACTTTCGCCTATCACGTGGATTTGCCCGGCGGCGGCCTGCTCAGGCGCTTTGGACCTGCAGTCCAGCAACGCGCCCAAATACTGCTGATAGGTGAACGGCTGCCCGGCATCGGGCGAGACTCCGGCGCGGTCCAACACATCGCGCGCTGCGCCTGTCTGGTCCCGCAGGTAATAGATGAGCGCTGCGCGCACCGCGCTCGCGCGCCCCGTGTGACTGGAAGGAGTAACTTTCTCAGCGGCAAGGAAGTGCCCGAGAGCCTGCTCGTAGTCGCCGGCACAGATCGCGCCATTGCCCATGTTGTACAGAGCATCCTGGTGGGCGGGTTGCATGGCGACGGCTTGGCGGTAACAAGCCATCGCCTCGTCGATCTGGCCCAGATCCTTGCGGGCGAAACCCAGGTTGTTGATGGCATCTGCGAATGTGGGCGCAAGGCCAATCGCTTTCTCCAGATGCATCACCGCTTCGTTCGCGCGGCGTTGCCTCAACAGCAGAACACCCAGGTTGTTGTGCGCCTGGGCAAACTCCGGCTGGAGCCGGATCGCTTCACGCAAGGCCTGCTCGGCTGGCGCAGCATCTCCATGGTCACGAAGTGCATTGCCCAGGTTGCTGTAATAAACGGCTTCGCCCGGCTTTGCATCAATGGCCTGGCGCAACAGCGCAACAGCCTCACCGTAGCGCCCTTGCTGCCTGCGCAACACACCAAGCTGGTGCAGGGCATCCGCATGCCGCGGCGTCTGCAGCAATATTTGTAAATACAGGGTCTGGGCTTCCTGGAGTGATCCCTGCCGGTGAAAGGCCAGCCCCCGCACAAACAGGTCCTGCATTCAACACTCCCGCTGCCGTTTCGGCGCGTCCATCATAGCGGCCGGGCAGTTGCCAGCACGCCGCGCAGCAAAACAACTACCTGCGGGGTAACTCGTCCCACTTCACGGCCACGTTGCGTACCTCGGTCGCGTTCCATGCCGTGACGATGCCGCGAACAGACGTGCCCTGTTGCGTGCTGCGGATGTTCATGGCCGTCACGTGGTAGCGGTAAGCGCTGCCCAACTGCGCCGCGGCCATGTCGCGCGCCCTGACCGCCGTGGCACTGGCGGCGAACGTGATGGCAATGGCTGCCAGGCCCGCCGTCAGGCCCGCGCCCAGCACCACGGGGATGCGCATGCGCCGCGCCGGCCGCCCGGCCACAGCGCGCGATTGCAGCACCGGCGGCCGGCCCAATTGCACTACAACCCAGACCAGCACCGCCAGCAATGTGGCAAACACAGCAACGGCCAGCGCCACGGTCCATGGATTCAACCGCGCCAGCGTGAGCGTCAGGTCCAGTGGCTGCACCCAGGGCCAGACCCCCACCAGGGTCACGCCAGCCGACGCGACGAAAGTGGCTGCCCAGCGCACCACAGACGCCATGCGCAAGCTGCCCCGCATGACGAAGAAGCCGGCTGCGATGGCAAAAAAGCCCAGGCCAGACGACCAGGATGCGCCGGTGACGGCGCTGTAAACCAGCACGGCCACGTCCACCACACCCAGGACCATCAACACCCAGCCCACGTGCCGCAGGATGGAAACGCTGGAAACCGCAGGGTCGATGGGAGTCGTGCTGCCTGGTGTCATGTGGGAACTGTAACGGGCCTCTACAGGGGGGGAAATGGGTAGCCCTGGTCAACATTCAGAAACAAAGATTTTCAGAACAATGTCTTTTCACACTGTACGGCACCGCACCAAGCTCTAAAGTCGACAGACCGACCCCCCACCTCGGCGGCCATCTTTGGTGTGTTTGGCCGTATCGAAGCTCCACTCCTGACACGTTTGCCGCTGTCCTTGGGTCAATTGGTTTCCTGCACCAGTGATGGAGGTGATCGCATGGATCACCAGGCTTTTTCTTCGTTCTTGTTCGGGCTTTCATGGCCTGTTCTGGCTGTGATTGCCATTGCGCTGTGCGCTGCGGCGTTGTGCGTGTGGCGCATCATGCGCCCGCGTCCTGCGGCGCCCGACAGGCGCCAGCATGCCCACGACCTGATCCAGGCGCTGGACCAGTACTGCGACTGGGTCGAGGCCCAGCGCCACATCGCTTTTTTTACCGACGAGAGCACGCATCCGGACTCGCCCATTGGCCGGGCGCGCGCCATCAAGCATGCGCACTTTCCGGAGTTGTCGCAGCGCATGGTAGATCTGCTGATGGCGCACACGGCGCTGGTGGATTTTTTCTGGAGCCAGCAGGTGCAGCGCATGAAGGCGCCCGAGGCCTGGGCCGCAGCCACGGACCATGACGAGACTTACCTGGTGCTGCGCCAGCGCATGCTGGACGCGGTGCACCAGATGGTCGAATGCTGCCGCGAGCTGGTGGGCGATGTACCCATGCCGGCGGCACTCAGCGGCAGCGGGTTCAATACCGCAGGCGCGTGATGTTCAAGCGCTGAGATTCAGAGCTTGAACGGCACCACCACCTGCCGCTGCTCGCCCAGGCCTTCGATGCCCAGCGTCATCACGTCGCCCTTTTTCAGGAACAGCGGCGGCTTCATGCCCAGGCCGACACCGGGCGGGGTGCCGGTGGTGATCACGTCGCCCGGCATCAGCGTCATGAACTGGCTGACGTAGCTGACGATCTTGGCCACGTTGAAGATCATGGTTTTGGTGTTGCCGGTCTGCACACGTTTGCCGTTCAGGTCCAGCCACATGGACAGCTTTTGCACGTTGGCGATTTCGTCCTTGGTCACCAGCCAGGGGCCGATGGGGCCGAAGGTGTCGCAGCCCTTGCCCTTGTCCCACTGCGGGCCGCGCTCCAGCTGGTATTCGCGCTCGCTCACGTCGTTGATGGTGGCGTAGCCGGCCACAAAGTTCAGCGCGTCTTTTTGCGACACATAGCGTGCGCGCGTGCCGATCACAACGCCCAGCTCCACTTCCCAGTCGCTCTTGACCGAGCCCTTTGGCAGCATCACCGGGTCATTCGGGCCCTGGATGCAGCTGGTGGCCTTCATGAACACGACCGGTTCCTTGGGGATGGGCGCGCCGGATTCGGCGGCGTGGTCTGCGTAGTTCAAGCCGATGGCAATGAATTTGCCCACGCCCGCCACCGGGCAGCCCATGCGCGGCGAGCCCTTGACCAGGGGAAGCTTGTCGGTCTTGAGCTTGCGCAGCTTGGCCAACGCGGCGTCGCCCAGCTGCTCGGGGCCAATGTCCTTGACCACGGCGCTCAGGTCGCGCAGCTTGCCGTCGGCGTCGATCAGGCCGGGTTTCTCTTTGCCGGGGTTGCCATAACGTACGAGTTTCATGTCAGATGCCTTTCTTGAGAACGAGGGGATTGTGCGGGGCGGCCGCGGAACCGGCTTTGCCGGGCCGCTGGCTGCGCCCCCTTGAGGGGGAGGCGCCGAAGGCGCTTCGGGGGTGGTTCATCAATAAGTGGAACGTCCACCCGACAGGTCAAAGACCGCGCCGGTGGAAAACGAGCAATCTTCAGTGCACAGCCAGCCCACCATGGCGGCCACCTCTTCGGTCGTGCCGAAGCGCCCCATGGGGATTTTGGACAGCATGAAGGCAATGTGTTCGGGCGTCATCTGGTCAAAGATCGCTGTCTTCACCGCCGCCGGCGTCACGCAGTTGACGCGCACGCCCGTGTCGGCCAGCTCCTTGCCCAGCGATTTGGTCAGCGCCATCACCCCGGCCTTGCTGGCGCTGTAGGCGCTGGCGTTCGGGTTGCCGTCTTTGCCCGCGACGGACGCGATGTTGACGACGCGCCCGTAGTTGCGCTCGCGCATGGCGGGCACCACTTCGCGGCAACAGATGAACAGGCCGGTGAGGTTCACGTCCATCACCTGGCGCCAGGCGTCCACCGGGTAGTCCCACACCTTGGTGTTGGGCCCGGTAATGCCGGCGCTGTTGACCAGTGCGTCGATGCGCCCGGCTTTGGCCAGCGTGGCCTGCACGGCGGCGGCCACGGAGGGCTGCTGCGACACATCCACCGCCACGGCCTGCGTGCCGTTGCCCAGTTCGATCGCGGCCTTTTGCGCGGCGGCCTCATCACGGTCCCACACCGACACACTGCCGCCAGACGCGATCAGCCGCTGCGCAATGGCATAGCCCAGCCCCGTAGCCGCGCCGGTCACGACCGCGTGGCGGCCCTTGAAGTCAAGCTGGTTCATATGGTCATTCCGCCGTCAATGGCAAACACCTGGCCGCTGGCGAAGATGGATTCGTCGCTGGCCAGGTACACCACGATGGGTGCGATCTCGTGCGCCTGCGCCAGGCGGCCCATGGGCTGGCGGGCGATAAAGTTCTTGCGCGCCTGCTCAGGGTCTTCGTAGCTGTTGATGCGATCAGCCAAAGAAGGTGTATCGACCGTGCCGGGGGCAATGGCGTTGCAACGGATGCCTCGGCCCACGTAGTCGGCCGCCACGGCCTTGGTCAGGCCCACCACCGCTGCCTTGCTGGTGCCATAGATAAAGCGGTTGGGCAAACCCTTGAGGCTGCTGCACACGCTGGCCATGTTGATGATGCTGCCTGCGCCCTTGCCGTCGTTGTTGGCCAGCATGCCGGGCAGCACGGCCTGGATCATCCAGAACTGCGCGCGCACATTGAGGTTGAAGGCAAAGTCCCAGTCGGCGTCAGTCGCATCCAGGATGGTGCCGTTGTGCACGAACCCCGCGCAGTTGAACAGTACATCCAGCGGCGGCAGCTCTGAGACCACACGGTTGATCGCTGCCTTGTCCAGCACGTCCAGCGCCACGGTGCGTACGTTGGGCACGCCGTCATAGCTGTCCAGCAGCTTGGGGTTGACGTCAGTGGCCCAGACCTGGGCGCCCTCGGCCGCCATGGCCAGCACGCAGGCACGGCCAATGCCCTGCCCCGCTGCGGTAACCAGCGCGGTTTTTCCTTTGAGTCTCATGGGTTCTCCTGGGGTCCGGCACGCCGTTCAGGGTTTTGCCGGATGGTGTCTTGTGATGTTCGTGGCATTCTAAATTGGTCTGACCACTTGGCCAGTTCAGGCTAACCCTTAATCAATTCACCCTACCAGCGCATGCCCCTGCAAACCGTGGAACCGCAACGCCTGTACCGGCAGATCGCCGAGCAGGTGCGCTCGCTGATCGCGGGCGGCGAGTTCGCGGGCGGTTCGCGGCTGCCGGCCGAGCGCGACCTGGCCAAGCAGCTGGGCGTGAGCCGCCCTTCGGTGCGCGAGGCGCTCATTGCGCTGGAGGTCGAAGGCTGGGTGGAGGTGCGCACCGGCTCGGGCGTGTATGTGCTGGACCGCACCGCCAAGAACGCCAAAGCCACCCGCACACACGCCCAGATTCCGCCCACTGAATGGGGTCCGCTGGAATTGATCCGCGCGCGCCGCGTGGTCGAGGGCGAGATTGCCGCGCTGGCCGCCACACAGGCCAAGCGCAAAGACACCGATTCCATGGCGCGGGCCATAGACACCATGCGCGCCGACGCCGACCGCAACGTGATGCCGCTGGACGGCGACCGGGCGTTTCACACCGCGATCGTGCAGGCCTGCGGCAACGTGGTGCTGATCGAAACCGTGCAGGGTTTTTGGGATTCACGCCGCGGCCCGCTGTTCGAGCGGCTGGGCGGCTATTTCGAGACAGTGGATTCATGGCGCTCGGCCATTGCCGAGCACGAGGCCATCCACGCCGCCATCCGCGCGCGCGACGCGCAGGCGGCGCGCGCCGCCATGCACGATCACCTGGACAAATCCCATTCACGATTCAGCGCGAGCTGGCGCCGCGCGAAGAAATCCGGTTCCTGAAGGCCAGCAATTTTCACTTTCACCCACCTAGAGGAGACAGACCATGACCAAGCGATTCACCCTGAAAGCCATTGCCGCCTGCGCGCTGATGGCCACCGCCCTGGGCACCACGGGCCTGGCCCAGGCCCAGACCAAACTGAAGTGGGCCCACGTGTATGAAACGTCCGAGCCGTACCACAAGTGGTCGGTCTGGGCCGGCGAGGAGTTCAAGAAAAAGACCAACGGCAAGTACGAAATCCAGGTGTTCCCCGCGTCCAGCCTGGGCAAGGAGTCCGACATCAACCAGGGCCTGCAGCTGGGCACGGTGGACATCATCCTGACCGGCGCGTCGTTTGCATCCAATTCGTTCCCGCGCCTGGCCGTGAGCTACTACCCGTTCACTTTCCGTGATGCGGACCACGTCATCAAATATGGCAAGAGCGACATCTTCAAGGAGCTGACCGAGGGCTACAAGAAGGCCACGGGCAACACCGTGACGGCGCTGACGTATTACGGCGCGCGCCACGCCACCAGCAACAAGGCGTTCAAGAACTGCGACGAGATGAAGGGCATCAAGATGCGCGTGCCGGATTCTCCGGCCTACACCGCGCTGCCGCGTGCCTGCGGCGCGAACCCCACGCCGATTGCCTTTGCCGAGGTGTACCTGGCACTGCAAAACGGCACCGTGGACGCGCAGGAGAACCCGCTGCCCACCATCGAGGCCAAGAAGTTCTATGAAGTCCAGAAGAACATCATCCTGACCGGCCACATTTCCGATGCGCTGCTGACCGTGATCTCGCCCAGCCTCATGGGCAAGCTGACGCCGGCTGAGCAGAAGCTGCTGGCCGACATCACGCAGGAAGCCGCCGTGAACGCCACCAACGACATCCGCAAGCGTGAAGGCGAGCTGGTGGAAGAGTTCAAGAAGAAGGGCAACAACGTGATCACGGTGGACCGTGCCGACTTCCAGCAACGCGTGCTCAAGGCCATCACCTTCGAGTCCATGAAGCTGGACAAGAAGGACTGGGACCGCGTCATTGCGATCAAGTAACCCTGAGCGCGCATGACGATCGAAACGATTGACGACATGGCCCCCGTGATGGGGGCCGATGGCGAGTTCCATGCGCAGGATGAGGCGGTGGACCTGTCGGGCACGAAGCCGGAGGCCTGGGTTGCCCTGGGCTTTTTCTGGATTCTGGGCGCGACGGTGTTCTACCAGTTCTTCACGCGCTATGTGCTCAACAATTCCGCCGCCTGGACCGAAGAGATCGCACGCTACCTGCTGATCGCCACGGTGTTCACCGGCGCGACCATTGGCGTGGTCAAGAACAACCACATCCAGGTGGATTTTTTCTACAAGTTCATGCCCAGGCCCCTGTCGCGCGCCATGTCCACATTGGTCGACTGGCTGCGCGTGGGCTTTTATGCGGCTGCCGCCGTGCTGACCGTGATGATGATGCTCAAGCTGGGCAGCAATTCACGCATGACCATGGTGGACCTGCCCATGAACTGGGTGTATGGCGTGTGCCTGCTGGGCTTTGCAGCCATGGCATTTCGCTCGGTGCAGATCGCCCTCTTTCACCACAAGCGCGGTTACAGCGTGCTTGAACGACCTGAATCCTCCATGGACGACCGCTGACCGGAAGCCCCAATGCTCAAGATCATTTTCCTGTTCCTCATGGCCGGCGGCATTCCCGTGGCCGTTGCCATGGCGGGCTCGGCCCTGCTGTACATCTGGTGGACGGGCAACCTGCCGCCGTTCGTGGTCATTCACCGCATGGTCAGCGGCATCGACAGCTTTCCGCTGCTGGCCGTGCCGTTTTTCATCCTGGCCGGCAACCTGATGAACAACGCCGGCATCACCAACCGCATCTACAACTATGCGCTGGCGCTGGTGGGCTGGCTCAAGGGCGGCCTGGGCCATGTGAACGTGGTGGGGTCGGTGGTGTTTGCCGGCATGAGCGGCACGGCCATCGCCGACGCCGCAGGCCTGGGTACGATCGAAATCAAGGCCATGACCGACCATGGCTACAGCAAGGAATTTGCCGTAGGCGTGACGGCCGCGTCAGCCACACTGGGCCCCATCATCCCGCCCAGCCTGCCCTTCGTCATTTACGGAATGATGGCCAACGTGAGCGTGGGCGCGCTGTTTCTGGCGGGCATTTTGCCGGGCGTGCTGATGGCCGTGCTGATGATGCTGACGGTGGCGTATTTCGCGCACAGGAACGGCTGGGGCGGCGACATCAAGTTTGAATGGCCGCGCGTGATCAAGGCGCTGTCCGAGACCGCCGTGGTGGTGTTGTGGCCGGTGGCCGTGTGGCTGCTGATTGCCAAGGCGGGATTGCCGCCACAGATCACCGTGGTGGCGGCACTGGTGGTGCTGTTTGCCATGGACAGGTTTTTCAACTTCCAGGCGGCGCTGCCCATCATGACGCCGGTGCTGCTGATCGGCGGCATGACCACCGGCATCTTCACGCCCACCGAGGGCGCCATTGCCGCCTGCCTGTGGGCCATGGTGCTGGGCTTTGCCTGGTACCGCACGCTCAACTGGAAGATGTTCGTCAAGATCTCGCTGGACACGGTAGAGACGACAGCCACGGTGCTGTTCATCGTGGCGGCGGCCAGCATTTTTGGCTGGATGCTGACGGCCACAGGCGTTACCTCGGCCATCGCGCAATGGGTGCTCGGCTTCACCAAGGAGCCCTGGGTGTTTTTGCTGCTGGCCAATTTGCTGATGCTGTTTGTAGGGTGCTTCCTGGAGCCGACCGCCGCGATCACGATCCTGGTGCCGATCCTGGTGCCGATCTGCCAGCAGCTGGGCATTGACCTGGTTCACTTCGGGCTGGTGATGGTGCTGAACCTGATGATCGGGTTGTTGCATCCGCCGATGGGGATGGTGCTGTTCGTGTTGGCCCGTGTTGCCAAGCTTTCCGTTGAGCGGACGACTATTGCGATATTGCCCTGGTTGTTTCCGCTGCTTGGCTCTTTGGGGATCATTACTTACTTTCCTTCTTTGGTTTTGTGGTTGCCGAAGATGTTTTATTGATCTTTTTTGGTTTGGCTGGTTGTTGTGACACCTCGGTTTCCCCCCCTTCACCCCCCCGCCCCTCTTCACCCCCGCCGGGGTGAAGAGGG
>CALRYY010000044.1:0-29236 GCA_943372515.1 Ramlibacter sp. 2FC | reverse complement strand
CCCGTGCTGCCCACGAAGGCCGTGATCCGGTCGCGGCTGTCGTAGCCTACCGTCCAGCTCAGCGGGGTGGTGTACATCGTGACCGTGCCGGTCGCGGTGCCGCTTGCCCACAGCCGCTGCGTGAGGCCGGTGATGCGGCTGGCCGCGTCATAGATGTAGCTGGCAAATTCGTTGCTCACCATGCGCCCGTCTGCATCAAAGGTTCTGGCCGCGCTGTCTCCGTTGGCCCAGTTCCAGGCTTTGGGCTGGCCCAGCGCCGTGTGGGTCAGACTGGTCACGTAGGGCTGTTGCGTTTGGCCCAGGCCCGGCGCCTGCACGTCGATGGCGGTGACCTGACCTTTGTCCCGCTGGTAGGCCACCTTCAGGCCGCTGGGGTAGGTCATCCCGGTCAAACGCCCGTTTGTGTAGCTGTAAGCCATGACGAAGCGGCTGGGGCTGGCCGGGTTGTCATTGACGTCCTGGGTTTTGCGGGTGATGCGGCCCTGGTTGTCGTATTCGTAGGCTGTCGAGCCGCTTTTGTCGTCGATGCGGGTGATGTCGCCTGCGCCGTTGTACTGGTAGCTGACCACGTGGTCCGTCGCGTAGCGGATTTCACTGGGGCGGCCCAGGGCGTCGCGCGTGATCTGGGTGATCTGGCCGCGGGCGTCTTCGGTGCTGGTCACCCGGCCTGCGGCGTCGCGCGTGTAGCGCAGGGTGCCGATGTCGGGGCTGGTCTCTGTCAGCACTTCGCCATAGGCGTTGTACGTGTACTGGGTGGCCACGCCCTTGGGGTCGGTCAGCTGTGTGAGCTGGTCCAGCGCGTTCCAGGCCTGGGTGGCGGCGGTGTTGTCTGCGAACGTGGTGGCCGTGCTGCGGCGCAGGCCGTCCAGCGTTTGCCTTGTGGTCTGGTTCAGCGGGTCGGTCTGGCTGATGGGCTCACCGTTGGCGTCGTAGCCCAGTTGCGTGGTCTGGCCCGAAGCGCCCTGTATGGCCGCAACTTTGTTCAGGTTGTTGATGACGCGGGCAGTGACCAGTGCGATCGCGCCGCTTGCGTCGCGCACTTCCTCGCGTGTGCGGTTGCCCATGGCGTCCAGTGTGTATTGCACGCTGTTGCTGCGGTTGTCGCTGGCGCCGGTCAGGCGTTGCGCACCGTCGTACTGGTAGCTCACCTGCAGGCCGTCGCTTTGCACCATGCCTGCGATCTGGCCAGCCGGGGTGTAGCTGTAGGTCACGCTGTCGGCGCCGCTGGTCTGGCTGAGTACGCGGCCGCGCGCGTCATAGGTCCACGCCAGGGGCGCGCGGTTGGGGCCGGTCTGCGTCAGCACGCGCCCGGCGGCGTCGAAAGTGTAGGCCGTCTCAAAGCCCAGAGGGTCACGCACCCGGGTGCGGTTGCCCTGGCTGTCCCAGGTATAGGCCCACACCTGGCCGGCTGCATCGGTGTGGGTCTCGTTCAGGCCTTGCGTGTTGTACGTCCACGCCCAGGTGCGGGCCAGGCCGGTGGCCGTGTCGGTCTGTATTTCGCTCAGCTTGTTGCCCAGCGCGTCGTAGGTGTAGGCCGTGCTGCGGCCTGCTTCGGTCACCAACACTGGCAGCCTGAAGGTCGGGTGCCACGCGGTTTGCGTGGTTTGCGCCTCAGGCCGGCTGGCTGCCCTGGTTTCGGCCACTTTCAGGCGCCGGGCCGTGTCCCAGGTGAACATCGTGGTGATGCCCAGGAAGTCGGTTTCGCTTTGCGCCAGCGTCGTGGCGCCGGTGAAGCTGCGGCTGGCCACCTGCCCACCCATGTAGGCGCCGTTGGCGCCCAGCACGCGGATGGCCCCATCCCCGCCCTGGTACGTCCAGCTTTGGGGGTTGCCCAGCGGGTCCGTGACCTGCACGCTCAGGCGGTAGATCGCCGGGTCTACCGTGGTGCCTGCGCTCAGGCTGCCGTTGGGCGCCTGGGGGTCGGCCGCCGGGTAGCTGACGCTGTAGTTTTGCGCACCGCCCGCCTGGCTGGTGCCCGTGGCCCGGCCCAGGCTGTCGTAGCTGTAGGTGGCAATGCGTTGGCCCGTTTCGTCCACGATGCCGCTCAGCCCGCTGGGCCAGGCGGGGTTGTCATAAAGGTAGGTGCGGCTGGTGGCGTCGGGCCGGGTGGCGCTGCTCAGGCGGCCTTCGCTGGTGTACGTGTAGCTGGTGCTTCGCCCTTCCGGCGTCGTGGCGCTGGTGAGCTGACCGTGGGCGTTGTACGCAAGGGTAAGGCTGCGGCCAAAGGCGTTGGTGACGCTGGCCAGTTGTCCTGCCGCGTTGTACGCCAGGGCCAGGGTCCAGCCGTTGCGCTGGGTGATGGCCAGCAGGCGCGTTCCCGTGGCGTCCAGTTGCCATCTGGTTTCGTCGCTGGCGCGGGTGTATTGCCAGCCTTGGGCGGTTTCGCTCAAGCCGTCGGTGGCGTTGTCTGCAAGCCAGGGGGCTGCTGCGCTGATCCGGCTGAAGTTGACCCGCGTGCCGTCGCCCAGGTGGACCGTGCGTTCGTGGCTTGTGCCGGTGATGCCGCCGGCATACGCATGGGCCCAGCCTTCGCCCATTCCCGCCCACAGGTTGCCACGGCTGCGGTAGTGGCGCGTCCAGTGCAGCGGGTGCGCGCCTGCATCGCTGTAGTCGGTTTCGGTTTGCAGTTTTTCTGCTGTGCCCGGGCTTATGGGGTTGCCAAAGCAGCTTTGCGGTGCCTCAGCTGCGCTGACGGTGATGCTGTGTGTGGCTGTGTTGTCGCAGCCCCCGCAGGTGGCTTTGATTTCAGCCACGGTGCCTTTGAAGGCCGGTGGCTTGTACGTGAAGTGGTATTGCCCCAGCCCGTTGGTGGTGCCGCTGTACACGGTGCCACCCCCCGCCACGCTGATGCTCACGGCTTTGCCCCCTGCGGGTACGCCGGCCTCGATGACGGTGGCCACCAGCGGCAGTGCCGGCCCCGCCGGCAGCGCTTTGGTGCTGCCCGGCCCGCTCAGGCTGATGGTGGTGATGGGGCTGCACCGCGCCACCACGCCTTCCAGGTTGATGGGGCCGGTTTCCGAGTGCAGGATCGCGCCGTCTCTCAGGCGCGTGGTCACGCGGTGGGCCCGGCACAACCAGGTGCGGTATTCAGGCTGCAGCGTGACCGCGACTTCGCCGATGTGGGTGCCTTCGGCGATGTATTCAGCGCCGTTGACCAGCCTCGGATAGGTCTGGCTGATGATCGCCGCGCACACGTCGGCTTGCGAGCCGCCTGTGATGCCGCCAAGGCCTGACGAGACGGTGGAGTTGTACGTGCAGCGGTAGTTGTCCAGCGACTGGGCCTGGGCCCCGCTCAAGCTGAACAGGCTCACCCAACATCCCAACGCCATTGCCTGCGCCGCGCGCCGCCGTACCGCCCCTTGCTTCATCTGCGCTCCTTGATTTGCTGGAAGCGGCGGAATCTATCTTATGAATACTAAAGAGTCAACTTTGGGCCGCTCTTTATTCGAAGCACTTCTAATTGCTTACAAAAGTATTTTGTTTTTGCAGCCATCCCAGCCCAGCCGACGTCCCCCCCGGCTGTGCCCCCCGGGCCGGCCGGTACTCGCACCCCACCCAGCCCTGCCATCCGCATTGCGCAGCCACCTCGTCGATCACCTTCAACAGGTACGGGTAGTTGACTTCACCGACATCCGGCTCATGGCGTTCGGGCACGCCGGCAATCTGGAAATGGCCGACGCGGCCTGTGGGCAGGTACTGGCGGATCTTCATGGCCACGTCGCCTTCGACGATCTGGCAGTGGTACAGGTCGAACTGCACTTTCAGGTTGGCGGCGCCCACCTCCTGAACGATGGCGTGGGCATCGTCCTGGCGGTTCAGGAAGAAGCCGGGGATGTCACGGGTGTTGATGGGCTCGATCAGTACGTCCACGCCCTGCTTGGCCGCTTCGTTGGCTGCATGGCGCAGGTTGGCCAAATAGGTCATGCGGGCGGCCTCGCGCGGGACACCTGCGGGCAGGAGGCCTGCCATGACGTGGATGCGCGGGCAGGCCAGCGCCGCCGCATAGCCCAGCGCTTGGGCGATACCTTCGCGAAACTCCGTCTCGCGCCCGGGCTGGCAGGCGATGCCCTTGTCGCCTTTGTCCCAGTCTCCCGGAGGCCCGTTGAACAGCACCTGCTGCAAGCCGTTGGCCTTCAGCCGCGCGGCAAGTCCGGCCTTGTCATACGCATACGGGAACAGGTATTCCACCCCCTTGAAGCCATCTTGGGCGGCGGCTTCAAAGCGGTCCAGAAAATCAAGCTCGGGATAGAGCATGGACAGGTTGGCGGCGAATTGGGGCATGTTGTGTTTCTCTTGTGTCTTACCAGCGCGCGCCGAAGGTCTGGCGCAGCTCGTCGATGCGCTCCTCCGTCAGCGGCTGCACGTCCGGCCCCACCAGCAGGGCCAGTTTGGCGGTTTCTTCCAGCTCTTCCAGCGTGGCCATGGCGGCAGCGGGTGTGTCGTGCCACACGTTGGGCCCCAGGCGCTTGAGCATCACTGCGCGGATGGGGGTGCCGTGCGCGCCGTAGCGTGTGATGGTGCGCGCCACTTCATTGGCCGCCGCCGCCGCGCCCGGGCGCTGGTAGGCAATGACGGGCACATGGCCCACTTTCATCACAAAGTACGGCGTGAGGGGGGCCAGCAGCTCCGCGCCCATGGGCTTGAGCGACAGTGCCACGCAGTGCGTGCTGTGGGTGTGGATGATGCAGCGCGTGCGCGCGTCAAAGGCGCCGGCCGCGCCATAAATGGCGCGGTGCAGTGCCAGTGTCTTGCTGGCCGGTGCGCCGCTGGACTGCTGGCCCGTGCTGTCCACTTTGGCCAGCTGGGCCGGGTCCAGAAATCCCAGGCAGGCATCAGTGGGCGTGATCAGAAAACCATCGTCCAGCCGCACGCTGATGTTGCCCGCTGTGGCATGCACATAGCCGCGGTCAAACAGGCTTTTGCCGGTGCGGCAGATTTCTTCGCGGGCCCAGGCTTCTGTCATCGCAGGATTGTGAAGGCTTGGGTGAAGAAGCCGTCGGTGCCGAAGTTGCCTGACTTGAGCGTGATGTGCAGGCCTTCGCCCTGCGCTGCATCGGACGATGCATGACACCACGGCACACCCGGGTCGATCTGCGGGCCGATCTTCATCTGCGTGATGTTCAGCGCCTGTACGCAGGCGCCCGATGTTTCACCGCCGGCCACCACCAGCTGGCGCACCCCCAGCTCAACCAGCCCCCGCGCGATGGCCGCCATGGTGCGCTCCACCATCGTGCCCGCTTCGTCCACGCCCAGCTGACCCTGGATGGCTTTGACCGCGCCGCTGTCTGCGGTGGAGTACACGAGCACGGGGCCTGCCTTGACGAGTGATGCTGCCCAGGCCAATGCCTCGGCAGCCACATCCACACCGGCCGCGATGCGCAGGGGGTCTATTGCCAGCGCCGGTTGGCCCGCTGCGACAAAGGCCGCGACCTGGCGGTTGGTGGCCAATGAGCAGCTGCCCGACACCACGGCCTGCAGCCCGCGCGGCGCAGGCAGGGCGCTGGCGGTGGACGATGCCTGCAGCCCCCAGTTGGGCGGCAGGCCGATGGCCACGCCAGAGCCGGCCGTCACCAGTGGCATGCCTTTGAGCGCCGGGCCCAGGCGCAGCAGGTCGTCGTTGGACACCGCGTCCACCACGGCCAGGCCCACGCCTTGGGCGCGCAGCGCCGCGATGCGCGCACGCACAGCGTCCGCGCCCTGCGCGACCACCTTGTGGTCAATCAGCCCCACCTTGCGGCGGCACTGCGCCTGCAGCACGCGCACCAGGTTGGCGTCGGCCATGGGGGTAAGCGGGTGGTTCTGCATGCCGCTTTCATTGAGCAGCACATCACCCACAAACAGGTGGCCCTTGAACACCGTGCGGCCGTTGTCCGGGAAGGCTGGCGTGGCGATGGTGAAGTCTGTGCCGAGTGCGTCCATCAGCGCCTCGGCCACCGGTCCGATGTTGCCCTGGGCCGTGCTGTCGAAGGTGGAGCAGTACTTGAAGTAGATCTGCTGCGCGCCCTGGGCCTGCAACCACTTCAATGCGGCGAGCGACTGCGCGATGGCGTCGGCCGGGGCGATGGTGCGTGACTTCAGCGCAACCACCACCGCGTCAGCCTGCGCATCCAGCGGGCCTTCTGGCACACCGATGGCCTGCACCACGCGCATGCCGCTGCGCACCAGGTTGTTGGCCAGGTCGGTTGCGCCGGTGAAATCGTCGGCAATGCACCCCAGCAAGAGCTTGTTCATTTCACGGCCAGCTTGATGGCCTGCGGGTTCTCGCGGATGTAATCGCGGATCACCGCCTCAAAGTCGGCGTCAGACTGCAGCCCCATACCGCGTGCGCGCTCCCATGACAGGTTGCCGGGCCAGGTGCTCACCAGCTTGGCAATGGCCGGTTCAGGCGTCCAGTCCAGCAACGCCGTGGCTTGGGTGCCGGCCACTTTTTCCAGCGCCTTGGCCATGTCGCCCACCGTTGAGCGGAACGACGGCAGGTTGATGGCCGTGGGCGGGCCCCACTGCGCGTCGCTTGCCTCGGCCGCGCGCACAAAGCCTGCAATCGTGTTCCCCGGCGACGCCAGCGCCACCGGCGTATCGGCCGGCACCGGTACCTGGGCGCGCACACCCGCCAGTGGCTCGCGCACCATGCCGCTGAAAAACCCCGAGGCAGCGCCGTTGGGCTTGCCCGGGCGCACGCTGACTGTCATGGGGCGCACGCTGCGCCCGGCGACAAAGCCCTTGCGGGTGTAGTCGGCCACCAGCTGTTCGCAGATGAACTTCTGGATGCCGTAGCTGCCCTGCGGCGTGGGCAGCGTGTCGTCGGTGATCGGGTCGGGCAGCGGGCGGCCGGGCTGCTTGCCAAACACGGCCAGCGAGCTGGCAAACACAAACACGGGCTGGGTGCCATGCTGCGTGCTCAGTGCACGGCAGCCTTCCAGCATCTTGTGCGTGGCCTCCAGGTTGCTGCGCATGCCCAGGTCAAAGTCGGCCTCGCATTCGCCGCTGACGGCGGCGGCCAGGTGAAAAACCGCGTCGGTGCCGGCCGCGGGGATCTGCTTGTCGTCAATCAGCGCCAGCAGGTCGCCGGTGATGAAGGCCACGCGCGCATCGGCGCGCAAATCATCGGGCGGCGCCACGCGGTCGGCCAGCGTGATGCGCTCAATGGCGCGCGCGGGAGCGCCGCGCAGTGAAAGCGTGCCTTGCGCGAGCAGGGTGCGCGCAAGCCGCGCGCCCAGAAAGCCGCTGCCGCCGGTAATGAGGATGTGCATGGGGTTTGCCTTTACTTTTTGGCGGGCAACTCAATGCCCGGGAAGATCTTGATCACCGCGCTGTCGTCTTCGCGCGCAAAGCCTGCGGTAGATGCCTGCATGAACATCTGGTGCGCCGTGCTGGACAGCGGCAACGGGAATTTGCTGGCGCGCGCCACGTCCAGCACCAGGCCCAGGTCCTTCACAAAAATGTCCACGGCCGACAGCGGCGTGTAGTCGCCCGCCAGCACATGGGCCATGCGGTTTTCAAACATCCAGCTGTTGCCCGCGCTGTGGGTGATCACCTCGTACAACGCCGCCGGGTCCACGCCTTCGCGCAGGCCCAGCGCCATCGCCTCTGCGGCGGCCGCAATGTGCACACCGGCCAGCAGCTGGTTGATGATCTTGACCTTGCTGCCCGCGCCGGCCTGGTCGCCCAGCTTGTAGACCTTGGCGGCCATGGCGTCCAGCAGCGGGCCGGCCACGGCATAGGCCTGGGGCTTGCCCGCCGTCATCATGGTCATCTGGCCGCTGGCGGCCTTGGCCGCGCCGCCGGAGATCGGCGCGTCGATGTACAGGATGCCCATTGCGGCCAGGCGTGTTTCCAGGGCCACGGACCAGTTCGGGTCCACGGTGGAGCACATGACGAACACGCTGCCGGGCTTCATGCTGGCGGCACAACCCTGTTCGCCAAACAGCACGCTCTCGGTCTGCGCGGCATTGACCACCACCGACACCACCACGTCGCAGGCCGCGCCCAATTCAGCAGGCGACGCACAGGCCGTGCCGCCTTGCGCGGCAAAGGCCTGCGCCACATCGGCGCGGATGTCATACACATGCGGCACATGCCCCGCGCGGCGCAGCGACTGCGCCATGCCTGCGCCCATGGCGCCCAGGCCGATCACACCGGCTGTTTTGCTCATGCTGTTATCCCAGGGTGATGCGGGCATAGCCTGCCACGCGTTTCCACTTGGCGGCATCGGCCGCCATGAAGCTGCCCATGGCCGGTGCCGACATGAAGCCGACGTCTGCGCCGCGCGATTCCATCGCGCGCATCACTTCAGCGTCGCTTGCCACCTTTTCCAGCGCCCGGCTGATGCGCTCGATCACGGCGGCGGGCGTGCCCGCGGGCGCCGCCAGGCCATACCAGGCGCTCACGTCAAAGTCGGGCATGCCGGACTCCACCAGGGTGGGTACCTGCGGCAGCGCCTTGCTGCGCGCGCGCGTGGTGACCGCCAGCGCCCGAACGGCGCCGCCCTGGATCTGGCCCAGCACGGATGGCAGGTTTTCGAACATCAGGTCGACCTCGCCGGCCATGAGGCCGGTGACGGCCGCGGCTGCACCCCGGTACGGAATGTGGGTGATGAAGGTGCTGCTGGTGCTTTTGAACAGCTCCGCGCTCAGGTGCAGCGAGGTGCCGTTGCCGTTGGACGCGTAGTTCATGCGCCCCGGCGCCTGGCGCACCCGGGCCAGCAGGTCAGCGACCGACTGCATGCCGCTTTTGGGGTTGACCAGCAGCACGTTGGGCACCCGGCCCACCAGGCCCACGGGGGCGATCTGTTCCGGCTTGTAGGGCAGGGTGGCGTACAGGGCGGGGCTGATGGTCAGCGGTGGCGACGCCATGAGCAGGGTGTAGCCGTCCGGGGCAGCGCGGGCCGCTTCGGCTGCACCGAGGTTGCCGCCAGCGCCCGGCTTGTTGTCAATGACCAGGGGCTGGCCGAGTTCTTGCGCCAGGCGCGGGCCCAGCAGCCGCGCCATGTTGTCGATCAGACCGCCAGGCGGGAAAGGCACCACCAACCGGATGGGCCGGGCGGGCCAGCTCTGGGCGTGCGCTGCGGTGGCGGCCAGGGCCGCTCCCGCCAGCAAAAGATTGCGTCTTCTCAATGCCTGTCTCCTGCGGGATGGGTGCCTTGCCACTTTGGTGTGGCATGTTAATTGGTATGGTTATCATACAACTTAGACCACCGGTCGCCAACCGTGGCCGGGCCCGCTCAGCGCTTGCGCAGCTTGCGCACCAGCG
Source organism: Ramlibacter sp. 2FC (assembly GCA_943372515.1). GTDB lineage: Bacteria > Pseudomonadota > Gammaproteobacteria > Burkholderiales > Burkholderiaceae_C > RAM1. Next base: position 19,987 of record CALRYY010000044.1, on the reverse strand, counting down.
GCTGGGCCAGGCGCGCGCCCTCTTGCGTCCAGAAGGCCGGGTCGGCATTTTCAATGCGGCGGATCGCATTGGCCATGTGGCGCCCGGCGGCCGCGCGCGCCTTGACCGGGTCGCCGGCGCCAATCGCGTCGGCGATCGCGGCATGCTCGCCGCGCACCTGGGTGGTGAAGTCGGCACGGCGCGCCTCATTGGCGCGCGTGACGCTGATGGCGCCGCGCATGAACTGCGCCAGGTAGTCCAGCGTGTCCATCAAAAAGGGGTTGTGCGCCGCCTCGGCAATGCTGCGGTGAAAGCGCAGGTCTTCTTCCACACCGTCGCCACCCGCGGCCACGGCCTTGTCCAGCGCCTGCACAGCCTGCTGGATGCGTCTGGCGTCGGCCGCTGTGCGCCGCTGCGCGGCCAGCATGGCGGCCTCGGCCTCCAGGGCACGACGCACTTCCACCATCTGCGCCACGGCGCTTTGTGAATCGGCGCTTTTGGCGTCAAAGTTCAGCGGCTCAAACGGCGGGCTGGCCGCCACATACACGCCGCTGCCCTGGCGCGAATCGACCAGGCCCAGTGACTTCAGGCGCGACACAGCCTCGCGCACCACAGTGCGGCTGACAGCAAATTGCTCCACCAGCCGCGCCTCGGGCGGCAGCTTGGCGCCGGGCGCAAGCCGGCCCGCCTTGATTTCAGCGGCAAGCTGTTGCGCGACCTGATCGGACAGGCGGGCGCCGGTGGTGACCGGCGTGAACTTAGTTGTCATACAAGATACCGTGTGGCTGCGCCGAGGATAGCGCAGCCCGCGATCACCGGGATCACACCCACCTTGAGGCGGAACAACGCCATGGCGGCCAAAGCCGTCAACCCCAGCGCCACAAGGTCAGCCCGCGCAGGGCTGCCCGGCCAACCCACATGCGCGATGAAGAACACCGCCAGGCTGGCGATCACGCCCACCACCGCTGCGGTGATGGCCGAAAGCGGCGCGGTAAAGCCCAGCTTGCCATGGGTGGATTCCACCAGCGGCCCGCCGGCCAGGATGAACAGGAACGAAGGCAGGAAGGTGAACCACGTCACCACCGTGGCCGCCAGCGCTGCGCCCGCAAAAATCATGTCGGGCCCCAAGACCTGCTTGGCCCACCCACCCACAAAGCCAACGAACGCCACCACCATGATCAGCGGGCCCGGCGTGGTTTCGCCCAACGCCAGGCCGTCGATCATCTGCGGGCCGGTCAACCACTGGAACTGCTCCACCGCCCCCTGGTACACATAGGGCAGCACGGCGTACGCGCCGCCGAATGTCAGCAACGCTGCCTTGGTGAAGAACCAGCCCATCTGCGCCAGCGTGCTCTGCCAGCCCCATGCCGCGACCAGCGCCCCCATGGGAGCGAGCCACAGCAATGCGCCCACCACCACCACCTGGGCCAGCCGTTTGCGTGAAAAGCGCGCGTGGGCCGGCGTGGGTGTGTGGTCGTCGATCAGCGCGGGGCCGTAGCTGGCAGCAGCGCCGGCATGCCCTGCGCCGCCCGCAAACTGCGCCGGCGCCCAGCGCGCACCCAGCCAGCCGGTCAGGGCGGCAGCCAGCACCACCCAGGGGAACGGGATCTTCAGCACCGCAATCGCCACAAAGCTGGCCAGCGCCACGGCCCACAGCAGCGGTGTGCGGCGCGGGCTTTTCAGCGTCTTGCTGCCGATGCGCCACACGGCATGCAGCACGATGGCCGCCACGGCAGGCTTGATGCCATAGAACAGGCCCGCGACCAGCGGCACATCGCCCCACGCCAGGTACACCCAGCTCAGCCCGATGAGGATGAACAGGGAGGGCAGCACAAACAGCACACCCGCCACCACGCCGCCCCAGGTGCGGTGCATCAGCCAGCCAATGTAGGTGGCCAGCTGCTGCGCCTCGGGCCCGGGCAAGAGCATGCAGTAGTTGAGTGCATGCAAAAAGCGTTTCTCGCTGATCCAGCGACGCTGTTCCACCAGCTCGCGGTGCATGATCGCGATCTGCCCCGCAGGGCCGCCAAAGCTGATGAAGCCCAGCTTGAGCCAGAAACGGAATGCTTCGCCGAACGGGATGCTGACGCGGGGCTGTTGCACCGTCACAGGGCTGCCCCGGTTTTGGGTTGGGTGGGCAGCACCACCGCGCGCCAGCGGGCGATGTCTTCAGGCGCGTCCACACCGTCTTCACCTCCTAGCATGCCGCCGGCCAGCTTCACGGCGGGCCAGCCCGCGCTGCGCAGCGTGACGGCAGCGCTGGTGCTGACCTCGTGGCCGTACACGCAGTACACCACCACCTCGCACAAGGCGTGAGTCGCGGCAAAAGCGGCCACGTTTTCAGGGGCACAGCGCAGGGCGCCGGCCAACATGAGGGAACTGTGGGCAAACCGCGCCTGGGGCCGCACGTCCAGCAGCAGCGGGGCATCAGAAAGACCCAAGCGGGCGGCGAGGTCTTCAGGTGTGATTTGGGGAATTCGAGCGTTGTCGGTGTCCACGGGAAACTCCATAGGGTGAGTTGCCAGCGCTTGGACGGGACACCGTCTATCCATGAAGGATTCGGGAGGCTGAATTCCCGATGGGCGGATGTTAACTCAGCCCCGCTCGAAGCGGAACACGGCCGTGCCCGCGCGCAGGTTGGGCAGCCAGCGCACTTCGCGGCCGTCCTGCAGGCCGAACGCGTCCTTGATGTCCAGCGCGTTCTTGCCGGCCAGCACCTCAAAGTCCTTGTAGGTACCGACGCGGATGTTGGGCGTGTCGTACCACTGGTAGGGCAGACGTCTGGTTACGGGCATGCGTCCGCGCAACACACTCAGCCGGTTGGGCCAGTGGGCAAAGTTGGGGAATGCCACGATGCCGGTCTTGCCCACGCGCGCGGTTTCGCGCAGCATGGTCTCGGCGTTGCGCAGGCTTTGCAGCGTGTCGATCTGCAGTACCACGTCAAACGAGTTGTCGTCAAACATGGCCAGGCCCTCTTCGAGGTTGAGCTGGATGACGTTGACGCCGCGCTGCACGCAGGCCAGCACGTTGGCATCGGCAATCTCGATGCCATAGCCGGTGCAGCCGCGCTCGCTGCGCAGCATGTCCAGCAGCGCGCCGTCGCCGCAACCCAGGTCGAGCACGCGCGAGCCCTCAGGCACCAGGCGTGCGATGGATTTCATCGTCTGCACGTCACTCATGTGGCCACCTTCTCGAAATACGAACGCACCACACTCAGGTAGCGCGCGTCCTCCAGCAGGAAGGCATCGTGCCCGTGCGGCGCGTCGATTTCGGCGTAGGCCACCTCGCGGCGGTTGTCCAGCAGGGCCTTGACGATTTCGCGGCTGCGCCGGGGGCTGAAGCGCCAGTCGGTGGTGAAGCTCACGAGCAAAAACTTGGCCGTGGCGCGCGCCAGCGCCTTGGCAAGGTTGCCGCTGAACGCACGGGCAGGGTCAAAGTAATCGAGCGCGCGGGTGATCAGCAGGTAGGTGTTGGCGTCAAAGTATTCGCTGAACTTGTCGCCCTGGTAGCGCAGGTAACTTTCGATCTGGAACTCGATGTCCTGTGTGCTGTACTTCAGGTCGATGCCATCCCTGAGCTGCCGGCCGAACTTTTCGTTCATGACGTCGTCGCTCAGGTACGTGATGTGCCCGATCATGCGCGCGATGCGCAGGCCGCGTTTGGGCACCACGCCGTGCTCATAGAAGTGGCCGCCGTGAAAGTCCGGGTCGGTCACGATGGCGCGTCGCGCTACCTCGTTGAAGGCGATGTTTTCTGCGTTCAGGTTGGGGGCGCTGGCAATCACCACCGCATGGCGCACACGCTTGGGGTGCTGCAGCGCCCAGCCCAGCGCCTGCATGCCGCCCAGGCTGCCGCCCATCACGGCAGCCAGGGTCTCAATGCCCAGCCGGTCCAGCAGTCGCGCCTGGGCATTCACCCAGTCTTCCACCGTCACCACCGGAAAGTCCGCGCCATACACGCGGCCGGTGTCGGGGTTCACGTGCATGGGCCCTGTGGAGCCAAAACACGAGCCCAGGTTGTTGACGCCAATGACAAAGAAGCGGTTGGTGTCCACCGGCTTGCCCGGGCCGATCATGTTGTCCCACCAGCCTTCGCTCTTGTCCTGGCCCGCATAGGTGCCTGCCACGTGGTGCGACGCGTTCAGCGCGTGGCACACCAGCACGGCGTTGGACCGGTCGGCATTCAGCGTGCCGTAGGTTTCGTAGGCCAGCGTGTAGCCGCGAACCGACGCGCCGCTTTGCAGCGCCAGCGGCTCGCTGAATTCCATGAACTGCGGTGTAACGACCATAAAAGCAAAAAACCCGGCGTCGCTAAAGAGGCGAGGCCGGGTCCGTCGGTGCGGGGGCGTTCGTGTCTTTAGCTGAATTTATTGAGCGCCCGCAAGCTGAAGCAAATCGGCGCTGAAGGTTGAAAGTATATCAACCCCACCCGGACAAGGCCACCACGCCCAGCACGGCAAATACCACCGCCGAGATGATGTGCACCAGCCGGATCGGAACGCGCCGCGTGATGCGTTCGCCAAACCACACGACAGGCGCATTGGCCAGCATCATGCCCAGCGTGGTGCCCAGCACCACCGGGCCCCAAGCGTTGTACTGCGCGGCCAGCATCACGGTGGCAATCTGCGTCTTGTCGCCCATTTCAGCCAGGAAGAACGCGATGAGCGTGGTGCCGAACACGCCAAAGCGCGGTGCGGCATCGCCATCACCCTCGTCCAGCTTGTCGGGGATCAGCATCCACACCGCCATGGCGATGAATGAGCCGCCCAGCAGCCAGCGCAACACGTCGGGCCCCAGCAGCGTGGTAACCCAGGCACCGGCGGCACCGGCCAGGCCATGGTTGGCGAGGGTAGCCACAAAGATGCCCAGCACGATGGGCCAGGGTTTGCGAAAGCGCGCGGCAAGCACGAGCGACAGCAGTTGCGTCTTGTCGCCCATTTCAGCGAGCGCGACGATGCCGGTGGATACGAGAAATGCTTCCATATGGCAGGGCATCCTACGCGCCCAGCCTGTCACCCGCCTGTCCCCACCCTGAGACGCACGGTTCTGGCGCGCTTTTTGCTTGTTTTTGGTGCGCTTTTGCGGAATAGGCCACAAACGCACCAACAACAAGCATTTCATCCAAAGAGGAGCTTATGGAAGCACTAAAACAGGGCTCGGACGCGCTGTTCATCCTGCTGGGCGGCATCATGGTGCTGGCCATGCATGCCGGCTTTGCCTTTCTTGAACTCGGCACCGTGCGCAAAAAGAACCAGGTCAATGCCCTGGTCAAGATCCTGGTGGACTTCTCCGTCTCCACCGTCGTGTACTTCATGATCGGCTACAGCGTGGCCTATGGCACCAGCTTTTTTGTGGGCGCCGAACAGCTCGCGCAAAAAAACGGCTACGACCTGGTGAAGTTCTTCTTTTTGCTGACCTTTGCCGCGGCCATCCCGGCCATCATTTCCGGCGGCATTGCCGAGCGGGCGCGCTTTTGGCCGCAGCTGGTTGCCACGGCGGTGATCGTGGGCTTCATTTACCCGTTCTTCGAGGGCATTGTCTGGAACCAGGGCTTTGGCGTGCAGGCGTGGATCAAGGCCGTAGCCGGTGAAGAGTTCCACGACTTTGCAGGCTCGATCGTCGTGCACGCCGTGGGCGGTTGGCTGGCACTGCCGGCGGTCATTTTGCTGGGCGCTCGGGCCAACCGCTACCGCAAGGACGGCGCCATCTCGGCCCACCCGCCGTCCAACATCCCGTTCCTGGCTTTGGGCGCATGGATCCTCACGGTGGGCTGGTTCGGCTTCAACGTCATGAGCGCGCAGACCATCGACAAGATCTCGGGCCTGGTCGCCGTCAACTCGCTCATGGCGATGGTGGGGGGCACGCTGGCCGCGCTGGCGCTGGGCAAGAACGACCCCGGCTTTGTGCACAACGGGCCGCTGGCCGGCCTGGTGGCCGTGTGCGCGGGCTCGGACCTGATGCACCCGCTGGGCGCCCTGGTCACGGGCGCCATCGCGGGCGGCATTTTTGTGGTGATGTTCACCCTGACGCAAAACCGCTGGAAGATCGACGACGTGCTGGGCGTGTGGCCGCTGCACGGCCTGTGCGGCGCCTGGGGCGGGCTGGCCTGCGGCATTTTTGGCAGCAAGGCGCTGGGCGGGCTGGGTGGCGTGAGCTTGGGCGCGCAGGCCATCGGCACCGTGATGGGTGTGGCCTGGGCGCTGGTGGGCGGCTTTGTGGTTTACGGGCTGATCAAGTCCGTGACCGCCCTGCGCCTGACGCCGGAAGAGGAATACGACGGCGCCGACCTGTCCATCCACAAGATCGGCTCAACGCCCGACCGCGAAGTCAACTGGTAAAACGGGCCAGGCGGGCCGACAGCACCCGGTCCATCGACCAGGCGCCCGGCCCGTACACCGCCAGCCCCGCCAGCAGCGCGCCCCACAGGATGTGCTGCTGCAGCGCGGCGGGCGCAATGTCGGTCAATGCGATGACGGCCACCGCATTCACCACAAACAGCCCCAGCGCCGCAAAGCGCCCGCCCAGACCCAGCACCAGCAGCATAGGCAGCACCAGCTCGCCCGCCGTGCCCATGAAGGCAGCCACCTGGGGCGACAGCAGCGGAACCTTGTATTCGTCAGTGAACAGGGCCACGGTCGTGCCCCAGTCGCGCAGCTTGGTCAGGCCTGACAGGAAGAACACCTGCGCCACATACAGGCGCGCGGCCAGCGCGGCCAGGGGTTGCAGGGCGTTGAGCACGCCGGTGAAGCCGGCCGACAGATCCAGCAGGCGGCGCAGGGGGACGGGAAGGGAGGTCATGGTGTTCTCCTGGGCTCAGGTGTGTTGTGGGTTGTTGTGAGGCGCGGCGCCCAGCAGCAGGGCACTTTGCACGGCCGGCGCAAGCCACGCATTGAAATCCAGCGCACCGGCCTGCGCCAGCGCATCCAGCAAAGACGCGCCGCCGTGCAGTGCCGCCACAAAGGCCGCTTCGCCTGGCGCCGCCTGGCGCACGCGCGGGCGCAGGCCGTCGCGCCACAGCAGCGCGGTTTCGCCCGCGCGCTCGTGCAGCAGCCGTGCGGCTTCTGCCAGCGGCGGTTCGCCGCTGAGGTGGGCGTTGACGATGCTCACCACGGGCCAGGGGCTGGCAAGACACAGCGCGCCCGGGGACAGCACCAGCGTCAGCGCGGCAGGGTCCTGCGTGGTGAGCAGGCTGAATGACGCCAGGTCAGGCGCCGCGTCCGGCGCAAAAGCCAGCCGGTGCAGCGTCCATTCCACGTGAGCCACATCCGCCAGGTAAGGCTCGTCAACGAGCTGCGGCGCATGGCGCACAAACTCCGCCAGGCCGCCACCCCACTGCGCGATGTCGCCCATCGCCGGGGGCTGGGCCAACCAGAAGGCGCGCGCCAGCGCGCCGAAATTATCTTCGTCCAGCAACTGCGCGAGCACCGGGAATGCCGCGGCGAGTGCCCGTGGCGCGAGCGCGCGGCCATGGGCCCGGTAGGCCATGACAGCCCGTTCCAGGTGCGCCTGGGCGCCGTCGCGCACTGGCGTGGCGACCCCGCTCAGGGCCTGCAGGGCCGCGTCCTGGGCGGGCGCCCACAGAGCGGCCAGCAACGCCTCTTGTTCGCGCGCCAGTAGCAGGCTCATGCAATGGCCCGCGCAGTGGCGGCCTCCTGCAAAAGCACAGACAGGTCGGGCACATCGGTGTCCCATTCCACCAGCACGGGCACCGGGCCAAAGCGCCGCTGTGCGTGGGCGTGGATCTGCCACACGGCGTCGCACACACGGGCGCCGTGGTCGTCGATCACGATCTCGCCGTGCTCGTCTTTCAGGTGGCTGTGGCCTGCAACGTGGAGCTCGCCCACGCTGCCAGGTGTGATGGCGTCCAGCCAGCTGCGGCACGCCTGCACCGGATCGGCGTGGTCGCCGGCGATGCGTGCGTTCAGCGCATTCACATAAAGGTTGTTCACGTCCACCAGCAACTGGCAGCCTGTGCGCTGCGCCAGCGCGGTCAAAAACTCAGGCTCGGCCCGGTCGCTGGAGGCAAAGCCCAGGTAGGCCGACAGGTTCTCCACCAGCAGCGGGCGGCGCAGGCGGTCCTGCACGCGCTGCACGTTGGCGCACAGCACGGCCAGCGCTTCGTCGTTGAAGGGGATGGGCAGCAGGTCGGCCGCATGGACGGTGTTGCCGCCCAGGCTGCCGCGCGCAAAGCAGGCGTGGTCGCTCACGCGCACAGGCTCGATGCGCTGGACCAGCTGCGCGAGCTGCTCCAGGTGGGCGTCATCCACACCGGCGGCAGAGCCCAGCGCGAGCCCCACGCCATGCAGGCTGACTGCATAGTGCGTGCGCGCCTGGGCCAGCACGGCCAGCGCTGCACCGCCGTCGCCGAAGAAGTTTTCGGAATGGACTTCCAGGAAGTCCAGTGCGGGCAGGCTTTGCAGCAGCTCGGCGTAGTGCGGGTGCCGCCAGCCAATGCCTGCCTGCTTCATGGCGGGCTTTATGCCTTCTTGGCGGCGGCCTTGGCTTCGTCGGCGCTCATGCCCTTCATGGACTTGCAGCTGCCCTTGGCCACATACTTCCATTCGCCCTTGTCGTTGTCCACCTTGGCCTGGCCGGCGCACGAATGCGAGCCCGCCAGGTTGGCGCAGTCGTTCTGGCCGGCCTTGGCGATGCCGTAGCACTTTTCCTTTTCCTGGGCGGCCACGGGTGCAGCGATCAGCAGGGTGGACAGCAGCGAAGCGGCAGCGGCGGCGATGAGGGTTTGCTGGTTCATGGGAAATCTCCTTGGGTTACTGAGGGTTGAAGGTAAAGGTCTGTCGGTGCGGTGCCCGGCTTCTTACATACGGCCCGCGTGCTGCACCGGATGCAGCGCGTCAAAGCAGCTCGGCAATCCGGTCCCAGGCCTCGGCAGGGATACGCCCGCTGTAGCGTTCCACCACCTTGCCGGTCTTGTCAAGCAGCCAGGCCGCGGGCAGCTGCGCAGGGCGGCCCAGGTTGTCGCGGTGACCGGGCTCGCCCGCCCACAGCTGCACGAAGCGCTGGCGCAACGGCACCGTGCGCGAAATGATCTGCTCGTAGGAGAACACGTCCTGCACCTTGCGGTCGGTGCTGACCAGCACCAGCTCGAACGGCTTGCCGGCCCAGCCCTCGTAGTTCTGGCGCAGCTCGGGCATCTTGTCGCGGCACACCGCGCAGTCAGTGGACCACAGCATCAACAGCACCACCTTGCCGCGCTGCGACGCCAGCGAGAACGGGTTGCCGTCAATGGTTTTGCCCTCCACCTGCAGGGTCGCTGTCTGGGCCGGGGCCGAAGCCGCAGGGCGGGTGGGCGTCTGGGCCGCAGCGCCGGTGCAAAGGCCGGCCAGGACAGCGGCAAAAAGCAGGGGAATGGCAGGGGTCATACCCGGGATGTCGCCCCCGGCCCACGGATTCTTACAACGCCAAACCGGTGCTTTTTTGACGTGGATTAGGTATTTGGCGCAATGTGGCCCATAATCCTCCGGTGTCCGGCCCTCGGGCTGGCACAGGTTAGCGGTGAATGGTCAGTTTCGCGTCTTTGAATTCTCTGGTTTGTTGATTGCGTTTTGCGGACTCCATCGCGTTGTGCGTTTTTTCTCAGGAGTCCGTTATGGGCAACAAACTTTATGTGGGCAACCTGCCCTACTCTTACCGTGACAGCGATATGGAACAGGCTTTCAGCCAGTTCGGCACGGTCACCAGCGCCAAGGTCATGATGGAGCGCGACACCGGCCGCTCCAAGGGTTTCGGCTTTGTCGAAATGGGCAGCGATGCCGAAGCACAAGCTGCCATCGAAGGCATGAACGGCCAGCAAATCGGCGGCCGTGGCCTGGTGGTCAATGAAGCCCGTCCGATGGAAGCCCGCGCACCGCGCAGCGGTGGTGGTGGCGGCGGCTACGGCGGTGGTGGCGGTGGCGGCTACGGCGGCGGTGGTGGCGGCGGCTACGGTGGTGGTGGCGGCGGTGGCCGTGATCGCTACTGATCTGTGATCCCCCGAAATGCATCAAACAGGTGCATTCCACAAAGGGCCCTTCGGGGCCCTTTTTGTTGTCGCATACGGGTTTTTTCGGGGCTGGGCGTGGCTTTGCGGCTTGCCTGCTTTGGCGATATCTGGTTAATAATGCATTCGCAGCTGTCCATCAGGACGGCTGTTAGTTTGCGGTGAAAAGGTCACTTTCGCGTCTCTGAGGGTTTGTTGAATGCGTTTTCGGGACTCCATCGCTTCTGGTCAATCTGTGTTTTTTGAGGAGTCCCTTGATGGGCAATAAACTGTATGTGGGCAACTTGCCCTACTCGGTGCGCGACAGCGATCTCGAACAGGCTTTCGGCCAGTTCGGCACGGTCACCAGCGCCAAGGTCATGATGGAACGCGACACCGGCCGCTCCAAAGGCTTCGGCTTTGTGGAAATGGGCAGTGATGCCGATGCGCAGGCTGCCATCAATGGCATGAATGGTCAGCCCCTGGGCGGCCGCAGCGTGGTGGTCAATGAAGCCCGCCCGATGGAAGCCCGCCCGCCCCGCAGTGGCGGCGGCGGCGGTGGCTACGGTGGTGGTGGTGGCGGCGGCTACGGCGGCGGCGGTGGTGGCGGCGGCTACGGCGGCGGCGGTGGTGGTGGCCGGCGCGAAGGCGGCGGCGGTGGTGGCCGGCGTGAAGGCGGCGGCGGTGGCGGTGGGGACGGCGGTTTCCGCAGCCCCTACGGCTCCGGTCCCCGTGGCGGTGGTGGCGGCGGCGGTTATGGCGGCGGTGGCCGTGGTGGCAGCGGCGGCTACTGATCCAGCCCCTGGCTTTCAATCAAAAGGCTCCCTCGGGAGCCTTTTTGCTTGGTGCCTATTCGCTGTCGGCAGCTTCTGCGCGTTCGCGCCGGCGCGCGCTGCGGTCCACCCGCGCCGCCAGCTCGTCAGCGGCCAGGGCCCACTTGGCATGCGCATTGGCGTGCACGCGAACATCACTTGCCAGCGCCATGAACTGCAGGGGCACGGCAGGGTACAGCAAGGCCAGCGGTGTGGCGGGGTAAAGGCGGCCCGCGCCGCGCAGGTTTTTCATGAGCAACTGCACCTTGGCATGGCGGCGGTCATGCTGCAGCTTCTCCCACAGCGCGTCCAGCTCGCGCACAGGTCCTTCCAGGAAATGCAGGTATAGCCCGCAGCCGGCCAGCAGCGTGCCGCTGATGCGGTGCTGGGCATTGCGCCGTGCAGCCAGCGCCACCATGTCCGTCAGGGCCGCTTCATCCATGTCACGCGACTTGCGGCTGCAGTACAGCAACTGCAGGACGTGTTCGTTGGCAGGCGGGGTGGGTAAAGGGCGGCGGGACATGGCCCCCGATTGTCGATCAGGACCGGCACAAAGCCCGTGCGCGGCAAACGCACAGCGCCCATGTGCGCGCGAGTTTGCAGCGCCGTTGCGCGCAGCCCATGGCAATGCGACTTACTGCCCGCCCTGGCGGTGCTTGCGGGGCCGCCCGGCCAGCGCGCGGTCGAACACCGCATTGGGCAACAACCGCAACAGCGATGCCACCACACCCATCTGCCAGGGGATCACCCGGTAGCTGGCGCCCGCTTCGATCGCACGGAAGGCGCGGTCGGCAAAGTCTTGTGGCTGCATCAGGAACGGCATGCTATAGCGGTTCCGGCGCGTCAGCGGCGTGTCGATGTAGCCAGGGCAGATGGTGACCACCCGCACACCCCCGGCGCGCAGCTCGCCGCGCAGGCTTTCGCAGTAGCTGATGACCGCCGCCTTGCTGGAACAGTATGCGCCGTGGCCAGGCAGGCCGCGGATGCCCGCCACGCTGGCAATGCCCGTGAGCGTGCCGCTGCCGCGCGCCAGCATGGGCGTGATGAACGGGTGAAAGGTGGCGGCCAGGCCAATGTTGTTGGTGGCGAAGGTCTGCGCCATGACATCGATGTCTTCACGCAGGGCGGTATCCATGCCAATGCTGATGCCGGCGTTGGCAATCACCGCATCAGGCACACCCTGCGCGGCCATGCAGGCCTTGCCCGCTGCCGCAATGCTGTCGGTCTGCGCAACGTCAGCGCCATAGACCGCGTAGCGTGACGCGTCCAGGCCTTTTTCAAGTGCCCAGCGTTGCATGTCGGCCGTGCGCCGCGCCACCAGCGCCAGGCGCCAGCCCGCCTGGTAAAAGCGCCAGGCCAGCGCCTGGCCGATGCCGCTGGACGCGCCGGTGATGAAGACAAGGGGTGCTGTCATCGGGGGGCCTTTCAGGTCAGGGCAGGTCAGGGCATGACGCGCGGCGTCAACACACCGCGTACGCGCCCGCGCAGGTCCATCACGCGGTCCACGTTGTCGTAGTCCATGCTGTCGGCGGTGAACTGGTCGCCGCCTCGCGTGAGCGTCACGGGCTTGTGCGACTTGATGCGCTCGGTTTCCATGAAGGCATGCAGGAACTCCCCACGAAACTGCAGCGCCGCCACCGGGTTGCCCGCAGTATCGGTGCCCGCGTCGCGCGTGACCACGGCGTTGCCAAACAGCTGCAGCTCGGTGCCGTCACCGTTGCTCAGGGCCCGGTTGGCGGTGGCCACGGTCAGCAGGCCCTTGTCGTTGATGGAGCGGATGCGCGGCTGGTCAATCTCCAGCGTGTCACTGTCAGGGAAATGCCGCGCCTCGGTGCCCATCACCTCGCTCTTGAGGCGGCCGCTGCCGTCAAAGGTCTTGACCGAGAAGCCGCGCATGAAATAGTCGGGCTCGCTGGATGCCGCCTTGCTTCCCTCTACAGGCGCTGCCAGTGGGGTGTTGCGCACCAGCCAGTAGGTGCCCAGCGCCAGCAGGCCCATGAGGATGATGGGCAGATAGATGGACACCTGGTCCCACAGGCGCCAGCCCAGCCGCGCGGCCCTTGCTGCGCCCGTCATGGCCCGCAGGCCTCGCGCAGCAGCGCGGCGTAATGGCCACCGGCCACCAGCAGCAGGTCGCAGAACTCACGCGCCGCGCCATGGCCGCCTGCGGCCTGCGTTACGTAAGCAGCGCGTACGCGCACTTCCATGTGGGCATTGGCGGGTGCCGCCGCAAAGCCGCAACACGTGAGCACCGGCAGGTCGGGCCAGTCGTCGCCGATGGCGGCGGCCTGGTGCCAGTCCAGGCCCAGCGTCTTGAGTGTCTGTTCGGCCGCGGGGCGTTTGTCTTCGGTGCCAAAGTGGGCATGCGTGACGCCCAGCGCCGACAGCCGCCCGCGCAGGGCCTTGGAGTCGCGCCCGGTGATCACCGCCGGCGTGATGCCGGCCTTTTGCAGCAGCTTGATGCCCAGCCCGTCCAGGATGTTGAAGCGCTTGAGCGATTCGCCGTGGTCGGACATGTACAGGCCGCCATCGGTCAGCACGCCGTCGATGTCGAAGAAGGCCACCCGAATGCCTTGCGCCTTGAGCAGCAGTTCGGGGTCGAAGTTCAATGCAGGCGTCATGGCACTAAATGACTTTCGCGCGCAGCAGGTCATTGGTGTTGACCGCGCCACAAAGGCGTCCGGCTTCATCGACCACCAGCACCAGCGTGATGCGGTACTGCTCCATGAGCTCCACCGCCTCCACCGCCAGCACGTCGGCGCGAATGGTGCGCGGGCTGGCGTTCATGATGTCGCGCGCGACAGCGGCGCGCAGGTCCACGCCGCGCTCCACATGGCGGCGCAAGTCGCCAGCCGTGAACAGCCCCAGCACCTGGCCATCGGCGCCCACCACGGCCGAAGCACCCATGCCCTTGTCACCCATTTCGCGCATCAGTTCGCCAAATGGCGCATCAGGCCCCACCTGGGGCACGGCGTCGCCGGTGCGCATCACGTCCCGAAGCAGCGTCAGCAGCTTGCGGCCCAGCGCGCCGCCGGGGTGCGAGCGGGCAAAGTCCTCGGCCTTGAAGCCCCGAGCGTCCAGCAGGGCGACCGCCAGTGCATCGCCCAGCGCCAGCTGGGCCGTGGTGCTGGCCGTGGGGGCCAGGTTCAGCGGACAGGCTTCCTTTTCGACGCCGCTGTCCAGCACGATGTCGGCGTGCTTCGCCAGCGATGAGCGCACATTGCCGGTCATGGCCACCAGCGGCACGCCCTGGCGCTTGAGCACGGGCAGGATGGCATTGATCTCTTCACTTTCGCCGCCGTTGGAAATGGCCAGCACCACATCCACCGGCTTGATCATGCCCAGGTCACCGTGACTGGCCTCGGCAGGGTGCACGAACATGGCAGGCGTGCCGGTGGACGCCAGCGTGGCGGCGATCTTGCGTCCGATGTGGCCGCTTTTGCCCATGCCCATCACGACCACGCGGCCGCGCACGTCCAGCATGAGCGCCACGGCGTTCACAAAGGCTTCACCCGTTCGGGCCTTCAGGCCCAGCACGGCGGCGGCTTCGATGTCGAATGTCTCCTGGGCCAGGCGCAGGGCCTGGGCGGGGTCGAATGTCATCGCCCGATTCTATCGACGGTGTACGGCACGGGTACATGGCTTGCTAGCATCGGGGGATGACCTCGCTGGAACTGACACTGCTTTACCTGCTGGCCGCCGTGCTGGGCGTGGTGGCGTGCCGGTCGTTGAAGCTGCCACCCATGCTGGGCTACCTGGTGGTGGGCGTGCTGATCGGCCCCAACGCGCTGGCGCTGGCGGACAACTCCGAGGGCATCAAGCACCTGGGCGAATTCGGCGTGGTGTTCTTGATGTTTGTGATCGGGCTGGAGTTCAACCTGCCCAAGCTGCGCGCCATGCGCGGCCATGTGTTCGGGCTGGGCCTGTTCCAGGTGAGTGTGACCATCGTGCTGGCCACGGGCGCGTCGCTGTTTCTGGCGGCGCTGGCGCCCACGTTGTGGAAGATGGAATGGCGCACAGCGCTGGCGCTGTCGGGGGCGCTGGCCATGAGCAGCACGGCCATCGTGGTCAAGCTCATGTCCGAGCGGCTGGAGATGGAGTCCGAGCACGGCAAGCGCGTGATGGGCGTGCTGCTGTTCCAGGATCTGGCCGTGGTGCCGCTGCTGGTGCTGATCCCGGCCCTGGGCAGCCCGCCCGAGACGCTGTTCACCGCACTGGCACTGGCCGGCCTGAAGGCCACCGTGCTGATCACCGTGCTGCTGGTGGGCGGCCAGCGCGTGATGCGCTGGTGGCTCACCCTCGTGGCGCGGCGCAAGAGCGAAGAGCTCTTTGTGCTGAACCTGCTGCTGATCACCCTGGGCCTGGCCTGGCTGACCGAGCTGGCGGGCCTGAGCCTGGCGCTGGGTGCGTTCATTGCGGGCATGCTCATTTCGGAGACCGAATACAAGCACCAGGTGGAAACCGACATCCGCCCGTTCCACGACGTGTTGCTGGGGCTTTTCTTCATCACCATCGGCATGATCCTGGACTGGCGCCTGGTGCTGGAGCGCTGGCCCATGGTGCTTCTGCTGCTCACGCTGCCGGTGGTGTTCAAGCTGGTCATGATCACGGCGCTGGCCAAGGCGTTTGGCGCCTCCACGGGCACGTCGCTGCGCACCGGGCTGTACCTGGCGCAGGCCGGTGAATTCGGCTTTGTGCTGCTGACGCTGGCCCAGCAAAACAGCCTGGTGCCGCCGGCCCTGCTCAACCCCATCCTGGCGAGCATGGTGCTGTCGATGCTGGCCACGCCGTTCATCATCATGTACAGCAACCGCATCGTCATGAAGCTGGTGGCCAGCGAATGGCTGCAGCAGTCGCTGCAGATGACAACCATCGCGCGCAAGTCCATCAACACCAGCAAGCACGTGATCATCTGCGGCTACGGGCGCAGCGGCCAGAACATGGCCCGCATGCTGGAGCGCGAAGGCATTCCGTACATGGCGCTGGACCTGGACCCCGACCGCGTGCGCCAGGCCGCCGCCGCGGGCGATTCTGTGGTGTTTGGCGACGCGGCGCGCCTGCAGGCACTGATGGCCGCCGGCCTGGCACGCGCCAGCGCCGTGGTGGTGACCTACATCGACACCCAGGGCGCCCTGAAGGTGCTGGCCAACACGCGCGCGCACGCGCCGCAGGTGCCGGTGATCGTGCGCACGCAGGACGACCTGGACCTGGAAAAGCTGCGCGCCGCAGGCGCCACCGAGGTCGTGCCCGAAGCCATTGAAGGCTCCCTGATGCTGGCCAGCCACGCATTGGCGCTGGTGGGCGTGCCCATGCGCCGCGTGATCCGGGTGGTGCAGGACCAGCGCGATGCGCGCTACAACCTGCTGCGCGGGTATTTCCACGGCGCCGACGACGACAGCGTGAACGAGCGCGAGCATGAGCGCCTGGGCACCTTCACGCTGCCGCTGGGCGCCAAGTCCATCGGCCGGCCGTTGGGCCACCTGGCGCTGCATGCGATGGGCGTGCGCGTGGTCAACCTGCGCCGCGCCAACGGCCATGCGGCGCCACTGGACGACGACCCCCTGCTGGAGGAGGGCGACGCACTGGTGCTGTCGGGCAAACCCGAAATACTGGCCATGGCAGAGCAGAAACTGCTGCGCGGCTGAGGCACAGGCCAGACTCGAAACCCCTGCGCTTGCTGGGGAAATCAAGACCCGCCAGTTTGCATGCTTACGATTCGGTCATCATCTGGCCCATTGCGTTTTAACTTTTCAGGAGTCAAGCAATGGATCGTCGTGGTTTTCTGGGTGCAGGCATGGCGGGCGCGGCAGCGCTGACCTTTTCGTCTGTCTGGTCGCAAAGTACCCCCAATTTCGGCGCACCGGTGGCGCCTGCGGTTGGTTTCAAGCGCATGAAGCTGGGTGCGATGGAGGTGATCGCCCTGCACGACGGCGCGCTGCGCCGCCCCCTGGGTGAAGAGTTTGTGACTAATGCGCCGCTGGAGCAGGTCAAGGCCCTGCTGGCGTCCCAGGGCTTGCCCACCGACTATGTGGACATCCCCTTCACGCCCTTTGTCATCGTTGCCGGCGGCCGGCGCATCCTCATGGACACGGGCTTTGCCGACAACGGCCCACCCAGCACTGGCAAGCTGGTGGCCAACATGGCCGCGGCCGGCCTGAAGCCCGAGGACATCGACACCATCATCCTGAGCCACTACCACGGCGACCACATCAACGGCATCCGCAACAAGGCGGGCCAGCTGGTGTTCCCCAAGGCCAAAATCATGGTGCCCGCGCCCGAGCATGCGTTCTGGATGGACGACGCCCGCATGGAAGCCGCGCCCCCGGCCATGAAGGGCGCCTTCCAGAACGTGCGCCGTGTGCTGGCCACCGTGCCGGCCGACCAGCTGGTGCGTTTTGAGCCTGGCGCCGAGGTCGCCCCCGGCATCACCTCCGTGGCGGCGTTCGGCCACACGCCGGGCCACACGCTGTTTACCGTCAAGTCCGAGGGGCAGTCATTCGCCTATGTGGCCGACCTGACCAACGTGCCCAGCCTGTTCGCGCGCAGCCCCGACTGGTCGGTGACCTTTGACATGGACAAGGAAATGGCGCGCGCCACCCGCAGAAAAATCTTTGACATGGTCGTCAAGGAGAAGATGATGGCGGGTGGCTTCCACTTCCCCTTCCCCGCGTTTGGCAGCATCGAGTCAGCCGGCAATGGCTACGCGTTCAAGCCCCTGGCCTGAAACCCCGGGCGTGTCGCGCCGCGCCCTGTTGGGCGGCGGCGTGGCAGCCCTTGTCCTGCCGGCCGGCGCCCTGGCACAGGCGGTGGACCCGGTGGCCGGCGCCATCCGCGCCGGAGGCTGCGCCGTGCTGATACGCCATGCCCAGACCGTGGCCGGCGTGGGCGATCCACCCGGCTTTCGCGTGGACATGTGCAGCACGCAGCGCAACCTGAGCGAGGACGGGCGGGCCCAGGCCCGGCGCATCGGCCAGTGGTTCCAGACGCACGGGCTCAAGCCGCGCGCCGTGCAGTCCAGCGCCTGGTGCCGCTGCAAGGACACAGCCGACCTGGCATTTGGCCGGCACATCGTGTGGCAGGCACTGAATTCCTTTTTTGACAGCCGTGACTCGCAGGCGGCACAGACCGCGCAGCTGCGCGCGGCGCTGGCGCGCATCCCGGCGGGGCAGTTCGAGGTCTGGGTCACGCACCAGGTCAACATGACGGCGCTGACCGGCGAAGGCATGGTCATGGGCGAAGGGCTGGTGGTGAACGCGCAAGGCAAAATGGTGGCCCGCAGCACCTTCGGCTGAACCTCCATGCCCCATCCCGGTACCGACGACACCTTTCATTTCGGCCCCTACCTTCGCAAGCACATCCGCACGGTGCCCGACTGGCCGGCGCCGGGCGTGCAGTTTCGCGACATCACGCCGCTGCTGCAGGACCCGAAAGTCTTTCGCGTGCTGATCGACGCCTTTGTGCACCGCTACATGGACCGCCGCCCCGACGTGGTCGCAGGGCTGGATGCGCGCGGCTTCATTCTGGGCTCGGTGGTGGCCTATGAGCTGGGCGTGGGGTTCGTGCCGATCCGCAAAAAAGGCAAGCTGCCCTTTACCACCGTGGCGGAGACCTATGAGCTCGAATACGGCAGCGCCACCGTGGAGCTGCACACCGACGCCGTGAAACCGGGTGATGTGGTGCTGCTGATCGACGACCTGATCGCCACCGGCGGCACCATGATGGCCGGCAAGAAGCTGCTGGAAAAGCTGGGCGCCACCGTCATGGAGGGCGCCGCCATTGTCGACCTGCCCGAGCTGGGTGGGTCAAAACGTCTGATCGAAGGCGGCCTGCCGCTCTTCACATTGGTGGACTTCGCCGGGCACTGATCAGCTCAGGTGAACTGCCCCACCAGGATCGCCTCGCGCATGCGGATGGCCAGCACCGCCGCCAGGCCCTTGACCAGATCCACGGCCAGGCGCGGCTGCTTGTGTGACAGGCTTTCAAATTTCTCCCAGCTCAGCGACCAGGCAACGCCCGGCACGGCCGACACCACGGTGGCGCTGCGTGGCTGGCCCGAAAAGAACGTGCCCTCACCCACCACCGTGCCCGGCGCCAGGCGGGCCAGGATGGTGCTGTGAATGGTGACGTGCAGCTCGCCCTCAGCCAGGATGAAGAGCTCGCGGTCGGATTCGCCCTCGCGGATCAGTGTGTCGCCGGCTTTCAGGAAGCGGATCGCCAGGTAAGGCGCCAGCTTTTTCCATTCATCCAGCGTCAGCTTGCAGGGCAAGGCGTCGTGCGCCTGCAGCTCGGCCACCGCGTCCATGAGTTGTTGTACGTTCAATTGCTCCTCCTGGGCGCGCCCATGGCGGCGCCACTCAACGTTCTTGTTCTCGCGCCACGTGGGCTCAGTTCAGCGCGCCGTACTGCGTGCCGCTGAGTGCCGGCGCTTCGTCGGGCATCTCGGTGTCTTCGTAGCCTGTGAGCAGGGTGTAGCTTTGCGGGCCATGGCGCGATGAGCCGTCGGTAAAGGCACGCGCGGTGGCACCACCGGCCACCGCAGCGGCTGCAGCGGCCACCGGCACGGCCACGGCGGGCCGCGATTTCACGCCGACCGCCAGCGCCTCCTTGAAGGCGGCGACTTCGTCTGCGTCAATCGGGTCATACCGGCTGCCACCCGCTGTCACGGCTGCGGGGCGGGTCACCGGCAACGGCATGGGCTGCGAGATCAGCGGGGCCGGTTGCGAGACCGGTGCCGCAGCCAGGGGCTCCAGCGGCATGGGGGCAGACGGCCGGGCCTGGGGGTGGCGCGATTGCGGCAGACCGACCGCCACATGGTCGTTCAGGCGCCAGTACACCGCCGTCACCACAATGTCGTAGCGAGACTTCGCACTTTGGGCGATCAGGGCTTCGATCTCGGCCAGGCGGCTGGTTTCGTCGCCGTGTTCGCGGGCCAGATCCATCATCACCAGAAACTGCCGGCCACGGGCGTCCAGTGACAGCACCTTGAACTTGTAGCTGGCCGACAACATGCCGGCGCGCACCATGGCCTCGCGCACCACGGTGTACAGCAGCTCGCGGCGGGCCATGCGCTCGGACTTGCGGTTGCCGGGCTGGGCGTTGTCTGCGGGGGGTTTGCTGCTGCCGGCAGGGTTGCGGCCAGAGGCGACCGGACGCGTGGCCTCCATGCGCGACAGGCCGGAGCTTTCGGGCTGTGTGGTGCCCGTGGTGCCTTTCGCCGATTT
>CALRYY010000043.1:0-30771 GCA_943372515.1 Ramlibacter sp. 2FC | reverse complement strand
AGCACATCGGCGAGCCGCCGGCCACGCCGCGCCGGGTGTTCATCACACGGGAACTGCCCTTGACGGCCGTGGGCAAGGTGCACAAGCCCACGCTGCGTACCGACGCCGCGCGCCGCCACCTGCTGGACACGCTGCGCGGCCTGCCGCTGGCGCGCATGGAAGTGGACGACAGTGCGCACCTGGGCCGCACCGTGCGCGTGGCACTGGACGCCAGCCTGGACGAGCCGCAACGCACCCGCAGCGCCGTGCACGAGGCCCTGCGCGGCTATGCCCTCACCATCGCCTGGGAAGAAGATGCCCAAGCGCCTCCGGTAGCCCTTTAGCAGGCCTGCTGGTCAAGCTGCTGCGTCAGCATGATGCGCACGCAACGGTGCGGCGCCAGCGGTACAGCCGTGGGGCCGCTGCCCGGTGCGAAACCCGCGTACACCAGTGCGCCTGCAGCCCTGGCCGTCCTGGGTGGCAACTTGACGGCAGGCACCAGCGAGCCCGGGGGCACCTGCAGCGAGACCACCCGCAACCCAGGCCCTGCGCTGGCCTGCAGCGCTGGGCGCTGGTCAAACCATTGCGCGGCCGTGACCGGCATGGCCGGCATCAACGCCACGTCATGCACCAGCACGATGTCCAGCCGGGTCACGGTTGCCTGGTTCGCGTCAGGCGATGCAACGACCATGACCCGCTGCCAGGGCAGAGCGGAACGCGGTGCCACAGGCCCACCAGCCGCCACCGCGCACGCCAGCCCCACCGCCGACGCTGCCAGGCCCGCACGCACCGCCCAGCGTCCTGCACGGCCCGATCCAGCCATGGGCTACGCCGCCTCGCGCACAGCGCCGTGCGCCAGGGCCATCACCTCGTGCGGCGGCAGCGATTTGAGCTTGTGGTCGCTCCAGACCTGGCGCCAGCGGCGCGCGCCGGGCAGGCCGTGGCGCAGGCCCAGCATGTGCCGGGCGATGCTGCTCCAGGGCGTGCCGTGGGCAGATGCCTCACGGGCCATGTAGTCGCACATCTGCAACTCCACCTGCTCACGTGTGAGGCCTGCATCTTCAACGCCGAAGAACTCGCCGTCCCATTGCGCCAGCCACCAGGGGTTGTGATAGGCCTCACGGCCGATCATCACGCCGTCCAGCGCCTGCAATTGCTGCGCCACCTGTTCGCTGGTGGTGATGCCGCCGTTGATGGCGATGGTCAGGTGCGGGAACTCGGCTTTGAGCCGGTGCACCAGCGCGTAGCGCAGCGGTGGCACCTCGCGGTTTTCTTTCGGGGAAAGGCCCTGCAGCCAGGCATTGCGGGCATGCACGATGAACACCTGGCAACCGGCATCCGCCACGGTACCGACAAAGTCGCGCACAAAGTCGTAGCTTTCGGTTTTGTCGATGCCAATGCGGTGCTTGACCGTCACGGGCACATCCACCGCATCCACCATGGCCTTCACACAGTCGGCCACCAGCTGCGGCTCAGCCATCAGGCAGGCGCCGAATGCGCCGCGTTGCACGCGTTCGCTGGGGCAGCCGCAATTCAGGTTGATCTCGTCATAGCCCCACTGCTGGCCCAGCCGGGCGCAATGCGCCAGGTCGGCCGGCTCGCTGCCGCCCAGCTGCAGGGCGACGGGGTGTTCTTCGCCGTTGAAGCGCAGGTGGCGCGGCACGTCGCCATGGATGAGCGCGCCGGTGGTCACCATCTCGGTGTACAGCAGGGCGTGGCGGCTGAGCAGGCGGTGGAAGTACCGGCAATGCCGGTCGGTCCAGTCCATCATCGGGGCGACGCTCACGCGCCAAGGGTTGTGAATGCCAATTTGCATCAGTACCTTCAGGCCCGCCTGAGCGGTGTTCTCGAGCCGCCTTGCTGGCCCCGCACATAAGCCTGCCGCAGCAGATCATTCACACGGGTCTGCCAGCCGTCTCCGGTGGCGCGCATCGCTTCCACTACATCCGGATCAAGCCGCATGGTGACTGACTGCTTTCTCATGTCCGCGACACTGCCAACTGGCCGGCCACGGCCACGCTTGGCGACGGCAGCCTCGGCAAACTGTTCGTCGTTCAATTCCATCGCGTCCGGATCGGCCGCGATGCCTGCCGCGATGGCGGCATCTTCCGTGGGCGACGGCTTAATCAGCCTGACTTTTTTCATAGCGATCTACCTCTCGTGAGTTGGCCTTGCGAAGACTGATGATCCGCCGCCCCTCGGTGCGTTCCACGAACACAATGCAATACAGCCGTTCGCCCATCGGGGCATAGCCGACAAGGCGCGTCTCGCCGTATTCCTTGCGCGTATCCACCGCCGCGATCATGGAATCCCAATCAAGATGCTCAGCCTCAGACAGGGCCATGCCATGCGCGGCAATATTTTTCTCGTTCTTGGCAGCGTCGAAGCTCAAACCCATGATTGATTGTATTTACATAAAAATCTCAGTCAATGATTATTATGTAGTTACAAAATAATCATTGACTGAAGAGATTGCTTCCATCGGTTGCCAAAAAGAACTGTACAGGGTTGCGCAGCGGCTGCTTCCTACAGGAAAGCGCAGGTGCGGTCCTACTCCCGGTGCAAGTCACCGCCGACAACCCCGCCACCTGTTTCAGTCGTTAATGAAGGCATTACAGAACCGAAGGAGTTGCCGTGAAGTCCATTGCCTTGAAACCTTTTGCACTTGACCCGAGCATGCTGACGATGGGTGGCGTGTTCTACCCCACGGGGCACATGTTCCTGATGTTCGCCACAGACGCTGACCGCGGGCAGGCGGTCGATCTGCTGCTGGCGCAAGGCTACAGCGGCGAATCGTTCATGGAAGTCCCAACCGAGGCCATACTGGGCGTGATTGCCAGCACGGTGGGCAGCGCGGATGTCCCACTGCAATCTGTGGGCACCGAGGCCGCGACAGTGCGACGCTACACCGAGCTGGCCGCCCAGGGGCACAGTGCCTTGATGATCCACGCGCCATCAGGTGATGAAAGCGAAAACATCATGAAAGTGCTGCGCCAAGCGCGCATCTCCTACGCCCAGAAGTACCGCCAGCTGGTGATTCAGGACCTGGCCTGACCATGGCGCTCACTGCGTGAAAGGGCTGGCGAATTTCGGGTCCGCAGGCAACGCGGTGTCGTCCAGCGTGCGCAGGAAAGCGACCAGCGCTGTCTTGTCCGCTTCGGTCAGGTTCAACCGGCGCGGTGCGTTGCCGGCCTGCAGCCGGTTGTCCAGCGCGGGGCCGTCCTGTACCCCGCTGTTGTAGTGCTCCACCACCTGTTCCAGTGAAGAAAACCGCCCATCGTGCATGAAGGCACCGCTGCGCGACACGCTTTTGAGTGACGGGGATTTGAAGACCGTCGTCTCGCCCGCATCCAGCCCGTTGCTGCGCGAATTGGCAGCCAACGCAAATGTCGGGGGCACATGGCAGGCGGCGCAGGCCAGGCCGCCCTGCCCCCGCCCCTGAATGAACAGCTGCCGCCCGCGCTCTTCCTGCGGGGTGAAGCCGGCAATGGGCGCGCCCAGGCCGTCGTCTGGCAGTGCCGGGTTGTAGTTGGCCGCATACCCTGCATCCCAACGGCTGTTGGTGGCCACCATGGCGCGCTGGAACTGCGCCAGCGCGCGCTGCACGCGGTCTTCGGTGACGCTGGCGTCACCAAACGCGGCGGTGAACAGCGACGGGTAGTACGGCAGCGCCTGCAATCTGGCGAACAGGGCGGGCAGCCCGCCGGCCGCTGCGTCAAAGCCCATTTCCACCGGATGCTGGATGGGCTGGGTGGCCTGGGCCTCCAGCGACGCGGCGCGTTTGTCCCAGAACATGCTGCCCGGCGCATACCAGCGCACATTGCCCAGGCGCATGGCATGCGCGGTGGTGGCGCCCCGGGCAAAGCCCAGGCTGAAGCGGCGCGGGTCGCCAAAGCCATGGGCCTGCTGGTGGCAGGACGCGCACGACACAGTGTTGTTCACGCTGAGCTGGCGGTCGTAAAACAGGACCCGGCCCAAGGTGGCTGCGGCGTTGGTGGCGCGGTTGCTGGCCGGGGTGTTGTCGTCCGCCAGCACGCTGGCGTCGTAGTAGGCCGGCAGCACGGGAGCGGCGTAGTTGGGCAGGTTGGCCAGGTCGATGTTCAGGCCTGGCAGTGCGGCGGCAACGGGTGAGCCTGTGGCCGCAGCGGGCGCAGCCGTCGTGTCCGCAGGGCTGGCAGCCACGGCAGACGCCGGCGCGGCATCGGTGCCCCCGCCGCCGCAAGCCGCCAACAGCACAGTCATGGCCAGCACGATGACCGCGCTGGCCGCCAGGGAGAGGTGATGGGTTTGCATGGTTGCCTCAGTGGGTTGTTCACAAACGATTGTCAAAACCGTTTGTGGACGGACTGTGGAGGCATTGCGGCGCCGCCACCCATGATGGGGCTGGCAGCGTGAAGCAGGTCACGCAGCAGGTTCTTCAGCGTCGGGGTCGAAGCGGTAGCCCATGCCATAGACCGACACGATGGCCGAACCCTGGGGCCGCACCTTGCCGACCTTGCGCCGCAGGTTCTTGATGTGGCTGTCGATCGCGCGGTCGGTCGTGTCGCGAAAGTCCTCGTGCACGCTTTCCAGCAGGGCGTTGCGCGAGAACACATGGCCGGGGCGCGACAGCAGCCGCTTGAACAGGCGAAATTCCAGCGGCGTCAGGGGCAGCCAATGCTCCTCCCAGGCGATGCGCAGGGCGTTGTCGTCCACCCGAAAGCCGTGCGAGGCTGCGGCAGCACCCAGGCGCCCGTCTGCCCGGCGCAGCAGCGCCTTGATGCGCGCCACCACCTCGCGCGGGCTGAAGGGCTTGCACACGTAGTCGTCGGCGCCCACCTCCAGGCCAATCAGGCGGTCGATCTCGTCCACCCGCGCCGTGACCATGATGATGGGCACGGCCGAGAAGGCCCGCACTTCGCGGCACACCTGCACACCGTCCTGGCCGGGCAGCATGATGTCCAGCAGCATCAGCGCGGGCTCCAGGCGGCGTATTTCTGGCACCACCTGCAGGCCGTTGCCCAGTACCGTGGTGCGCCAGCCCTGTGCCTGCAGGTAGTTGTCCAGCATGTCGGCGATGCGCGCGTCGTCTTCAACGATCAGGATGCGGCGGGGTTCAGGGGTCAAGCGCTCTCTCCGTCGGTGTCGTCACGGGTGTCGCCCTGGGGGTCGGCGTTCAGTGGCAGGCGGGCTATCACGGCCAGGCCGCCCAGGGCCGACGCCTCGGCGCGGATCGTGCCGCCATGCGCCTGAACGATGGCGCGGCAGATCGATAGACCCAGGCCGCTGCCATGGCTGCCGCCTGTGGTGCGCTGGCGGGCCGCGTCAGCGCGAAACAGCGGCTCGAACAGCGCTTGCAGCTGGCCGGGCGCCACGCCGGGGGGCGTGTCGTCCACGCGCAGCTCCAGCCCCGAAGGGGTCAGGTTCCATTGCACGCGCACCTGGCCGGGCGCCATGGTGTAGCGCAGGCTGTTTTCCAGCAGATTGGTCAGCAGTTGCTCAATGCGCCCGATGTCCCAGCGCACGGGGGCTGGCGGGCCCAGGCGCAGCTCCAGCGCAAGGCCCGCCTTTTGCAACCGGGGCTCAAAGCGCCGGGCCGCGCGCTCAATCACCGCCGCCGCATCGGCGTCACTGTACGAGCAGGGCAGCGCACCCAGGTCCGCCATGGACAGCGTGTGCAGGTCGTTGACCAGCCGCACCAGCTGCAGCACCTCTGCGCGCAGGTTGGCCACAACCTCAACACTGGGCTGGCGCGCGCCGTCCTGGATGGACTCAATTTCGCCCAGCAGCACCGACAGCGGCGTGCGCAGCTCGTGGGATATCTGGGCAATCCAGCTGCGCCGCGCGCCCTCCAGCGCCTTCAGTTCGGCGGCCATGCGGTTCACGTCGCCGATCAGCGCGGCCATCTCGCGCGACCCCGTCTCGGGCACTACCACCGCCAGCTCGCCGCCCGCAATGCGTTGCGTGGCCGCCTGCAGATGGCGCAACGGCCGGCTCAGGCGCGGCGCGGCAAATGCAGCCGCCAGCAGCGCCAGCAGCAGCGTCACGCCCGCGGCCAGCGCCAGGCCCACGTACTGGCGGCTCAGAAAACGCAGGTCCACGCCTTCCAGTTCGGTGCTGGGCAGCATGCGCACCTGGGCCACGGCCTGACCGTTGACGATCACAGGCGCCTGCAGCACGTTGCGCCCGTCCGGGAATGGCGGGCCGCCCACACGCACACCCTGCGTATCCACGATCTGGATTCGCCGGGCAATGCCTTCCGGTGGGCCACGCTGGGGCCGGGGGCGCTCAATGCCCGCCCCCTCGCCGGTGCCCTCCATCCGGCGTGGCGGTGGTGGTCGGCGCTGGGGCGGCGTGATGCCTTCGGCCTGTGAAAATTCGTCCATGAGCTCGCGCATGGGAATGCCGCGCGACATGTTGTCCACAAACGCGGGGTCCCGCGCGCGGCCTGCCACCAGGCCGGCAAAGCGCTCCAGGTGTTCACGGTCGCGCGCGCGCAGGTAATCAGAGAACCCGGCTTTCAGGTTCCACGCCACAAAGCCGCCGATGGCCATGACCGACAGCAAGACGGTGGCCACCAGCAGCAGCGAAAGTTGATGGACGATGCGCAGGCGCATGGGATGCATCGTACGGGGTGAAAGGGGGCGTTTGTGGAGGGGGCCTCCACAATGCAACGAACCCAAAAGAAAACCCGCCGAAGCGGGTCCTGATTAACGGCCTCTTCAGGCTTAACCCATGTGCAGGCCGCCGTTGACCGAGAAGTCCGCGCCGGTGGAATAGCCGCCGTCTTCAGAAGCCAGCCACGCAATGATGGAGGCGATCTCGCCGGGCTCGCCCAGGCGCTTGACGGGCACAGTGGCCACAATCTTGGCCAGCACGTCTTCGCGGATGGCCTTGACCATGTCGGTGCCGATGTAGCCGGGGCTCACCGTGTTGACGGTCACGCCCTTGGTGGCCAACTCTTGGGCCAGCGCCATCGTGAAGCCGTGCATGCCGGCCTTGGCGGCCGAATAGTTGGTCTGGCCGGCCTGGCCCTTTTCGCCGTTGACCGAGCTGATGTTGATGATGCGGCCCCAGCCCTTTTCCACCATGTCGGCCACGACCTGCTTGGTCACGTTGAACATGCTGTTGAGGTTGGTTTCGATCACTGCGTCCCAGTCTTCGCGCGTCATTTTCAGGAACATGCGGTCGCGCGTGATGCCGGCGTTGTTCACCAGCACGTCGATCACGCCGTGCTCGGCCTTGGTCTTGGTGAAGGCCTCGACTGTCGATTCCCACGCGCCGACGTTGCCCACCGATGCGTAAAAGGTGTAGCCCAGTGCCTTTTGCTCGGCCAGCCACTTGGCATGGTCACGCGTGGGGCCGCAGCCGGCGATGACCTTGAAACCCTCTTTGTGCATGCGCTGGCAGATGGCCGTTCCGATGCCACCCATGCCACCGGTGACGTACGCTACTTTTTGACTCATTGTTTTGACTCCGTTGATTTGTCGTTGTTGATTGGAACCGGATTAAGCGCGTTCCACAGCGAGGGAAACCCCCATGCCGCCACCAATGCACAGGGCGGCGATGCCCTTCTTGGCATCACGGCGCTGCATCTCGTGCAACAGCGTCACCAGGATGCGCGCGCCCGATGCACCGATCGGGTGCCCGATGGCAATGGCGCCGCCGTTGACGTTGACCTTGGCAGGGTCGATGCCCAGTTCCTTGTTGACGGCGCAAGCCTGCGCGGCAAAGGCTTCGTTCAGCTCGAACAGGTCTACCTCAGACGCCTTCCAGCCGGCGCGCTCCAACGCCTTTTTGGTGGCGGGCACAGGGCCCATGCCCATGGTGGCCGGGTCCAGGCCGCTGGTGCCGAAAGCCTTGATGGTGGCCAGGGGCGTCAGACCCAAGGCTGCCGCCTTCTTGGCGCTCATCATCACCAATGCAGCGGCGCCGTCGTTCAGACCCGACGCATTGCCCGCTGTGACGCTGCCGGCCTTGTCAAAGGCGGGGCGCAGGCCGGCCAGGGCTTCGGCGCTTGTCTTCTTGTTGATGAATTCGTCGGCGGCAAACACGATCGGGTCGCCCTTGCGCTGGGGGATGGTCACGGCAACGATTTCGTCCTTGAACTTGCCTGCGTCCTGCGCGGCAGACGCCTTTTGCTGGCTGCCCAGGGCCAGTGCGTCCTGGCTGTCGCGGCTGATGTCGTGGGCCTTGGCCACGTTTTCAGCGGTGATGCCCATGTGGTACTGGTTGTACACGTCCCACAGGCCGTCCACGATCATGGTGTCCTGCATTTTCCAGTCGCCCATGCGCTGGCCGTCGCGGCTGCCCATCAGGACGTGCGGCGAAGCGCTCATGTTTTCCTGGCCACCGGCCACCACGATCTCGCTGTCGCCCCAGGCGATGGACTGCGCGGCCAGCATCACGGCCTTCAGGCCCGAGCCGCACACGGCGTTGATGGTCAGGGCGGGAACCTCTTTGGGCAGGCCGGCCTTCAGCGTGGCCTGGCGCGCGGGGTTCTGGCCGGAGCCCGCCGTCAGCACCTGGCCCATGATGACCTCGCCCACCAGGGCCGGGTCGACCTTGGCGCGGGCCAGGGCTTCCTTGATGACGATGGCACCCAGCTCGGGAGCGGGGATCTTGGCGAGCGAGCCGCCGAATTTGCCGACAGCCGTGCGAACAGCCGAAACGATGACGATGTCTTCCATTTGAAATGTCTCCTCAAAAATCAGCAATTTGTCATTGCGGGCTTGACCCTCAATCCACGGCGATGCGCTGCATCATTCGCGGCGTGGATCCCGGGTCAAGCCCGGGATGACGACGTAGGATCGTCAGGCCTTGGCCTTGACGTAGCTTCCAGGGGCAGCCTCCAGGGCTTTGTACTTGCCCTTGCCATAGGTTTTGGGCGCTGCAATTTGCTTGCCAGCATGACCCTTGAGCCAGGTGGACCAGTCTGTCCACCAGCTGCCCGGGTGTTCCTTGGCGCCCTTGAGCCACTCTTCCTGGGTCTTGGGCAGTTTGTCGTTGGTCCAGTAGCTGCGCTTTTTCTTGACCGGCGGGTTGATCACGCCAGCAATGTGGCCCGACGCACCCATCACAAAGCGCTTTTTGCCCGGCAGGTGGTTGACCGAGCCGTAGGCGCCGCCAATGGGCACGATGTGGTCTTCACGCGAGCCGTAGATGTACACGGGAATGTCCACTGTGCGCAGGTCGATCTTCTGCCCCGCCACCGTGCACTTGCCCGGCTTGATCAGGTTGTTCTCAAAGTAGGTATTGCGCAGGTACCAGGCGTACATAGGGCCCGGCAGGTTGGTGGAGTCGCTGTTCCAGTAGAGCAGGTCAAACGGAGGCGGCGTTTCGCCCTTGAGGTAGTTGCCCACCACGTAGTTCCAGACCAGGTCGTTGGGCCGCAGGAAGCTGAACGTGGACGCGAGATCCTGCCCCTTGAGGATGCCGCCGTTGCCCAGCTGCATTTCGCGGAACTTGACGAAGGCTTCGTCAATGAACAGGTCCAGCACGCCGGTGTCTGAAAAGTCCAGGAAGGTCGTGAGGAAGGTGGCTGACGCCACCGGCTTTTCACCGCGGCCGGCCAGCACGGCAAGGGCAGTGCCCAGGATGGTGCCGCCCACGCAGAAACCCAGGGCATTGATCTGTTTGGCGCCCGTGATCTCCTGCACCACATCAATGGCCTTGATGGCGGCCTTGTCGATATAGTCGTCCCAGGTGGTCTGGGCCATTGATTCGTCAGGGTTGCGCCAGCTGACCACAAAAGTGCGATGACCCTGCTCTACCGCATAGCGGATCAATGAGTTTTCGGGCTGCAGGTCCAGGATATAAAACTTGTTGATGCAAGGCGGCACCAGCAGGAAAGGCCGCTCGTACACCTTGGCCGTCAGCGGCTTGTATTCAATCAGCTGGAAAAGTTCGTTCTGGAACACCACCGAGCCCTCGGTCGTGCCGACGTTCTTGCCCACCTCAAACACGCTTTCGTCCGTCATCGACACATGGCCCTGGCGGATGTCATGCAGCAGGTTTTGCATGCCCTTGGCAATGCTTTCACCCTTGGTTTCAATGGCTTTTTTCTGCGCCTCGGCGTTCAACGCCATGAAGTTGCTGGGCGACGAGGCCGCCATCCACTGCTCTACCGCAAACCGGATGCGGGCCCTGGTTTTGGCGTCGGACTCGACCGCATCGGCCAGGCCCATCAGCGTTCGCGCATTGAGCAGGTAGGCGGCGGCACTGAAAGCCGCAATCGGGTTGTGACCCCAGGCGTCAGCCGAGAAGCGGCGGTCGGTGGAAGGCGGGTTGGCGTGCAGGCTCTGGTTCCACAGCTCGGTGGCGTCCTTGAGGTACTGCTGCTGCAGCTGCTGCAGCTTGTCGGGGGCAAATGCCAGCTTGGGAGCTTGCGCGGCACCGCCAACGGCGCCGCCCATGTCCAACCCCTGGAAGGATTGAAGGGCCTTGGCCCAGCTGTCGCCAAAAAGCTGCTGGAATTGCTGGGCGCCCTTGGCCCAGTCTGCTTCAGAATTCATCTTGTCTCCTGAATTTAATTATTCGGGTAAACCCGAGTATCGAAGAATTCATGCTGCGCCGCAACAATTTTTTCCGTGTCTGCTTATGTACCTCGTCGTGATTGCCTGGTTTTATGTCGTGTTGATGATGGCGGTGGCCGAGGCCACCAACAGCAACGGCACGGTCCTTGGGGCCATTGTGACCTTTGTACTTTACGGTTTGCTTCCAATCGCATTGGTGGTTTACCTGATGGGCACACCCATGCGGCGCAAAGCCATCAAGGCGCGCGAAGCCGCAGAACTGCAGGCTGCGCGTGAAGCTGCATCAGCCCAGCCAGATGCAAGCCGCGAACCGGCCGCTGACGCGGTCGCGCCGGTGCGAAAAGAAACGTGACGGGTTGCCGACGGTGCACCAGGCATCGCTGCCGTCGTTGCCGTAGATGCGCGTGATCCCCAGGGCCGTCAACCGCAGCCGCGCCAGGCCTTGAAGGTCGGCCAGCCATTTGCCGGGCGCGTGGGGGCGGAACAGGGCTGCTGACACGGGAGCTTGGGATTCGAATGCGGCCCTGACCTCGTCGCCTACTTCAAAAGCATCAGGCCCGATGCATGGCCCCAACCAGGCCAGTGTTTCGCCGCCCAGGCCCGCAGCGGCCCTGAACTGCGAATGCGTGTTCTCCAGTACGCCAACACCACCCTCACCCGCCAGACCGCGCCAGCCCGCGTGGGCTGCCGCGACAGCACGCCCCTGCGAATCCGCGAACAGTACTGGCAGGCAGTCGGCCACCATGATGGTGCAGGCCACGCCGGGCTGCGTGTTGACGCAACCGTCGGCTTGTGTACCGTCAGGTGTGTCGCCGGACAGCGCGACAACATCCACGCCATGCACCTGCTGCAGGAAGACGGGCCGAACGCCCGTCGCTTGCTCCAGCAGGTTGCGGTTGGCCCGCACGGCTGCAGGATCATCACCCACATGGTCACCCAGATTC
The DNA here is from genome assembly GCA_943372515.1 of Ramlibacter sp. 2FC. Taxonomy (GTDB): domain Bacteria; phylum Pseudomonadota; class Gammaproteobacteria; order Burkholderiales; family Burkholderiaceae_C; genus RAM1. Next base: position 19,334 of record CALRYY010000043.1, on the reverse strand, counting down.
AGGCTGTCGTACGGCGCCGCCGATGCCCCGCCGACGCGGGTGGTGCACAGCGAGCGGACGCCAGTCGGTGCGGGCCAGTCGGGCTGAAGCAAATCAGGCCTCGTTGTCCGGGCAACTGGACGGCTGGGCCTTCTGGAACGCGGGGTGCGCCATGCAGGCGTCAAACGCTGCCATGGTGCGGGTCAGGCCGTCGAAGCTGGTGTTGAAACGCTTGCCGTTGAAAATTTGCGGCACCAGGCAGCAGTCGGCCAGCGTAGGCGTGTCGCCAAAGCAATAGGTTGACGCGGGCCGCGTCTGCAACTGGCGCTCGAATGCCTCCAGCCCGTCTCGCACCCAGTGGCGGTACCAGGTGTTCTTGGCTTCTTCGTCCACCTTGAGCTCGCGCGTCAGGTACTTCAGCACGCGCAGGTTGTTGATCGGGTGGATTTCGCAGGCGATCAGCTGGGCCAGAGCGCGGACCTGGGCACGCGCAAGTGGGTCGGCCGGCAGCAGCGCGGGCGTGGGATGCAGCTCTTCCAGGTATTCGATGATCGCCATGGACTGGCTCAGGTGCTCGCCCGCGTCGGTCTGCAGCGTAGGTACCAGGTTGGTCGGCGACACGGCGGAATAGCCGGGCGCCTTGTGCTCGCCCTTGACCAGGTGCACGGGGATGTAGTCATAGGACAGGCCTTTGAGTTCCAGCGCAATGCGCACACGAAAAGAGGCCGAGGAGCGGAAATAGTTGTATAGCTTCATGACCAAAAGCATAAACCGGGATGGCACACTGCGGCGCATGAATGCTTTTGACCAGGGCGCTTTCGTCCGTTTCGTGCTTGGCGTGCGCTGCCTGTTGCTGGGCGCGGTGCTGGCCGCCGGCAGCATTGCGCAGGTTGGGGCCGCCACGGTTCCCCTGCCCCGGTTGGGTACAGATCCGGTGGAACTGCGCGTGGCCTACGCCATCAACCCGCGCCTGCCACGCATGGACGCTGCGCAGCTGGCCACGCTTCTGGAGGCGATGCGCGGCGCAGTACGCGAACATTTCGGTGTGGAGCTGCGGTTTGCCCCGGTCAAGGAAGTGCCCATAGCCACCCTGTTTGCCACCATCCCGGCGCAGCGCCGCGCCCAGGCACTCAAGGAAAGCTACGACTTCAAATCAGGCCGCGCCGACCGCGCCGCGCTGGACCGCGCATTTGCCCAGGGCTTTCGCGACAGCCGCGAGTCATTGCCCGAGATGATCGCGTTTGCGCAACCCCACACCGCACCGATCGCCGCCAATCACCAGGACCTGGGCCGCAAGGTGGCCGCGCTGCAGTTGGCACGCGTGCAGCAATGGGCTCAGCGCCAGGCGCTGGACGGCAAGCCCGCCATCGACGCCCAGCCATTCAACGAATTTCCGATGTGGCTGGCGCTGGGCTTTGGCGAGCTGCCCTACGAACTGGTGCTGACCAACCAGCTGATCGCGGGCGTGGAATACACCTATCCTGCCGTCCACACGGCCATCCGGGGCGGCTATTCCAACGGCATCACAAGCTATGGGCGGCTGTCACGCTTTGGCACGTTTTCGGTCTGGAGCACCTATGCGTTCACGGCCGATGACGACGAGATCGTGAAATTGCGAAGCGGCGAACGCTATACACCTGACGAGGCCGCACGGCTGGCCGGCCTGTCTGGTGCGCACGAGATCGGGCACCAGCTGTTCCACTTCACCCACCCGTTCGGTCAGCCCGCCTGCCTGATGAGCCCTGTGCCGATGTTTGAATACCGGGCGTGGGCGGCACGCTTGTCAGCCAAGGATTGCCCCATCGGCAGCACCCCCGCCATGACACCCGGTGCCTATCGGTTCGACTACTGAACCTATACCCCGGCCCAGCGGCACAGACCCACCGCGGCAGCCCCAGCCACTGCCGCTACCACGTCGTTGCGCGTGAGCTTCATGGCCAGCCCCACTGCCGCCAGACCAGCAATCTCGGGTACCCGCCCGGCCGCGACCGAGGGCGTGACGATGCCGATCATCGCCGACAGCGGAACGGCCTTCAGCGCGGACTCGATGCGCGGTGTGATTTGCACATAACCCATCAGGAAATAGCCGGCCACCCGGCAGGCATACGAGGCCACGGCCATGGCCGCCAGCGCGATCAGGAAGCCGTTGTCAACGCCCATGGCGCAGCGCCCCCACCACGGCGCCTGCCAGGCCCGCGCCTACGATGTACCAACCGCCAGGCACCAGCTTGTGCAAGGCAAAAGCGACCAGTGCGGCAACAGCCGCAGGCCAAAAATCCGCCTTGCCGCGCCACACCGAAATGCCAATGGCCGCGGCAAACGCGACCAGCATGAAGTCCAGCCCGAACTGCGCCGGGTTGGGCACGCTGTGCGCCAGCAGGTGGCCCGCCAGCGTGCCACCCACCCAGGGCACGAACATGGCCACGCCCGATCCCAGCACGTAGCCCGCATCGCGGTAACCCTCGTGGTATTCCTTCATGGCCATGGCCCAGTTGCCGTCGCCCAGAAAGAACAGGCTGGCCAGGCCCTGCGTGCGCGTCGCACCTGCCAGCCAGGGCTGGATGGCCGCGCTGTAGAGCACATAACGTGCATTCATGACCAGGATGGTCGCGACGATGGGCAACACCAACGCCGACTGGCTCAGGTTCTGCAGCGCCGCCAGCTGCGCGCTGCCTGAATAGACAAAGGTGCTCATCAGCATGGCGTACAGCCACGACAGGCCGCGTTCGCCCGCCAGCACGCCAAACACCAGGCCGTACAAAGCCACACCTGGCGCCAGCGGCTGCGCCATGACAAAACCCCGGCGGACGCCGGCGCGGGTGAAGGTGACGGGCGGCGTGGTGCTCAACGACCCACCACCAGGCGGATGGCGGGCATCACGCGTTCGGTTTCGGCCCGGCGCTCCAGCGCCATGCGCAGGTTCATCTGCGCGACTTCGGTATGTTCGGTAGCGAGCGCCTGGGCGCGGGCGCCCTCGCCCGCCTTCAGGGCGGCCACCAGTATGTGGTGCTGGCGGTGGGCGTAGAGCATCCAGTCGCGGTCCAGGGTGACGGTGCCCTGCATGGGCAGCATGGCCGATGCAGGCGCAAACGGAAGCTTGTCGTTCAGGGCCACGGCACGCTGCAGGGCGCGGTTGCCGCAGGCGTCAAGGATCAGGGCGTGAAAACGATCGTTCATGGCTGCGTAGGCAGCGTAGCTTTGATAAGTGAGCGGGTTTGTCAGCAGGGCCTGGTCGCCCGCGTCCAGGCAGGCCTGCAGGTCGCCCTGCAGCTGGCGCGGCACGCCATGCTCGGCCACCAGCCGTGCGGCCATGCCCTCCAGATGGCCGCGCACGGCAATGGCGTCGGTCACCTCCTGTGCGGTGTACTGGCGCACCAGGTATTTGCCGGTGTCGTTGGCTTCGACCAGGCCCTCGCCCTCCAATGCAGCCAGCGCGGCACGCACGGGGGTGCGCGAGGCGCCCAGCCGCTCGGCCAGCTGCTGCTCAGCCAGGCGCTGGCCGGGCTCGAACTCGCCGCGCAAAATCAGGTCGCGCAACTGAATCAAAACGGTCTCTTGCAGGCTCATGGCGATGACTGTACACTGAATTTTAATTTCGGTATACCGTTTCAAAGGAACCGCCATGAAAGCCGAGCAGAATGAACTGATCACCCGCGTGGGCCCCGGCACGCCGTGCGGCGAGGTGCTGCGCCGCTACTGGCAACCGGTGGCGCTGGTGGACGAATTCAACCCCGCGCTGGACCCGCGCATGGCCAGGCGGCCGGTCAAGGCGCTGCGCATCATGGGCCAGGACCTGGTGCTGTTCAAGGACGCGCAGGACCGCTGGGGCCTGCTGGACCGCGACTGCCCGCACCGCGGCGCCGACCTGTCGTTTGGCCGGCACGAGGGCGATGGTTTGCGCTGCCCTTTTCATGGCTGGAAGTTCGCGGTAGACGGCACCTGCCTTCAGACGCCCGCCGAGCCCACCGGCAGCAAGCTGTGCGAACGCGTACGCCAGCGCAGCTACCCGGTCACCGAGCAGTGCGGCGTGGTGTTTGCATGGATGGGCCCAGAGGAAATGACGCCACCGCCCTTCCCCGCCTTCGACTGCTTCACCGCACCCGCGTCGCACACCTTCGCGTTCAAGGGTTTGTGGAATGCCAACTGGCTGCAGGCGTTTGAGGTGGGCATCGACCCGGCACACCCGTCGTTCCTGCACCGCTTCCTGCAGGACGAGGCGCTGGACACCATTGGCGACAACCCGGCGGGCAAGCAGTTTCGCAGCGCCAGCGCCGGCGACGTGGACGGCGAACACTGGCCCATGACGCGCATCATGCGCGAGTTTGCACAGCCGGAAATCAGCTTTGAAGCCACACCGTATGGCATGCAGCTCACCGCGCTTCGCCCCATGACAGACAAACTCACCCATGTGCGGGTGACCAACGCCATCTTCCCGGCCACGTTTGTGATCCCGCTGTCCGAGACCATGACCATCACCCAGATGCATGTGCCGGTGGACGACACGCACACCTACTGGTATTCGTTCTTCACCAGCTTTGCCGGGCCGCTGGACAAGGAGGCCATGCGCGCACAGCGGCTGCAGTTCATCAGCCTGCCCGACTACATCCCCAAAGCGGGCCGCCACAACAACTGGGGATTCAACGCCGAAGAGCAGATGACCCAGACCTACCTGGGCATGGGCGAGGAAGACATCAACGTCCACGACCAGTGGGCGGTGGAGAGCATGGGCGCCATCCAGGATCGCACGCGTGAGCACCTGGGCACATCGGACAAGATCATCATGGCCAACCGCCGTGTGCTGCTCAAGGCCATTGAGACGGTGCAAGCAGGTGGCACGCCACCCGGCCCGGCAGACGCCACACAGGCCGCTGCCATGACCGGCCCCGACACAGTGGATGGCGTCGCCCCCGCGGGCACCTGGCCCACCTGGTGGCGCGAGCAGGCGCAGGCCAAGCGCGACCGTTCGCCCTGGGCGGCCATGCCAGTCACGCCGGTGGCGGCCGAATGAGCAGCTTCGCCCACCGCTGCGGCATCCACGACGAAGCACGCGCTGCGGCACTGCAGCGGGCAACACTGCTGGCGGGCGGCCTGGAACTGGTGCGCTTTGCCTGGTGCGACGTGCATGGCGTCACGCGCGGCAAGACACTGGTGGCCGGTGCGGCGGCCAAGGCCATGCTGGACGGCGTTGGCATGGTCAGCACGCTGATGCTCAAGGACACCTCCGACCGCACGGCGTTCAAGGTGTTCGAGCCCGGTGGCACGGCCGACCTGCCCGGCTTTGGTCAGGCCAACAACCTGCTGCTGCTGGCCGACCCGGCAAGCTTCCGGCAGCTGCCGTGGACGCCCTCCAGCGGCTGGGTGCAGTGCCAGCCCTGGTTCCAGGACGGCACGCCCGTGGAGCTGGACACGCGCCGCGTGCTGCAGCGCGCGCTGGCAAGGCTGGCGGGCGCGGGCTACGGCATGAAGTGCGGTCTGGAGGTGGAGTTTCACATCTACCGCATTGACGACACCCGCGCACAGATGGATCCGATGCAGGCCGCCTGGCCGGGGCTGCCGCCCGCCGTTTCCCTGGTGCACCCCGGCTACAACCTGCTGACCGAGGCTTGGTACGACATGGCCGAAGAGCCGATGCGCATCGTGCAGCACACAGCGCAGGCACTGGGCCTGCCGCTGCTGTCCCTGGAAATCGAGTTGGGCCCCAGCCAGGTAGAGGCCGTGTTTGAGGCCACCGACGCGCTGACGGCCGCCGACAACATGGTGTTGTTTCGCAGCGCGGTCAAGCAGGCGCTGCGCCGCGCGGGCTATCACGCGACCTTCATGTGCCGCCCGCCGTTTGCCAACATCATGTCCAGCGGCTGGCACCTGCACCAGTCACTGGTGGATGCGCAAACCGGCGTCAACGCCTTTCGCCGTGATGCGCCCGCGCCGGGAAGTACGGCGGCAGACGCGGGCAACACACTGTCAGAGGTGGGCGAACATTACCTGGCCGGCTTGCTGGACCATGCGCGCGCCATGGCGGTGTTCTGCACGCCCACGGTCAACGGCTTTGGCCGCTTTCGCCCGAATGCGCTGGCGCCGCAATCGGTGCTGTGGGGCCGCGACAACCGCGGCGCCATGCTGCGCGTGGTGGGTGAATGCGCAGACGTGGCCACGCGCATCGAAAACCGCATTGGCGAACCAGCGGCCAACCCGTACCTGTACCTGGCGTCGCAGATCCACGCGGGCCTGGACGGGATGACGCGCAAGCTGCGCGCACCCGCCGCCACCAACGCCCCGTATGGCGACGCCGATGTGCGCCTGCCCACGAGCCTGGGCGAGGCACTTGAGGCATTGCAGGGCGACAGCACGCTGGTCCAGGCTTTTGGGAACGCCTTCATCCACTACTTCACGCGCATCAAGCAGTCAGAGCTGTCCCGCTATGAGCTGGCGGAAGACAAGGATGATTTCCAGCGCCGTGAATATTTCAGCCGGTTCTAACGGCCCGCACCATGAGCACCATCACCGTTCATATCACCAGCGCCGCCGGCGCCACCACCCCGTTGCAATGCCGCACAGGGCAGAGCCTGATGGAAGCCGCCGTGGCGGCCAACGTGGCTGGCATAGAAGCCGACTGCGGTGGGCTGCTGACCTGCGGCACCTGCCATGTGTATGTACGCGAACCGCATGCGTCTGCCCTGCCCCCGCCGGACTCCGATGAGTCGGGCATGCTGGACTTCACAGCAGCACCGCGCCAGCCGGCCAGCCGGCTGAGCTGCCAGATCAGGCTGGATGAATCATTGCAGGGGCTGGCGGTAGACTTGCCCGCATCACAACACTGAGCCCAGAGGACACCACGCCATGATTCTTGAACTCGCCGACATCCGCATCGCCCCCGGCCAGCAGGCCGCGTTTGATGAAGCCATCCAGCGCGGCCTGGCGACCGTGATTTCACGGGCCAAGGGTTTTCAGGGTTTCAAGGTCAACAAGGGCATTGAGTCGCCCGAGCGCTACATCCTGCAGATCTTCTGGGACACGCTGGAAGACCACACCGTGGCCTTTCGCGGCGGCCCGCTGTTTGCCGAATGGCGCGCCATCGTGGGGCCGTTCTTTGCGGCGCCGCCGGTGGTCGAACACTTCGAGCTGCTGGCCAAGTCTTCTTGAACGCCGCCTGAGATTTAACGCGAAGCGACGTTGCGCTCAGCCAGGTAAATCTCGACCCGGCGATTCTTGGCGCGGCCGGCATCGGTGGTGTTCTCAGACACGGGCTCACGTTCACCACGTCCATTGATCATCACGCGCTGCGGGTCCACGCCACGGGCGGCCAGGTAGTCGCGGGCGCTGGCTGCACGCTGCATGGACAGCGGATCGTTGATCGCGTCCGAGCCCGTGTTGTCTGTGTGGCCGATGATGCGCACCTCGGTATTGGGCTGGCCGCTCAGGCCGCTGGCAAACTGGTCCAGGATCGGGCGCAGATTCGACTTGATGTCGGCGCGGCCAGTATCAAACGAGATGTCACTGGGGATGTTCAGCTTGAGCTGGTTGTCCTGGGTCTGGGTCACGGCCACGCCGGTGCCCACTGTGGCCTGCTCCATCGCCGCCTTCTTGTCGGCCATGTGCTTGGACCACACATAGCCGCCCAGGGCCCCCAGGCCCGCGCCAATGGCGGCACCCTTGCCGTCGCGGCCGATGGCAGCACCTGCCACGGCGCCCACGCCAGCACCCACAGCCGTGCCCTTTTGCGTCTGGGTCATAGCCATGTCGGCGCAGCCGGTCAGCAAAACGGCGGATGCGGTGGCAGCCAGCACGAAGCTGCGGGTGATCTTGGATGTGTTCATGGGGTTCTCCTGAATGCGTGAAAGTACTTGCGCATTGGAGCCCCGGCGCCGATCGCCCACAAACGGCGGTCAGCGCGACCGGATGTAGGACAACACCGTCAGGGCGGCGTCTGGTGCCCTGCCACGAGCTTGCCCAGCAGCTGAACAAACTGGGTGCGCTCCGCCGCGTCCAGCGGCGCCACGATGCGGGCCTGCGCACGGGCCACGGCGCGCTTCATGCGAACCGCCACCTGCTCGCCTTCGGGCGTGACCCACAGCAGCTTGCGGCGCTTGTCGGCAGGGTCGGCCTCGCGCCGCACCCAGCCCTTGGCTTCAAGCCGGCCGATCACCGAGCCGGAGGTGGCCGCGTCAAACGCGACCCGCCCGGCCAGGGTAACCTGGTCTTCACCGGGATCGTCAATCAGCGCATTCAGGATGGCAAACTGCACCGGCGTCACGTCAAAGTCGCCGGTCTCTTCCATGAAAACCGCCACAGCCAGCTGATGGGCGCGGCGCACCAGGTGCCCGGGGGCGTGTTCGAAATCAAAGCTCTTTGCCATGGCGGCAAGTTTAATGTGCCGGAAGATCGCCAGATAATATGTATACTTATCAAAAGACGACGCAACGGAGACAGCACGATGACGCAACCGATACCCATCCTGGTTGCCGGTGGCGGCATTGGCGGGTTGGCCGCAGCCCTGGTACTGGCAAGTGACGGCCATGCCGTGACGGTCCTTGAGCAGTCCGCTGCCTTTGGCGAAATCGGCGCGGGTATCCAGCTGGGCCCCAACATTTTCAGGATGTTTGACTACCTGGGCCTGACCGATGCGGTCAACCGCGTGGCCTTCTTTCCCCCCGGCCTGGGCATGAACGATGTGCGCACCGGCGAAAAGGTGGTGCGTGTGCCGCTGGGTGATGTGGCCCGGGCGGCTTATGGTTTCCCTTATGGCGTGATCTACCGCGCAGACCTGCACGATGTGTTTTTGCAGGCCTGCCAGGCTTTGCCCAACGTCACACTGCGTACGGGCGCCAAGGTGGAATCATTTGCCCAGAACGCAGACGAAGTGCGTGTGCGGCTTGCAGACGGTGAAGTGTTGACCGGCGCCGCACTGGTCGGCGCCGACGGCCTGTGGAGCCGCATCCGTGAAAGCATCGTGGGTGACGGCAAGCCCCGCGTGTCGGGCCATATTGCCTACCGCGCGGTGCTCAAACGCGAAGACGTGCCCGCCCATCTGTGGAGCGACGACGTACTGCTGTGGGGCGGTGAAAAGACCCACCTGGTGCACTATCCGTTGCGCCGCGGCGAGTTGTTCAACCTGGTGGCTGTGTTCCACAGCAACAAGTACGACGAGGGCTGGAACACCTTTGGCGACACGGCCGAACTCAATGAACGCTTTGCTGATGCCCACCCCCAGGTGCGCGAGCTGCTGGGCAAGATCGAGACCTGGAAGATGTGGGTGCTGTGCGACCGCGAGCCCGTCAAGAACTGGAGCGACCGGCGCGTGACCCTGCTGGGCGACGCAGCGCACCCCATGCTGCAGTACCTGGCCCAGGGCGCAGGCCAGGCCATTGAAGACGCTGTGGTGCTGCGCGAGGCGCTGCGCCACACGCGTGGTGAGGTCGCCCACGCATTCCAGCTGTACCAGCAAGCGCGCTACCTGCGCACCGGCCGCGTGCAGTTGACAGCCCGCTTTTATGGCGACATCTACCATGCGTCAGGCGTGCAGCGCGAGCTGCGCAACCAGATGTTCCAAAGTGGCACCGAAGCCGCAGGCTTTGCCGGCCTGAAGTGGATGTACGAAGGCATCAATACCCGCACCCTGTTCCAGGAGGCCCCATGAACGCACCGCTTTCCACCGCCGCTGTGCGCGCCCAGCTTTATGCGGACATGTCGCCGCTGAACCTGACGCCCTTGTGGGAGGTGCTGCATGCACTGGTGCCGCCCCAACCCGCCACGCCCTGCGTGAGCGCGCTGTGGAAGTACGACGACGTGCGGCCCTTCCTCATGCGTGCGGGTGAGGCCATCACTGCCGATGAAGCCGTGCGCCGCGTGCTGATCCTGGAGAACCCGGCCCTGCGCGGCCAGTCGGCCATCACGCAGTCGCTGTACGCCGGCTTGCAGCTCATCCTGCCTGGCGAGGTGGCACCCAGCCATCGGCATACACAAAGTGCGCTGCGTTTCATCGTGGAAGGCTCGGGCGCATACACCGCAGTGGACGGTGAACGCACCACCATGCGGCCCGGTGACTTCATCATCACACCCAGCTGGACGTGGCACGACCACGGCCATCCTGGCCGTGGTCCTGCTGATGCACACGGCGATGAATCCGACGGGCCCGTAGTGTGGCTGGACGGCCTGGACATCCCCATGGTCCGGTTCTTTGACGCCGGGTTTGCGCAGAACGACAGCCGCAAGTCACAGGTTGTGTCGCGTACCGAGGGCACCAGCCTGGCGCGCTACGGGCACAACATGGCACCGGTGCGTGGCGCCGCGCCCTTTGGCGCCACATCGCCGATCTTCAACTACCCCTACGAGCGCAGCCGCGAAGCGCTGGACCGGCTGGAGCGCGACGCGCCGGTGGACGACTGGGACGGCGTCAAGCTGCGTTACGTCAACCCGCTGACCGGCGGCTCACCCATGCCCACCATGGCCACCTTCATGCAGCGGTTGCCGGCCGGCTTTTCGGGCAACCCCTGGCGGCAGACCGATGGCGCGGTGTACAGCGTGGTCGAAGGCCATGGCGAGATCGTCATCGAGCATGCAGGCTTCCAGAGCACGCTGGCATTCGGCCCGCGCGATCATTTCGTCGTTCCCTCGTGGCACACTGCGCGCTTCAAATCAGCCCCTGGCTGCGTGCTGTTCAGTTATTCCGACCGCCCGGTGCACCAGGCACTGGGCATACACCAAGAAGAAAGGTTGTCATGAGCTACGTTTTCAATCCTGAAGCCGTTACGTCGGTCGCTGTTGCTGGCCGAGCCGAGCGCTTCCCCGTTCGGCGCGTGTACTGCGTGGGCCGCAACTATGAAGAGCACGCCAAGGAAATGGGCTTCACCGGCCGCGAGCCGCCGTTCTTCTTCCTGAAACCGGCCGACGCTGTGGTGCCTGTAGAAGCCGGCGTCACGGGCACCATCGCCTACCCGCCCCTCACCAAGAACCTGCACCATGAAATCGAGCTGGTCGTGGCCATTGGCACCGGCGGCAAAAACATCAAGGCAGCCGACGCGCACAAGCATATCTTCGGCTACGCCGTGGGTCTGGACATGACCCGCCGCGACCTGCAAAACGACATGAAGAAGCAGGGCCGCCCCTGGTGCATCGGCAAGGCATTCGACCAGTCGGCGCCTATCGGCCCGATCACGCCGGTGGCAGCCGCTGGCGACGTGGCCAACGCTGAAATTTACGTGCAGGTCAACGGCGCCGACCGCCAGCGCAGCAATGTGGCCAAGCTCATCTGGAACATCGGCGAGACCATCGAGCACCTGTCGGCCGCCTGGGAACTGCAGCCCGGCGACCTGATTTACACGGGCACGCCCGAAGGTGTGGCCGCCGTCGTGGCTGGCGACACGCTGGTGGGCAGCGTGGGTGGACTGGGCACACTGAGCGTCAAAGTGGCCTGAAACCCCTGGCTTTGAGGGAAAGCCCCGAAGTCCGGGGCGCCCTTCATACGTTAAGTTAGCCTCATCACTCACGAAAGCCTTTCATGATCCAGCGTCGTACCCTTCTCAAAACCTCCGCCGCCGTGGCGCTGGGCGCCCCCGGCCTGAGCGGCCTGGCCCAGCAGTCGGTCACCTTGAAATTCCACACCTTCATGGCGCCCATGTCCAACGTCTGGCTGGGCATGCACAAGCCCTGGATGGACAAGGTCGAGAAGGAGTCGGGCGGTCGCATCAAGTTTGATGCGTACCCGGCCATGCAATTGGGCGGCACGCCGGTGCAGCTGTACGACCAGGCCCGTGACGGCGTGGTGGACATCGTCTGGACGCTGCCGGGCAACACCGCTGGCCGCTTCCCGCGCGTGGAAGTGTTCGAGCTGCCGTTCATGATGAACAATGCCGAAGCCACCTCCAAGGCCTATTGGGAATACGTGCAGACCATGGCACCCGATGAGTTCAAGGAAACCCAGGTGCTGGCCCTGCATGTGCACGGCCCCGGCATGTTCCATTCCAAGGACAAGCTCATCAAGACCCCGGCTGACCTCAAGGGCATGAAGGTGCGCGGCCCGACCCGCCAGGTGACCAAGATGCTGGCGTCCGTGGGCGCCACGCCCGTGGGCATGCCGCTGCCGGCCATCACCGATGCGCTGTCCAAGGGCACGATCGAAGCCTGCGTGATCCCCTGGGAAGTGGTGCCGTCGATCAAGGTCAACGAACTCACCAAGTTCCACAGCGAGTTCCCGGCCAACAAGCCCGCCCTGTACACCACCACGTTCGTGATGGCCATGAACAAGGCCAAGTACGACGGCCTGGCACCTGACCTGAAGAAGGTGATTGACGCCAACTCGGGCCTGGCCACGTCGGCCTGGCTGGGCAAGACCCAGCAGGGTAACGACCCGGCAGGCCGCAAGAGCGCGTCAGACCGCAACAACACCATCTACCAGGTGACCGACGCCGACACCGAGGCCTTCCGCAAGCTGTCCAGCCAGATCGACGAGGAATGGGTGGCCGACATGAACAAGCGCAACTACGACGGCAAAAAGCTGCTGGAAACCGCACGCGCTCTGATCGCCAAGCACGGCAAGGCCTGAGCAAGCTGCTCAACTGAAAGGGGCTCCGCAAGGAGCCCTTTTTCTTTTCGCCTTAAACTGCCTGCATGCTGCGCAGCCCCATCAAACACTGCAAGAACTGCGGCACTGCCGTCGTCTACCGTATCCCCGACGACGGAGACACCAAGGAGCGGGCCGTTTGCCCCGCCTGCCACACCATCCACTATGAAAACCCGCTCAATGTGGTGGGGACCGTGCCGGTGCTGGGCGACCGGGTGTTGCTGTGCAAGCGCAACATCGAGCCGCGCTGGGGCAAATGGACGCTGCCAGCGGGCTTCATGGAGCTGGGCGAGACCACGGCCCAGGGTGCCGCGCGCGAAACCGACGAAGAAGCCGGCGCACAGTTTGAGCTGGACGAGCTGTTTACCGTAATGAGTGTGCCGCGAGTGGGCCAGGTTCACCTGTATTTCCGTGCCCGGCTGCTGAGTGACCAGTTCAATCCGGGCCATGAAACGCTAGAGGCCAGGCTGTTCACCGAGGAAGAAATTCCCTGGGACGAAATCTCGTTTCGCACCGTCAAGGAAACGCTGGAGCACTATTTCGCGGACCGGCGTGCCGGCCGCTTTGTGCTGCACACACTGGACATCTTTTAGGCCGCAGGCTTACTGCGGACCCACACGAACCTTGCTGTCCTCGCGCAGCTTGGCTTCCTCGCGCCGCTTGATACACACCGGATGGCTCTGGAACGAAGCGCGCTCGCACTGCTCTTTCAAGCAGAACTCCCTGGACAGGAACATCTTGTCCTTGCAAGCATCGTTGGGGCTGCCTGCAGCTGCGACCGGCGCGGGTACGGATGGCGTTGCGGCTCTGGGCTGCGTGTCGCGCGGCGGCTCGGCCACGGGCACGGGTGCTGCGGGGACAGGCGCTACCACCACAGGTGCAGACGCGGGCCTGGCCACCCGGGGCTGGCTGGCGGCACGCTGGGGCTTGGGTGCCGAGGCGGGCCGCGATGCCGCTGACGCGGCAGGCAAGGCCACCACTACGGCCGACGCGGCCGACGCGGCTGAAACGGCAGGGTTCCCTGTAGCAAGCTCGCCAGGGGCTGATGCCGCAGGCAGCGGCGACACTACCGGCGCCGTCGCGCTGCCGCCACGCCCCAAGGCCAAAAATGCCACGATGCCCATGACCGCCACACCGGCGACGCCGGCCAGCACGAGCTTGCTGGACGATTTGGGCTGGGTTGCGGCGGTCGCAGGGCCTGTTGAGGGCGTTGCTGTGAAAGCCTGCGGTGTGGCAACCGGTGCCGGCTCAACAGGCGTGACCACGGCAGTGGGTGCGATCGCGGGCGGCACAGACACCACGGACGGGGGCACAGGAACTGCAGGTACAGGCGCGATCTCTGCCGGATCGGCCATGGGCACGGCGGAGGCGGCGGGTACGGCAGCCGGCTTGGGCAACGGCTGCGACAGATCGGTGCGCAGGCGCGTGGCCTCCATGTCCTGCTCGGGTGGCAGCGTGCCGCTCAGAAGCGTCTGGTCAGGAGAGTTGCCTCCGGTGAGCTTGCGCAGGCGGCGGCGTGCCAGGTCGCCATAAATGCCGGAGGGGAACTTGGCCAGGAACATCTCCAGCTCTTCCGGGTCGGTGGAGTCCTTGATGTCCTTCCAGTAGACCAGCTCGAGCTCTTGCGTGACAGTGGCTGTGCTCGTGGCAGACGTGGCGCTGGTTGCCGATGTGGCGGAGGTGCCCGAGGTACCGGTCCCGGCTGACGTGCCTGCAGATGTGCCGCGTGAACCGGTGCCAGGCCCGTCCTGCACCGGCTTGCGCTGCGGGTCGGCCGGCGGCACTACGGTGGCGTCTTCAGCCCGGCGAATGGCGGACTGCAGGGCAGTGGCAAAGTCACGTGCGGTCGCAAAGCGCTCTTCGCGGTCCTTGGCCAGCGCACGCGCCACCACCCCGTCAATGGCGGCGGGCAAGCGCGCGTTGTAGGCGCTGGGGGCCTGCGGGGTGTGGCCGATGATCTGGTGGATGATGGAAAAGTCGTTGTCGCCGTCGAACGGCCTGCGATCGGTCAGCAGCTGGTACAGCACCACGCCAACTGAGAACAAATCGGCCCTGGCATCGATCTTCTGGCCCTGTACCTGCTCGGGCGACATGTATTTGAGCGTGCCAACCATGCTGCCCTGCGTGCGCGTGGCCTCGCCGGAGTCCTGGATGCGTGCCACGCCAAAGTCCGTGAGCTTGACGCGCCCACCGGGCTCGATCAGCAGGTTGGCCGGCTTGATGTCGCGGTGCACGATGTTCTGCTTGTGCGCGTAATCCAGGGCCGACAGCAGGTCACGGATGATCCTGAGTGACTGCTCCAGTGAATAGCGCACGCCCCGGTCCAGGTGGTGCTTGAGGTCATCGCCCTGAATGAACTCCATGACCAGAAAGGCGATGTCGCCGTCGCGGTCAGAGTCATAGACGCTGACGATGTTGGGATGCTGCAGCCGTGCGGCCGAGCGCGCCTCGGTGCGAAACCGCGCTTCGTATTCGGCTGCGGCTTCTTCCGACAGGTTCTCGACCTTGACGGTCTTGATGGCCACGCGCCGGTCCAGGTTGGGATCCCGGCCCTCGTACACAATGCCCATGGCCCCCTTGCCCAGCACGCGGACCAGATCGTATCGACCAAGTTTCTTGAGACTCACGGCAACGGGTGGGGGGTGGTGAGAGGAGAGATGATTCTAGCTGTGTGCATTGCTGATGCCATGCATGCACACTACTTGGGGCGCGTTGCCGGGTCGCGCTTGATGCGCATGCTCTCACGCAGATAGGCTTCCGTGAAGTATTTGCCCAGCAGCCGCTGCAACCAGCGTGGCATGTCGGCGCCCTGCTCCTGATGGTATTTTTCGTAGGCGTCCCACAGCCTGGCACTGCCAAACAGCAGGCTGCCCGCACCGGGCAGGTGCTTCTTGAGTTCCTCGGGCGACAGCTCGCGCAGCGTACCCTCGACCGCGGCCTTGGCGGCCACGCTCATGGCCTGGTCGTGCGCGCGCAGCTCGACCAGCAGCTCGCCCAGCGCGCGCTCGGGGCGGATAAACCCGATGGACGCAGCGCGCCCACCCAGCAGGTACTGCAACCGGGTGTCATCGGGCCAGTCTGTCTTCAGGGGGTTGTTGTCCTTGACGGCGACCATGGTGCGGTCTTCCGCGCGCAGGTCACGTTTGAGCTCGGCCTTGGACGTGTGCAGGTCCAGCAGACCCAGCAAGGCCAGGCGCACCAGCCGGCCCATCTCTTCAAGCTCGCCCTCGCCCAGCGAACCGATGCGCTGCGGATCCAGCCCGGCCCCGCGCAGAAAGGCAGCCATCTCGCCACCTGGCGGTGCGGCTCCGCCTGCGCTCAATGGCCCCCCCGCGCGCGAGCCGGGGCCGAAGGTGGAGTCAAAACCCCACTCGCCAAAAGGATCTTCTTCGGCTGGCGGCCCGGCCGGCGCCAGCTCGGCAGGCTGTGTCAGCCCGTCGTCTGACACCGCGCTGTGGCTGAAGCCCGAAGCCTCGCGGTCAAACACGGCCCAAGGATCATCCTCCCCTGGGTGTGGCGCAGCAACGGCGGCAAGCACCTTGTAGTCGCCCAGCTTGAGCAGCTGGCCATGCGGCAACACGCCGCAGGCGCCCGGCGGCGCCTCGCCAAACGGAAGCTCAACGCCATTGACCACAGACAGCACACGAAAGTGCAGTTCATCGGCCTCGCACCACACGGCCAGGTGCCGGCGCGAGACATTGCGCCGTGGATCGGGCAGGCAGATGTGGCAGTCTGCGTCGCGCCCCAGCACCAGCTCGGCCTGGCCCGCCTGCAGCACGCGGCGGTCGTCGATTCCGGGGCCGCTGATGTGAAGGTCCACTGCCATACCGTGCGCCGCGTGCCGGTGTCAGGCCCGGACCGAGAAGACCACCAGTGGCGCGCTCTCGGCGTCACGTTCGCAGCCCAGCGCAATCTGGCCGCTGCCCACCAGATAGCACTCTGTGCGCCGCAGCACCACGGGCTCGGTCTGGTTGCCCATGTACACCCAGGTGCCAAAGCTGGATGCGTCATTGAGCACAAACTGCCCGCCGCGCCATTCGATCGTGGCATGTACACGCGACACACGGGAATCATTGAGTGAGAGCGACGCACTAGTGGCCCGCCCCAGCGTGAGCTTGTCGCCTCTGGGGTTCAGACGCAAAGTTTGCCCTGCTGCCGTCAATTCCAGGAACGCGTCCGTCACCGCCTTGAACATGGACGCGCCCATCACTGTAGCGTCCGCGTCGCGCTCGACATTCCAGTCCACGCGGAACACTTCGGTGGCTTCGGCCTTGCCACGCAGGTACATGGGCCCGATGCTGCGCAGCTGGGCCTGCTGCAGGAGGGCCAGTGCATCGCGCACGCGCTGGGATGTGAGGATCTGCTCGGCACCGGCCAGGTCTGCCAGGCGGGCCGCGCTATTGACGGCGTCGCCAAAGCAGTCGCCGTCAATTTCAACGACCTCACCACATTCAACGCCCATTTGCATCTGCACCGGGGCACCGTTGCCGCCGGGGTACACGGGCTTGTCCTGCAGCCGCTTCTGGATCGAAACGCAGGCGGCGAGTGCATCACCTTCACCCGGGAACACAACGAAAAGGCCGTCGCCCAACAGCTTGACCACGCGGCCGTGGTGCTGCTCGAATGTT
This sequence comes from Ramlibacter sp. 2FC, assembly GCA_943372515.1. Taxonomy (GTDB): domain Bacteria; phylum Pseudomonadota; class Gammaproteobacteria; order Burkholderiales; family Burkholderiaceae_C; genus RAM1. Next base: position 2,171 of record CALRYY010000043.1, on the reverse strand, counting down.
TTGCTTAATGCAGAAGTGAGTTGCGTGACAAACCGGGATGCGGTCGCGTCACCCAGCCGCTCAAAGATGCCGGTGCTTCCCACAAGGTCAGCAAAAACAACGGTCGTTGCCATGGGGCATGAGCATAAAAGAAAAGGGTTAGCAGGCAATGCCTGCTAACCCTTTGGATCAATGGTCGGCGTGGCGGGATTCGAACTCGCGACCCCTTGCACCCCATGCAAGTGCGCTACCAGGCTGCGCTACACGCCGACAAGCCTCACATTATAGCGTGTGCTCAGTACGCAGCTGAAAGAAGATCGCGAATCTCGGACAATTCCCTGCGTACGAACAGAAGTTTTTGCGATGCGGGTGATCCGTCGTCTTCCACGCCACTGTCTTCAAACTCGTCAAAGGCGGAGTCTTCTTCGACCTCGATGACTTCAACGCCTTCCAGCATGACCTCACCGGCCTTGCGCTTGTCACGCTCGCCCTGCACCAGTTCCTGCAGCTTGTTGCGCGCGCCGCTGATGGTAAAGCCCTGGTCGTACAGCAGATCGCGGATGCGGCGGATCATCAGCACCTCGTGGTGCTGGTAGTAACGGCGATTGCCGCGCCGCTTCATGGGTCGCAGCTGGGTAAATTCCTGCTCCCAATACCGCAGCACGTGCGGCTTCACGCCGCACAGGTCGCTGACCTCACCAATGGTGAAGTAGCGCTTGGCGGGGATGGATGGGAGGGCTTTCTCCATTGAAATCAATGTTGTACAAGAGAAAGCTCCTAGGTTACTCTAAGACAGCCGTGCATGCAAAGACTGTGCGTGCCGCCAGTGCCAACTGTTGCGTTTCGGGCCACGCCGAAGTCAGGCTGCCTCAGGTGCATCGCCCTGGATCTGTTCCTTGAGCTTGTGGCTGGCATGGAAAGTCACCACGCGGCGGGCCTCGATGGGAATGGCTTCACCGGTGCGCGGATTGCGTCCGGGCCGGGGCGCCTTGGTACGGATCTGGAAATTGCCGAAACCCGAAATCTTCACGTCATTGCCTTCGACCAGGCTGTCGGCCACCAGGTCAAAAAATGCGTCGATCATGTCCTTTGATTCGCGCTTGTTCAGGCCGATCTGCTCGAACAGCAGTTCCGCGAGCTGGGCCTTGGTCAGTGCCGGTGTCTCAAGGCTTTCAACTGCGAACTCCATGGTGTCCTCTTCTTTCGTTGTTTTGACGAACGTCATCGCGTCCTAGCCTCTCAGCCTGCCACCCAGCTGGCTGGCGATGCGTTCGACGACCGCCTTCACGGCATGGTCGATCTGCTCATCGGTCAGTGTGGCTTCGGCACTGCCCAGCGTCAAGCGCACAGCCAGGCTTTTCTCGTCCGCCCCAAGGCCTGCAGACGCCTGCTTGGGCTTGTAGACGTCAAACAGCAACGCGTCGCGCAGCAAGCCAGCCGTGTCTGCCGCACGCACGGCATCCATTACCGCGCCGTGGCTGACGGCGTCGGCCACGATGACCGCAATGTCGCGCTCTGCGGGCTGGAATTTGGGCACCGGCTGGAACGCGGGCACCTGGCGCGTCAGTGCCGCGTCAAGGTCCAGTTCAAACACCACCGGCGCCTGGGCCAGTTCCCAACGCTGACGCCAACGGGGGTGCAGTTCACCCACCACGCCCACCTGGCGGCCATCCATCCAGATACCCGCGCAGCGGCCAGGGTGCATGGCGGGATGCTCCGCGGGTTTGAATTCAGCCTGCAACGGCGACAGCAGCGCCTGCACGTCACCCTTGACGTCGAAGAAGTCGGTCGCGCCGCCCTTGCGGCCCCACTGCAGGCCGTCGGGTTCGCCATAGGCCAGGCCTGCCACACGCATCGGCTGGTGGATGCCACGCACCGTCGTGTCCGTTGTGGCTACAGAGACATCGCGCAAGAACACACGGCCGACCTCGAAAACACGCACTCGCTCGGCTTTGCGGTCCAGGTTGAACTTCAACGCTTGCAGGAGTGAGCCCACCAGAGACGAGCGCATCACGCTCATCTGGCTGGCAATCGGGTTGAGCAGGCGGATCGGGTCAGCGTTGCCGGCCAGATCACGCTCCCAGCTTTCCTCCACAAAGCTGAAGTTGATGGTTTCCTGGTAGCCCAGCGATGCCAGCAGACGGCGCACGCCAAAGCGGCTGCGGCGCGCTTCTGCGCCCAGCCGGGCGCTG